>JAADGU010000035.1 GCA_013152195.1 Nitrospirota bacterium
GGAACACCTTTTAAGAACCAGATATGGGCCACCGGGGTTGCCAGCTCAATATGTCCGAGCCTCTCCCTTCTGACCCTTGCCTGAATCACCTCAACTCCACACTTGTCGCAGACCACGCCCCTGTGTTTCATCCTCTTGTACTTTCCGCAGAGGCATTCCCAGTCTTTTACCGGACCGAATATCTTCGCACAGAAGAGGCCATCCCTTTCCGGTTTAAAAGTCCTGTAATTAATGGTCTCAGGTTTCTTGACTTCACCAAAAGACCACTCACGGATCCTCTCGGGAGAGGCCACTTTTATCCTGATTGCATCAAAATCCTTTGGATTTCTTGGTTTCTGATAAAGGGAATAAATCTCTTCCATAGGAGACTTCATCTCAATGTAAGGATTCTTTTTACTAACTGCTTTTGCTTCACTCTGCAAGGCATCCATATATCTATTCCCCCTTCTTCCTTTTTTCTAAAATCTCGACATCCAGACAGAGACTCCTCAGTTCCTTTATCAGAACATTAAAGGATTCCGGCACCCCGGATTCAAGGGAGGCTTCACCCTTGACTATCGCCTCATACATCTTCCCTCTGCCCTGAACATCATCACTCTTGACGGTCAGGAACTCCTGAAGTGTATAGGCCGCACCATATGCCTCAAGGGCCCAGACTTCCATCTCTCCGAGTCTCTGACCACCAAACTGGGCCTTTCCGCCAAGGGGCTGCTGTGTAACCAGCGAGTATGGACCTATTGACCTTGCATGCACCTTGTCATCCACAAGATGGTGCAGCTTCATCATATACATGGTCCCCACCGTAACAGTTCTCTCAAAAGGCTCACCTGTTCTGCCATCACATAGGGTAACCTGACCATTTACTGGCAGTCCTGCCTTCTTCAGTAACTCCTTTACTTCAGATTCACTTGCACCTTCAAAAACAGGTGAAGCAACGTGTATCCCGAGAGACCTTGCTGCCCATCCAAGGTGAGTCTCCAGTATCTGTCCCACATTCATCCTTGAAGGAACACCAAGAGGGTTGAGCACAATATCCACAGGGGTGCCATCAGGGAGATACGGCATGTCCTCCTCAGGAAGGACCATTGCTATTACACCCTTGTTACCATGCCTTCCAGCCATTTTGTCACCACTCTGAATCTTTCTCTTCATGGCAATATAGACTTTTACAAGCTTGTTCACACCCGGTGACAGGTCATCCCCTTTTCTGAGGCGTTCGACCTTTTCATCATACTCCGACTGAAGTTTCTTGGTATAATCCTTTATCTGCTTTATGTATAGCTCGATCTTCTTCTGAACTTCAGGGTTCTGCACCTTTATCTTGCCGAGATACTCGTCTTTTATCTTTTCAAGGTGCTTGGAGGTAATCTTCTTTCCCCTCTCACAGATTACCTCCCTGCTCTTTGGAATCCTGATATCGTCCTCAGCCTTCTGTCCAGCAAGAAGCTCCCTTATCTTACGGTATCCCTCTTCAGTTGAAATACGTATACTCTCTTCCAGGTCCCTCTGAAGCTCCGTTATTTCATCTTCCTCTATGCTTTTGGTTCTCAAATCCTTCTTGGAGCCTTTTCTTGAGAATATCCTCACATCCACCACAGCACCTGATATGCCGGGTGGTACCCTGAGAGAGGAGTCCTTGACATCCTCAGCCTTTTCGCCAAAGATTGCCCTGAGCAGCTTCTCTTCCGATGTCAGCTGCGACTCACCTTTTGGTGTAACCTTGCCGACAACAATGTCTCCTGGATTAACCTCTGCACCAATTCTCACGATGCCACTTTCGTCAAGGTCCTTTAGTGCCTCTTCTCCAACGTTGGGGATATCCCTTGTAATCTCCTCCGGCCCCAACTTTGTTTCCCGGGCCTCAACCTCAAACTCCTCAATATGTATTGAGGTATATACGTCATCCTTCACGAGCCTTTCACATAGAAGAATTGCATCCTCAAAGTTGTATCCACCCCACGGCATGAACGCCACAAGAACATTCTTACCCGGGGCAAGTTCACCAAGGTCGGTACATGGACCATCGGCAAGCACATCACCCTTTTCAACCCTGTCGCCCTGTTTTACTATGGCTTTCTGATTGAAACATGTACCCTGGTTTGAACGGGCAAATTTCATAAGGTTATATATATCAACCCTGCCACCTTCTTCAGGATCCAGCAGGTCGAATTCCGAGTTCTGACTATTGTCTTCAGTCACCCTCACCACAATCCTTGTTGAGTCCACGCTCTCGACGATCCCCGATCTCCTGGCAATCACCACAACACCTGAATCCTTTGCCGCAACACCTTCCATCCCGGTTCCAACAAGGGGTGCATCCGAGGTCAGCAGCGGAACTGCCTGGCGCTGCATATTTGAGCCCATAAGCGCCCTGTTGGCATCATCGTTTTCAAGAAAAGGTATCAGGCTTGCTGATACTCCTACAACCTGTTTAGGCGAAACATCCATAAACTGCACTTCTTCCGGGGGAACCATCTTGAAGTCACCGGCAAGCCTGGTAGGCACCGCATCACCAATAAGCCTCCCCTTCTTACCCACAGGCGTTGTAGCTTCAGCAATTACGTACTTCTCACCATCAATAGCTGTAAGATATTCCACCTCTTCTGTAACACTTCCGTTCTTAACCTTTCTGTAGGGAGCTTCAATAAATCCGTATTCGTTTATCCGTGCATAACTGGCAAGAGAGGTTATCAGACCGATATTCGGTCCTTCAGGGGTCTCAATAGGACATATCCTTCCGTAATGTGTCGGGTGTACATCCCTGACTTCAAACCCGGCCCTCTCCCTGGTAAGTCCTCCCGGACCAAGGGCACTCAGCCTCCTCTTGTGGGTTATCTCCGAAAGGGGATTGGTCTGGTCCATAAACTGGCTCAACTGGCTTGAACCAAAGAACTCCTTTACAGCCGCCATTACGGGCTTTGCATTTATAATATCATGGGGCATAACCTCTTCAAGCTCCGTAAGGGTCATCTTCTCCTTTATTGCCCTCTCCATCCGGATAAGGCCGATACGGAACTGGTTCTCCAGCAGCTCACCAACTCCCCTCACCCTCCTGTTTCCAAGGTGGTCTATATCATCCACTTCACCCTGGCCGGTTCTGAGTTTCAGGAGATACTTCACTATCTCTATTATGTCCCTGTCTGTAAGCACTTTTGTTTCCAAAGGTATGTCAAGTCCCAACTTCTTGTTTATCTTCAGCCTGCCGACAGGAGAAAGGTCATATCTCTTCTCGTCAAAGAACAACCCGTTAAAAAGCTCCTCGGCAGCCTCAACGGTTGAGGGCTCCCCTGGACGAAGTTTCTTGTATATCTCGATAAGTGCCTCGTCCCGGCTGCTTACCTTGTCCGTAATTATGGTATCCCTTAAGGATGGGAGATATCTTACATTGTCTATAAATAGAAGCTCTATGGAATCCAGCTTCAGTGCAACAAGCCTGTCAAGCACCTCTTCGGTTATGGACTCATTGCTCTCCAGAATTATCTCTCCGGTTTCAGGGTCTATAATATCTTTCAGTGTAATCCTGCCGATTATATCTTCGCGGGCAACTGGAATCTCTTCTACACCTGAATTAGCGAGCCTTCTGAGGGCTACCTTTGTTATCTTGCTCCCTTCCTTGAGGATCACATCACCGGAATCAGGGGCTTTAACTTCAAACCTCGACTTCACACCGGCAAGTATCTCTGAAACAGGCCTTGTAAACTTATCCTTACCCAGGATTCTGATAACTTCCGAGGGATAAAAGGTGCTGAGGAGTTCCTCATTGGTATAGCCAAGGGCCTTTAGAACTATCGTTGCAGGTATCTTCCTCCTGCGGTCTATCCTTACATAAAGAACATCCTTTGTATCAAACTCAAAGTCCAGCCAGGACCCTCTCGAGGGAATTACCCTTGATGTATAGAGTGGCCTGCCGCTTACATGGGTCTTCGTCTTGTCCGGACTGAAAAAGACACCGGGAGAACGGTGTAGCTGACTCACAATAACCCTCTCAGTGCCGTTTACAATAAAAGTACCCGTATCTGTCATCAGCGGGATCTCTCCCATATAAACTTCCTGCTCTCTTGACTCCTTAAGCACCTTGTTCTTTGATTCATCGATCTCGTATAGGTCTAACCTGACTTTTATCTTCAGGGGAGCCCCATAAGTAACACCTTTATGAAGGCATTCCCTCATTGTAAACTTGGGTTTTCTAATGGCATACTCTATAAATTCAATAGTCGCAGTCTCATTGTAGTCAGAAATAGGAAACACACTCCTGAAGGCAGCCTGCAGTCCTGCTTCTTTCCTTTTCTCCGGCAAGAGATCCTTCTGAAGGAATCTTTCGTAAGAGACCTTCTGGAATTCAATCAAGTATGGTACATCCAACAATGGGGGAACCTTTCCAAAACTGAGTCTTTCTCTTAAAACCCTTTCCATGGTTCTCCTTTCAAAATTCGTTATTCGTTATTGGTTAATCCGTTATTACGCATATTACGCATCAAAAAGAGTTAAGTCGTTATACGCTATACATATTATGGAATTGTCAGTATAGCGTATAACGATTAACGGCTTTACTTTATTTCTACAGTAGCTCCCTGTTCTTCAAGTTTTGCCTTGACAGCCTCTGCCTCATCCTTTGAAACACCCTCCTTAACAGGTGCCGGAGCACTGTCCACAACAGCCTTAGCCTCTTTCAGGCCAAGCCCCGTGATCTCCCTGACTGCCTTGATTACCTGAATCTTCTTGTCCCCGGCAGCTGTAAGCACCACATCAAAACTCGTTTTCTCCTCAGCAGGGGCCTCAGCGGCACCTGCAGGCATGGCAGCCATGGCAACCGGGGCTGCGGCCTCCACACCATACCTCTCTTCAAACTCCTTGATAAACTGTGACATTTCAAGGATTGTCATATTATCAATAAACTCAAAAACCTGCTCCTTTGTAACTTCTGCCATTCTTTCTATCCTCCTTAGGAATATTTTTACTTGTTATCTGTTATCTATTATTTGTCAACGGATATCAGCAATGCACTACTGACTCTTCTTTTCTTTCAACCCGTTAAGGGCATAGCCAAACTTACGGATGGTTGCCTGCAGGAGAGACGCCATTTTCGACATCGGTGCACTCATGACACCGGCAAGCATTGCAAGCTGAACATCCCTTGACGGGAGACTTGCCACATTTTTCAGGTCTTTGAGGTCAACAAACTTACCCTCAATTACTCCACCCTTCACCCCTAACGTCTCGTTCCCTTTTGCATACTCCAGGACCTTTTTGGCAACCAGCACCGGATCATCATATCCGATAGCTATACCGACCGGACCAACAAACTGGTCTTTTGCAACGGAAACAGGGGTATCCTCAGCAGCAATACTTGCAAGGGTATTCTTTACTACCCTGTAGTCGATCTCCGACGCCCTGAGCAACCTTCTCATCTCCGAGACCTGGGCAACTGTCAAACCCTTGTAGTCTGTAAATACCACACCCTTTGCCCGTGCAAATTTCTCTTTAAGTTCCTCAAGTTCACCGGACTTCTGCTTTCTGGTTTTCAGATTCTACCTCCTTTCCCAGAGACAACAACGCCAATTTCAGATTGACGGTTGACAATTGAGGATTAAAAAAATCGAAAATCGTCAATCGAAAATCATCAATCCCACGGGTCTCGGCAGGCTGGCTGAATAATTGCCATTTAATATTTGAACCTGCTGTCTCTGACCAAAATTTAACCAGGTAACACCTGGAGACAGAACAATGTTCTGTTATTCTGAAACATTACGGCAATGTAATGGCTATTTCACAAGGTCTCACTTGCTTGAAATGGAATAATGAAAGTCAGAGTTGTTACCCCCCGGAGCAGCGGACATGATGAGTACCTGATTCGGCATACCAGCAACTAAGCAGCCTTTTTTATAACCGTGTTCACATCAACCTTTATCCCCGGCCCCATTGTTGAGGAAAGAACAACCCCCTTTATATACTTACCCTTGGCAGCCGTGGGCTTGGCCTTCATTAGTGCACTTAAGGCAACCTTTATATTTTCAGCAAGCATTTCCTTATCAAAAGAAACCTTGCCAACAGACATATGAACAATGCCCCCTTTTTCAACCCTGAAATCAACCTTGCCTGCCTTTATCTCCTTAACCGCCTTCCCAACATCAAACGTGACGGTACCAAGTTTCGGGTTAGGCATCAATCCCCTTGGTCCGAGTATCTTTCCAATCTTCCCGACTAATCCCATCATATCCGGGGTAGCCACGGCCTTGTCAAACTCAAGCCATCCCTTCTGTATCTTCTCAACAAGATCTTCAGCCCCGACATAATCAGCGCCTGCCTCAAGGGCCTCTTTCTCCTTCTCACCCCTGGCAAAAACAAGAACCCTCACCTTCTTGCCTGTTCCGTGAGGCAAAGAGACCGTTCCTCTGACAATCTGGTCTGACTTCTTTGGGTCAACCCCTAAATTTACAGCAAGGTCTACACTCTCATCGAACTTTGCAAAAGAGGTCTCCTTTATAATATCCAATGCCTCATCAAGGAAATATTCCCTCGTTGTATCCACTTTCTTCTTAGCCTCTATAATCTTTTTACCCATAAAGCTCAAAGTCCTCCTTTTTGATTTACGATTGACGATCCTCTAACTTCGCAAGCTGCAACCAGTCGTCAATTTTCAACCACCTCGATGCCCATGCTCCTGGCAGTGCCCTTTATAATATTTATAGCCTCATCAACTCTGTAGGCATTAAGGTCAGGCATCTTGGTCGTGGCAATCTCCCTCGCCTGATCAATGGTTATCTTTCCAACAGTCTCTTTTCCTGCTTCAGAAGCCCCCTTTATTACCCCGGCCGCCTTTTTGATAAGCTCAGGGGCTGGCGGAGTCTTTGTGATAAAGGAAAAGGACCTGTCTGCGTATACAGTAAGAACAGCAGGAATTATCGTGTCCCCCATAGCCTCGGTCTTTGCATTGAACTGCTTGCAAAAATCCATGATATTTATACCGTGGGGACCAAGGGCAGGACCTACAGGCGGAGCTGGCGATGCCTTACCTGCCTGTATCTGCAACCTGACTTCCGCTATTACTTCCTTGGCCATTTTGTTCCTCCCTTTTATGTTTGTCTTACAAAATATGTTATTTATCAGGTACTAAAAACTAATACCCGCATTTTCGGGTCACTAAACAACCTGACTAATGATTAAGTCTTTTCCACCTGATAAAAACTGAGCTCCACAGGCGTCTGCCTTCCGAATATACTCACCATCACCTTCAACCTTCCATGGTCAATATCTATTTCATCAACGACACCCACAAAGTTAGCGAATGGACCGTCAATTATACGCACATTCTCACCCCGCTGGTACTGTGTTTTGGGAGGCTGCTGCGGGGCCCTCTCCAGCTGCTGCAGGACAATCTCAACCTCCTCTACAGGCAAGGCCAAAGGCTTGGTTCCGCCAACAAATCCTGTCACACGGGGGATACTCCTTATCAGATGCCAGGTCTCGTCATCAAGCACCATCTCCACCAGGATGTATCCGGGATAAAACTTCTTGTCCGTCTCTTTCTTTTTTCCGCTCTTAAGCTCAACAACACGCTCAGTCGGAATAAGCACACGGGATATTTTATCCTCCAACCCCTTTCTCTTTACCTTATCCTCTATGGCATCCCTGACCTTCTCCTCAAATCCGGAATATGTATGTACAACGTACCAGTTTTTCTCCATTGCCCCTACCTTAACTTAAAATAAATTTCACAAACTTCGACAAAATAAAGTCAACCATCCCAAGAAATACCGCAACAATAAGGGTAGATATTATAACCACCCACGTTGAACCTATTAATTCATCCTTAGTTGGAAACAGTACCTTTTTTGTCTCCAGCTTTACTTCTCTCAGGAAATTCTTTATTCCTTTTAGCATTTTCCGATTCCTGTTCCTGAAATATATTTAGTAAATAACAGTTCTGACATCATACCCTTTCATAATTCAATCACAATACAAAAATATGGCAGGCCAGGCAGGATTCGAACCCGCAACCCTCGGATTTGGAGTCCGACGCTCTACCAGTTAGAGCTACTGGCCTATCAATATAAATTGTCGATTGAAAATAGTCAATAGTCAATTGCTACGCCTTTGTCTCCTTGTGAGAAGTATGCTTTCTGCAGTGACGGCAATACTTCTTCAGCTGAAGTTTTTCCGTTGTATTCTTCTTGTTCTTCATGGTTGAGTAATTCCTGTTTCTGCACTCTGCACATTGTAAAAGTATAATATCCCTCATCTCATTTTATCCTCTTCTTGAAGTAACTGCTATTTTCATAAAATTTACTCAATTATCTTGGTAACAACACCGGCGCCTACAGTACGGCCACCTTCCCTTATCGCAAACCTTACTCCCTCTTCCATTGCTACGGTCGTTATCAGCTCCACCTCTACATTTACGT
>JAADGU010000034.1:0-3061 GCA_013152195.1 Nitrospirota bacterium
GTTATGCATCAGAGGCCGGAAAGGTACAGAGGATTCTTGTTCAGGTAAAACTCGACGGGGGAGAATCCAGGTCCGGAATAAGTCCGGAGGGACTTGTTTCCCTCCTTGAAGAGGTCGGGAAACTGCATAGCCTTGTGGTTGAGGGGCTGATGACCATACCGCCGTTTCCTGAAACCCCTGAGGACGTCAGACCCTATTTCAGAAGACTCAGGGAGATAAGGGACGGGGCTGAAGGAAAAGGGTTTAAACTTCCCGAACTCTCCATGGGAATGTCCGGTGATTTTGAGGTGGCTGTGGAGGAGGGAGCGACAATGGTAAGGGTCGGGTCCGCGATTTTTGGAAGGAGGTTATATAAGTGACAGGCTTTATAGGTGGCGGCAACATGGCAGAGGCGATAATAAACGGACTCCTTGGTGCATCCAGAGACAGGATAGTAGTATCAGATAAAAACAGGGAGAGGCTGGCTTACCTGAAGAAGAGATACCGGATAAAGACAACTGCTGACAACAGGGAAGTGCTGTCAGTGTCAGATATTGTTATCCTTGCAGTAAAACCCGCTGATATCGGAGATATTACTGAAGAGATAAGGGAGGTGGTTACAGACAGACACCTTGTTGTCTCAATTGCCGCAGGAATAAAACTAGAGTATCTTTCCGGGAGACTCAATACCAGAAGACTCTTCAGGGTGATGCCTAATGCCCCTGCCTTTGCTGGAGAGGGGATGAGCGTTGTCTCTCCCATGAAGGGAACAAAGAAAAAGGACTTAAAAACAGTTGTGGATATATTCAGGACAGTAGGAGAGGTGCTGGTGCTGAGTGAAGACAGGATGGATGCGGTAACGGCCCTTAGCGGGAGCGGCCCTGCTTTTTTTGCGTATTTTGTTGAGTCAATGGCAGAGGCCGGTGTGAGAATGGGATTGAGTGCCTCTGACGCCCTTGCCCTTACCCTGCAGACCGCTTCAGGAACAATAAAGATGCTGAAGCAGGGGCAGACGACCGCAGAATTAAAACAGATGGTGACTTCTCCGGGCGGAACCACTGCCGAGGGTCTTTACATACTTGAAAGAAACTCTATGAAGGCTGCCGTAAAGGAGGCCGTTGAGGCTGCTGCAAGGCGGGCAGAAGAGTTAAGCGGGAGGCAACAGTAATGTTTATCCTTGGTAATCTCTTTATAGCAGTGGGTAATGTCCTTGATATTCTGCTGAGTATCTATATGTGGGTGATTATAATCTCTGCCCTCATAACCTGGGTTAATCCTGATCCCTACAACCCGATTGTAAGATTCCTCTACAGGGCGACAGAGCCGGTACTGAGTCCAATAAGGAGGAAGCTCGGGGTATATGGCGGGATGGATTTCTCTCCCCTGATAGTGATACTCGGGATTGTTTTTGCCAGATATTTCATTGTAAGGAGTCTTATTGAACTTGGCTATAGACTGAAAGGAGGCATGTTATGAGAATTACACCCCTTGATATTCAGCAGAAACAGTTTCCTGTTAAGTTCAGGGGATTTGATGTTGAGGAGGTATTTGCCTTTTTAGAGGTGATCCGTGAAGAGATGGAAGATCTTTTGAGGGAGAATGCCTCATTAAAGGAGCATCATCACAGGGCTGAGGCCCAGTTGCAGGAGTTCAGGGATATGGAGAACACCCTCCGCGAGACACTTATGACTGCCCAGCAGATGGTGGAGGATTACAAGACAAATGCGAGGAAAGAGGCCGAATTGATATTAAGGGAGGCCGAGCTCAAGGCTGATACCCTTATAAAGGATGCCCAGGAAAGGGTTGTAAAGATACACGAGGATATTGTGGATCTGAAGGGTATAAGGAGGCATTTCAAGGAGGAACTCAAGAGGTTGATAGAGAGCCACGTCCGGATGCTTGAGTTTGATGAGTTAAGAGAGTCAGAGGAAGAGAGCGCTGCGGGGTCATTAGAGAGTGAAATACAGGGCGATTAAGGGAGTTCAGGATATACTGCCCCCTGATGTCTACCTGTGGCAGGAAGTTGAGTCCATAGCAGCTCAGGTCTTTGCACCTTTTGGTTACAGGGAGATAAGGACTCCGGTTATGGAGTTTACAGAGGTCTTTACCAGAAGCATCGGAGAGACAACAGATATTGTGGAGAAGGAGATGTGGAGATGTATACCTTCAATGACAGGGCCGGCAGGAGTATAACCCTCAGACCTGAAGGTACTGCTCCTGTGGTGAGGGCCTATGTAGAGAAACATCTTTATAGTCTTCCGTCTCCCCAGAAATACTATTATATTGGTCCCATGTTCAGGTATGAAAGACCTCAGAAGGGGAGGTTCAGGCAGTTTCATCAGATAGGCGTTGAGGCCTTTGGTGAAGAAGACCCGCGAATGGATGCCGAAGTGCTTGATATGCTACGCTCTTTTCTTGAGAGGGTCGGGGTAGATAACCTCAGGTTTGAAGTCAATTCCATAGGCTGTGACAAATGCCGCCCCATCTATAGAAGGGCACTGGTGGATTTCTTGAGCAGCCGGATAAATTCCCTTTGTTCAGACTGCAGGAGGAGGTACGAGGTTAATCCCCTCAGGGTGCTTGACTGCAAGGTGAAGGGATGTGCGGAGATAAAGAAGAAGGCCCCGGGAATAACGGATTATCTCTGTTCAGGGTGCAGGGAGCATTTTGATGCCTTTCTGGGATACCTTGAGTTGCTTAAAATCCCCTTCAGTGTTAACCCTGCAATGGTTCGTGGACTGGATTACTACACAAGAACAACTTTTGAGGTCACCTCCGAATCCCTGGGCGCCCAGAGTGCTGTGGCAGCAGGTGGCAGATACGACAAGCTGATTGAGGAGTTTGGCGGCCCGGCCGTTCCGGGTATCGGCTTTGCCATAGGTATGGAACGTCTTACCGCTCTCATCAAGGACCGTCACGGCATTGTGGAACCAGTTCCTGCAGTCTATTTTGCTGCTATCGGGGATGAGGCAGAGAAGGCTGCATATAAACTTGCCTCCGAGATGAGGACAAAGGGAATCTGGGTGGAGCTGGATTACTCGGGGGCATCCCTGAAGAGCCGGTTCAGAAAGGCTGACAGGCT
>JAADGU010000034.1:3106-20088 GCA_013152195.1 Nitrospirota bacterium
GGGACTATACGCTATAAAAGACTTTCGGATGGAGAGCAGGGAGAGATAAATAAAGATGATGTTATGCAGTTTTTTGGATAGCTGATCGTGAAAGGGACATGGGTACAGAGTTTTCACTCATTCTCGATCCCGAAGTACTTCGGGAGTGAGGCATATGTGATAATTAAATCCGTTCAAACTCGGTACCCATGTCCCTTTCCGGAAGTTGACAGGTTTCCTGTCGGCAATTTAAGGGAGTGTAGGTGAATAGGATATGAATATCCAGAGCATGACAGGGTTTGGACAGGCTGAAGAGAAGGGGGTGAGGGTGGAGGTCCGTTCAGTGAACCACAGGTACCTGGATCCCCGTTTCAGGATCCCTGTCTTCATTAATCCTTATGAAATAACCCTCAGAAATATGATAAAAGAACGGTTTGCAAGGGGGAGGTTTGATGTCACCATAGCCCTTACAGACAAGGCGGATGTGAATCTCAGTATCAACCGGGGGCTTGCCGGGAATCTGTTTCAGGCCCTGCGGGAATTGCAGAAAGACCTGGGCCTGAAAGAAGGACCGTCCCTTGACCACCTCTTCTGGTTCAGGGATATCCTCTTCAGGGAAGAGCCTGGATATAACCCTGAAGACGTTATTCGTGTCTTTGAGACAGCCCTTGACAGGCTTGCCGGGATGAGGCAAAGTGAGGGAGAACATCTGGTTAAGGACATCCTGACAATGGTTGTGGCCCTGGAGTCACACCTTGAGGCAGTCAGGGCAGAAGTTGAAGGCGTTCTTGAAAAGACCTATGAACGGATAAGGGCACGCATATCAGAGCTTGCAAAGGAGACAGCTATAGATGATACAAGGCTGTTGCAGGAAGCAGCCTTTCTGGCTGAGAAGGCTGATATATCAGAGGAGATTACAAGGATTCAGAGCCATATTTCGCAGGTAAGAAAAATCATTTCAGAAGGTGGTACAATAGGCAGGAAACTCGATTTCCTGCTTCAGGAGCTTTTGAGAGAGATTAACACCATCGGTTCAAAGAGCAGTGAATACAGGGTCTCGGACCTTGTTATCCAGATGAAGACCGAGATTGAGAAGATAAAGGAGCAGGTTCAGAATTTACAGTAATAACGAACACTGGAGGAGAGATGAAAAGGGATTCAATGGCAGTGCTTGTTAATATAGGATTTGGCAATATGGTTTCTTCCTCGAGGGTCATATCTATAGTGACACCCGGTTCTGCACCTATGAAGCGGTTGAGGGACGAGGCAAAGAAAAGAGGCAAACTTGTGGATGCAACAGAGGGCAGGAGAACCCGTTCCATAATCGTGACAGACAGCGACCATGTGATACTGTCGGCCCTGCAGCCGGAAACCATAACACAGAGATTTTTTGGTAAGGAATCCCAAACTGCTGAAAAAGATCCGGAGGAATGAAAGGTTCAATATTCATAGTCTCAGCCCCCTCGGGAGCAGGAAAGACAACGCTTTGCAGGAGGCTCACAGAGGTTGTGCCCCGGATAGTCCATTCCATATCCTATACCACAAGGCAGGCAAGAAAAGGGGAAGTGGATGGAAAGGACTACTTTTTTGTGGATGAAGACCGTTTTATGCGTATGGTCGGAGCCGGTGAGTTCCTTGAGTGGGCAGAGGTTCACGGGAATCTGTACGGGACATCAAGGGTAAAGCTCTTTGAAATGATACAGGGAGGTATTGATGTCATCCTTGATATAGATACACAGGGAGCTGCGCAGATACGACAGAAAGGCATTGATGCGACATTTATCTTTATCATGCCACCCTCGCTGGAGACACTTAAAGAGAGGTTAATGTCAAGGAAGACGGACAGTGAGCAAGTGATTCTCCTCAGGCTCAAAAAGGCGAGGGAAGAGATAGACGACTACAGGCTGTACGATTATGTTATAGTAAATGAAAGACTTGAAGTTGCCCTTAATGAGCTTGGGGCTGTGATCTTATCAGGGAGATTGCATATCAGCCGTATTGATCACGAGTGGGTCAAGAAGACTTTTGGGTTAGATGCATCTGGAAGCAGGTTTTAATGTAGCATTGAATTATCTATTAATACAGAAGGAGAGGTGATTGTAATGGATATTGTTTCCCTGCCAGTTGAATATGACCGCAACAAGATTGACGGTAGGTTCAGGCTTGTAAATATTGCAGCACTGAGGGCAAAGGATCTTATTTTTGGCGGCAGTAAGCCAAGGGTGCCTACAAAGTCAAAAAAGGTAACCACTATAGCCATTGAAGAGGCTGTTAAGGGTGCACTTGA
Organism: Nitrospirota bacterium; assembly: GCA_013152195.1. Classification (GTDB taxonomy): domain Bacteria; phylum Nitrospirota; class Thermodesulfovibrionia; order Thermodesulfovibrionales; family JdFR-85; genus BMS3Bbin07. Next base: position 5,373 of record JAADGU010000034.1, read on the forward strand.
GTTTATTACCGGTGAAGAGGCATTAAAGGCCAGGGAAGAGGCGAAGAAGATCGATTTCCACAGGCTGATTGAAGAAAAGAAACGTGAGGTTGAGACAGAAGACCTTTCCGAGCTTGAAAAGGACCTGAAGATCTACATTCACGAGAAAGAATCAGTGGAAGGATCCGGAAAACCGAATGAAGCCTTCGAGCCTGAAGAATAGACATGTCCTCCTTGCGGTTACCGGTGGTATTGCTGTTTACAAGGCCGCAGAGCTTGTAAGAAGATTAAGGTCAGAAGAAGCTGAGGTTACCGTTGTGATGACGGAATCATCACAACGGTTTATTACACCACTTACCCTCGAGAGTCTCTCGGGTAACAGGGTCTGCACGGATATCTTCTCTGAGCCCATGGCTCATATAAACCTGCCTGAAAGTGCCGACCTCTTTGTCATCGCGCCGGCAACGGCCAATATAATTGGAAAACTTGCATCAGGAATAGCTGATGATATGGTTGCGCTTTCCTTTCTTGCGTTCAAAGGGCCTGTAATATTTGCGCCGGCAATGAACTGGAGAATGTATGAACACCCTGTGGTTCAAAGGAATATCAAAACCCTCAAGGATTTGGGATTTCATGAGATAGAACCTGAAGAGGGGGAGCTTGCCTGTGGTGAATACGGTGTGGGAAGGATGGCAGATGTTGAACGCATAGTCGAGGCTGTAAAGGGCTGTCTGACCAAAAAAGATCTTGATGGGCTTAAGGTGCTTGTAGTTGCAGGTCCCACAAGGGAGTATATTGATCCCGTCCGTTTTATATCAAACCGTTCTTCAGGCAAGATGGGGTATGCCCTTGCCAGGGTGGCACTGAGACGGGGGGCTGATGTTACACTCGTAAGTGGGCCTGTCTCCGTTGACCCACCCCCGGGTGCAACAGTGGTAAGGGTAGAGACCTCAGATGAGATGCTTGAGGCAGTGAAGAAGAATATCGGGGGTGTTGATATCCTGGTGATGGCTGCGGCAGTGGCTGATTTCGTGCCGGATGATTATTCTCCTGATAAAAGGGAGAAGGGAGAAAAGTTTACGCTCAGGCTGAGGCCGTCTCCGGATATAGTGAAGGCCGTATCAGATATGAAGACGCGGCCTTTTATTGTTGGTTTTTCTGCCGAGACCGGTCCAAATATTGCCAAAGCAGAGAAGAAACTGAGAGAAAAGGGGATGGACTTTATTGTATTTAATGATGTAACCTTAGATGGAGCCGGGTTTGACTGTGATACAAACAAGGTCAGTATTATTGATGAGGACGGTATTGCTGATTATCCCCTGATGAGCAAAGAGGATTGTTCAGAGATTATATTTGATCATTACCTGAGACATTCAAAATAAAGTTATCTGTAATTGTTGTTGACATCATCCGTAATCAGGCAATATAATGAATATTATACCTGAGTCTTAACGGGTTAGGATATTTTTTATGGCACTGGAAGATATCGAGAAATTAAAGGCAAGGCTTGAAAAGGATCCCAGCTCTAAGCTCTTTGTCCCCCTTGCTGAGGAATACCGTAAGGCAGGTATGTATGATGAAGCCATTGACGTGCTTCTCAAGGAACTGCAGAAACAGCCGGCTTATACGACCGCGAGGGTATCCCTCGGGAAGATATACCTTGAAAGAGGTCAGACCTCAGAGGCTGTAAGGGAGCTCGAAAAGGTAATTGCAGCCGTTCCTGATAACCTGTTTGCCCAGAAAAAACTTGCTGAAATCTATAAGTCGATTGGAGATACTGAAAGGGCGCTTTCCTGTCTTCAAAAAGTCCTTGAGATAAATCCCCGGGATGAAGAGGCAAGAAAAACCCTTGATGTATTGACGGTTTCGATTCAGAAATCGCCAGAAGGAGACATGGACCAGGAGGTTCTGGAGGTATTTGAATCAGGAACTGCAGAAATGTCGGCTGAGGGGTTTGCAGAAACGGTTGATGCAGGAGAAGTGGTTGAGGGTTCAGCAGAGGAACAACCTTTTTACCTTGAGCCGGAACCTGTGGAGAAAGTTGAATTTCCTGATGCCGGAAGATCAGAAGATATAGGGGTTGCTGATACTGAAGGGGCTGCTGACTTTGGAGAGTACAGGCAGTTCGGTGAGCTTGCTGCCGAAGAGATACATGAGGCGGCAGGGGATGATTCAAGCATGTTCGCCATGCCTGATGAAGTCAGGCAGGAGGAACCTTTTGCGGGTATTACAGATGATTCAGCCTTTAGCTTTGACGATATGCTGGAGGGGTTAACCGATTCTGCAGGAAAACCTGCTTCATCAGAGGTTGATGCGCTCCTGAGAGAGGCTGACGGATACATAGACGCAGGTCAGTATATGAAAGCTGTTGAGCTATTTCGAGGTGTGCTGGATACAGATCCTGACAACAACAAAGTAAGGCAACGTGTGGAAGAATTGAAATGTTATCTGAAAATGATAGGAAAGGATACAGGGTCTCTTGTCGGACGGCTTGAAGGTTTCTGCGCGGGACTCAGGAGCAGAGGAAATGAATTTTTCGGAAGTTCTTAAAGAGACAACTGACAGGGTAGATGGAGCTGTAGCAGCAATGATACTCGCCTCAGACGGTATTCCTGTAGAGGAATACGTGGTGGAGAGGCTGCTTGATTTCAGCGTCCTTTCTGCTGAGGCCTCCGCCCTGATGAAGGATATTGAGACGGCATCCCGGGATCTGCAACTTGGGCAGGCCAGGGAGTTTCTGCTCATAGCTGACGTCTGTGGAATTATCATGAGGAGGATTACAGAGGACTATTATCTTGCCCTTGTTGTGAAGCCTGACGGTAATTACGGTAAGGCAAGGTATGTGCTGAGAATGACTGTGCCGCAGATAGAGAAGGAGTTTTAGCCGTATCTCACTTCCAGGTCTTTACCCTGTTCGCTTCTGAATAAAGCCAAATCTGATTCAAGTGCTTAAATCCTTTTTTATTGAAAATCCGCTGCTGATTTATAAGGGTCTTTTACATGGACAGGATAGAAAGTATAAGGGAAAGAGTTTCGGGAAAACGCCTGAAGGCCTTTCTGGTAAGCAACATTATAAATATTCGGTATCTTACAGGATTCCGGGGTTCTTCAGCATTACTGCTTATCACAAAAAAAGACGCATTCTTCTATACGGACTTCAGATACAGGGAGCAAGCTGTCAGGGAGGTAAGGGGATGCGAAATTATTGTGCCGGCCGGGGCATTGCTGCGCCGGATAAAGAAGACCCTCAAAACTCTCCGAAAATCTTCCCTTGCTTTTGAATTTACCGCTCCCTACAGCCTGTATCATGACCTTAAAAGGAGCTTTGCGCTAAGCCCCGTGAAGGATATGGTTGAATCACTCAGGCTGAAGAAGGAGAAGGAGGAAGTCAGGCTGATTAAAAAAGCTGTAAGACGGGCTGAAGAGGCCTTTGTTGAGATACGGCCTCAGATAAAAAAGGGTGTGACAGAGAGGGCGATTGCACTCAGACTTGAAGAATCTCTCAGGAGAAAGGGCTGTCAGCGCATACCTTTTGATATAATAGTGGCCTCAGGAGAAAATTCCGCACTCCCGCATGCCTCGGTATCAGATAGAAGGCTTAAGGCAGGAGACCTGGTGGTTATTGACTGGGGTGGAGAAGCAGGGGGGTACTTTTCTGATATGACGAGGACCCTGCTGATAAAGGGTCCTGACATGGAGGGGAAGATAAAGATGTATAATACAGTGTTGAAGGCCAACCGTTCTGCAATCAGGACAGCCGGTGCTGGAGTAAGTGCGAGGGAAGTGGACAGGGCCGCGAGGGACTTGATTAAAGGGGCGGGTTTTGGAGATCTTTTCGGCCATGGTACAGGGCACGGCGTTGGGCTTGATATACATGAGTCTCCTCGTATATCATTGATAAGCAGGGATATCCTCGGTCAGGGCATGGTCTTTACCATTGAGCCCGGCATTTATATGCCGGGGGTGGGAGGTGTGAGAATAGAGGACATGGTTTATGTTGGTGAGAAGGGGGTAAGGGTTTTGACCCGTCTGCCGAAGAGGCCTGAGATTATATAGACGCTGCTTTAAAAGTCGAATGAGCTGTTGCGTAAATTTTAATAATGGAGGAAGTTGATGATTTCTACAAGTGATTTCAAGCGTGGCACCAAGATAGAATTCAGGGGAGAGCCTTATGAGATACTGGACTTTCAGCATGTGAAGATGGGCAGGGGCAGTGCCTTTGTAAGGACGAAGATGAAGGGTCTCAGAACGGGAAAGATAATTGAAGAGACATTCTCCTCAGGGGACAAGGTGCCAAAGCCCGAGCTTGAAGAGAAGGAGATGCAGTATCTGTATAAGCAGGATAATCTCTGTTATTTTATGGATACCGAGACCTATGAGCAGGTTCCTGTTACAGAGGAGCAGCTTGGTGATTCTCTGAAGTATCTCAAAGAGAATATGAATGTCTATATCCTTTACTATAAAGGTGAAGCGATTGCAGTTGAGTTGCCCAATTTTGTTGAACTGAAGGTGGCTCAGACAGAGCCGGGATTTAAGGGAGATACTGCCTCCGGCGGCAGCAAACCTGCTATACTTGAGACAGGTGCAAGTGTGAAAGTCCCGTTTCATATAAATGAGGGAGATATCATCAGGGTTGATACACGTACAGGGGAATACATAGAGAGGGTGAAGGGATGAACCTGGATGAGATAAAGGCACTCATTGACCTCCTGAAGGATACGGATATATCCGAGATCGAGCTTGAGAGGGAGGGAGTGAAGGTAAAGCTGAGGAGGGAGAAGTTGCAATCCTCAATAGAGATGGTAGAGAAAAGGCCCAGGGCTTCTGAACCGGCGTCTGAATCAGTGCCTGAGTCAGAGGATACATCCCACCTTGTTACTGTCACCTCTCCGATTGTCGGCACCTTCTACAGTTCCCCTTCTCCTGATGCAGAACCCTTTGTTGAGGTTGGCTCAAGTGTTAAGGTGGGACAGGTTTTATGTATTATTGAGGCAATGAAACTGATGAACGAGATTGAGAGTGAGGTGGAAGGGACAGTGGTGAGGATGCTGGTTGAAAACGGCCGGTCTGTAGAATATGGCGAGCCCCTCTTCCTGATAGAGCCGGTATGAAACTCTTCAAAAAAATCCTTATAGCAAATCGTGGAGAGATTGCAGTACGTATTATCCGCGCATGCAGTGAACTCGGTATCAAGACCGTTGCAGTTTACTCTGATGTTGATAAAAAGTCCATGCATGTGAAGCTTGCTGATGAGGCCGTCTGCATTGGCCCGGCAAATCCGCAGCAGAGTTATCTTCATACACCTGCCATACTGAGTGCAGCAGAGATAACAGACTCTGAGGCCATCCATCCCGGATATGGATTTTTGTCGGAGAATCCCCAGTTTGCAGAGGCGTGTGGCAAGTCAGGTATTACCTTTATCGGTCCAAAACCCGAAAATATCCGTCTTGGCGGTGACAAGGCAAGGGCAAGATATATACTGAAGAAAAAGGGTGTGCCCGTGGTGCCCGGCAGCGCGGCAGCGACGGTCTGGTAAAGAATGCCGCCGTAGCCGTGAAACTTGCCGGCAAGATCGGATATCCCGTGATACTTAAGGCATCTGCCGGAGGCGGGGGCAGGGGAATGCGAATTGTTGAGGCAGAGGCCGGAATCGAGAATGCATTTAATACTGCACAGAGGGAGTCCCTTGCGGCCTTTGGATGTGGGGACCTCTATCTTGAGAAGTACATATCCGAGATGCGCCATATCGAGGTCCAGGTAATGGCTGATAACAAGGGTAATACAGTGCATCTTGGTGAAAGGGACTGTTCAATCCAGAGGCGTCACCAGAAGCTGATCGAGGAATCCCCGGGACCTAATATTACGGATAAGTTCAGAAAGAAGATAGGGGAGTATGCGGTAAAGGCAGCAAAGGCACTTAAGTACAGAAACGTCGGCACACTGGAGTTTATCGTTGACCTTGAGGGGAATGTTTATTTTATGGAGATAAATACCCGTATTCAGGTAGAGCATCCCGTAACAGAGGCCGTTACCGGGGTTGATATAATAAAGGAGCAGATAAAGCTTGCAGCCGGAAATTTACTGGAGTTCAGGCAGAACAAGGTAACTATAACCGGTCATGCCATTGAATGCCGTATAAATGCTGAAGACCCGAGGAGATTTGTGCCTTCCCCCGGCAAGATAACTTTTCTTTACCTGCCCGGCGGGCCCGGGGTGAGGGTGGATACAGCGGTCTATAGTGGATGGACGGTGCCGAGCAACTATGACTCCCTGATAGCCAAGCTTATTGTTTCAGGGAGAGACCGTGAAGAAGCGATACACCGAATGCGCCGTGCCCTGAAAGAGTTTATAATAGAGGGTATCCAGACAACCATTCCGTTTCAGCAGAAGGTGCTTGTGTCTGAAGAGTTTCTCAGCGGCAACTACACTACCAGGTTTGTTGAGAACCTCTTGTCCGGGCAGTAGATGATGTCCGGAGCCCCAGTCTTCAGACAGGAAATAACCGATAAGAACATGCTTTACGGTGGTATTTGTTTTATAACAGAGAGCAGCCTCTCTGCTCTGGGTGTTGAGGAGACGGTAAGAAGAGTCCTTGATGCCGGTATAAGGTGGATACAATACAGGGAGAAGGCGCTCTGCAGAAGGGATATGTTTTTGCAGGCAGAGAGGCTCAGGAGTTTGACGAATGAGTATAGTGCCGTATTAACCGTCAATGACCATGCAGATATAGCCCTTGCAGTAGATGCAGACGGGGTCCACCTGGGTCAGGATGACCTTCCCCTGAAGGCTGCAAGGAAGATAATGGGAAAAAAGATTATTGGAATATCCACACACGATATGAATCAGGCGCTGGAGGCCCGGCGTAATGGTGCAGACTATATCGGTTTTGGCCCAATATTTCAAACCTCTACAAAAGATGCAGGCATTCCCAGGGGACTCAATCTGTTGAGGGATGTTGTGTCGTCTCTCGATATCCCTGTTGTGGCGATAGGCGGGATTAATTTAAAGAACCTCAGGGATGTCATGAGGCACGGTGCCTCAGCCGTGGCTGTTGCCTCCGGAATCCTGAAATCCCCTGATGTCTGCCGTACTGCACGCGATTTTGTTAATATAATATATGCAGAGATATAATTCATTCGGTCATTACATAAAAACCCTCTTTGGCCTGACTGTTTACAAGGTGAACGTGGATGCAGGGTTTACGTGTCCTAACAGGGATGGCACTGCCGGGTACGGCGGGTGTATATACTGCAACAATGACAGCTTCAGGCCGTCCTCATGCCGCTCGGTTCTCCCGCTCAAGGAGCAGATAAGCAATGGCGCAGTTTTCCTCAGGAGGAGATACAAGGCGGAGAAATTTATCGTCTATTTTCAGCCATACACAAACACCCACGCACCAGTGGATGAGCTTGAGCACCTGTACAGGGAAGCCCTGAAGGGGCCTGACGTGATAGGGCTTGCCATAGGCACGAGGCCGGACTGTATTGATGAGGCAAAGGTCAGGCTTCTTGAGGAACTCTCAAGGGAGCACTTCATCCTTGTTGAATACGGGCTTCAGTCCATCTATGACCGGACACTCGACTTTATCAACCGGGGTCATGATTATGCAGCATTCCTTCGGGCAATCGAACTTACCAGCGGGAAGGGGATTCATATTGGTGCCCATCTTATAGTCGGTTTTCCAACAGAGACCGAAGAGGAGATGCTTGAGATGGCGGATACAATATCCGGTCTGCCCGTTGAGTTTCTGAAGATACACCAGCTTCAGGTGATCAGGGATACCCGGCTTGAGAAGCTTTACAGGGAAGACCCCTTTCATCTCTTTGATTATGATGAGTATCTCGACTTTGCAGTCAGGTTTATTGAGAGGCTTTCACCCTCAATAGTCCTTCAGAGGGTCTTTGCAACAGCGCCTGACGATATGCTGATAGCTCCGCTGTGGGGCAAGGGCAGGCAGGAGATACTGCGGGACATAGGGGAGCGGTTTAACGAGCTCGATACATATCAGGGTCGACTTTACAAGTCTCCTGCCGAGGAGTTTCTCCACGTAGAATAGTAGTCCGCCTTTTGGTCCTAATGCATTCCGTGTCTGCCTTTATGTCTTCTGTACTTCTTGCCTGGCGGGAACTCCTGCCTGTGTTTGTCAAAATAGATATATGGCCTGTCAACATCGAGTTCAATGGTTACGTACTCGTCAGGTCTTATCACAATTGTGGGTGGCAGTACAGGCGCTGCTATCCATGCCCCGTCGGCAAGATAGAAATAAATCTTCCGGTTGACATCGAAATATACAAAGGCAGATGGATAGTAATAATAGATGTGCGTTGCATTGCATTTATGTGCCGGGGGTAATGGACGCGGGCCGGGTCTGCCCTCTATTGCCACGCACGAAGTGATGAACATGGCCAGTATTATTATTAACGGCATAGCTGTTTTTCTCATGTTGAAACCCTCCATATGAATCCTTGCATTATGTTTCCGTTACTCTTTTTATCAGACCATAACATCATTATCATGCATTTATCCCGTTTTGTCAAGAACCCGAATTTTTAAAGGCGAAATTGCTTCCCAATACAGTATGTGCTAAAATTCAGTCATGTTTCTGATATTGCGGAAGAGGCAGATTATGTATCCCCTGATAGTTTTAATAATATCGGCAGCAGGAGTTTTTGCGGGTCTCCACCCCTCTGCAGCCGCGGAGAGGAGCCCTGAAGTTCAGGAGATAATCGACAGGGTGGACAGACTCTACCGCAGTGATACGAGTTATGGTGAGATCGAGATGACGATCATCACTCCTGATTGGAGACGCCGGCTCAGGATGAAGATATGGACTGAAGGGATGGACAAGACATTCCTCTACATCACCTCTCCCAAAAAGGATGCAGGTATTGCAACCCTCCGCATCGGGACCGAAATGTGGAACTATTTTCCAAGGATCAACAAGGTTATGAAGGTCCCGCCCTCAATGATGATGGGTTCATGGATGGGGTCTGATTTTACCAACGACGACCTTGTAAAGGAGAGCTCATTGTTGAGGGATTACAGTGCAAGGCTGATCAACCCTGAAGGGGCTGATACAGACCATTACCATATCGAACTGATACCGAAGAGGGATACACCAACCGTCTGGGGCAAGATAATAGTAACAGTCCGCAAGGATGACTATATTCCGGTAAGACTGGTCTATTTTGATGAAAGGGGCAGAAAGATGCGCGTCATGGAGTATAAGGATATCAGGCTGTTCGGTGACCGGAAACTGCCCGCAGTTCTCGTGATGACGCCGTTGAACAAGGAAGGGCACAAGACCATTATCCGGTACCTTGACGTACGCTTTAATATAAAACCGGACAGGGAAACCTTTACGCTCCGCAACCTCCAAAGGAAGAGGAGGTGAGGGATGATTATTCTAAAGATGGCCTTCAGAAACGTCTTCCGTCAGAAACGGCGCTCCCTCCTGACCATCATCATGATGGCTGGAGGTTACTTCCTCTTCTCCCTGTCTATCGGTGTTTCAGACGGCACATACTCCAGCATCATTGATATGTTCACAAGGGACCATACAGGCCATATACAGATACACAGGAAGGGATATCTTGACAGGCGCTCTCTCTACAAGACCATCAGTAACTATGAGGCCCTGGGTTCAGAAATTGAGGCTGTCCCCGGGGTGCAGGCATGGGCCCCGCGTCTTTATTCACCGGCCCTTTTATCGGTACAAAAACCACAGGTGTCAGGATTATAGGTATAGACCCCGAAAGAGAAGCCAGGACAACACGGCTCAGGGAAAAGGTCAGAAAAGGGAGATTCATCTCCGGCAGACCGCTCAGGGAGGTTGTCATCGGCAGCGGGCTTGCAAGGATTTTAAATGCAGACATCGGAGATGAACTTGTGCTCATCTCACAGGGCGCAGACGGTTCAATTGCTAATGACCTCTTTAGTGTTGTTGGTTTTGCAGGTTCTGCCAGGGATACCTCTGAGCGGATGAATTGTTATATGCATATTAAAACTGTCCAGGAATTCCTTGTGCTTGATAACCGTATACACGAAATAGCCATTGTCCTTACCGACCAGCGGAGATCTCGGGAGATTGCAGCTCTGATTGAAAAAAGACTTAATGACCCATCACTTGATGTTGAGCCCTGGCAGGTGGTGGAGAAGCAGTTTTATCAGGCAATGCAGGCGGATGTCAAGGGCACTTATATATCGCTTTTGATTATCATGATTATCGTTGCCGTCGGGGTTCTTAATACCGTGCTCATGACCATACTGGAACGTACCCATGAATTCGGCCTCCTGCGGGCACTCGGCACAAGGCCCGTAAAGGTCTTTCTTCTTATCATGATTGAAACAGGAGTGCTCTCGGTTTTCGGAGTCATTCTTGGCGGGATTTTTGGCGCTCTTGGCAATTATCTCCTTTCCATATACGGTATAAGTTATCCCACCCCGATTGAATACGGGGGGATTGTATTTGAAAAGATGGTAGGGATGGTTTCACTCAAGTCCATTCTTCTGCCTGCTGCAGTGACAGTGTTTACGGCCCTTGTTGTGAGTGTTTTTCCGGCAATACGTGCTGCAAGGGTAGAGCCTGTCAAGGCTATGAGGTCAATTTGAATATCTGGAGAGAGCCGTGATTCTTTTAAGGCTTGCATGGCGGAATATTTTCCGTAACACAAGAAGGACAATCCTTTCCGGTATAGCCATCGGCATCGGACTGGCGGTGATGATTTTTGGGGATGCCTTTATGACGGGCATAAATGAGAGTATGATCAGGACCGCCACTGACACGTTTGCCGGTCAGGGTCAGATACATGCCAGGGGGTTCAGGGATACACTCGAGGTTGAACAGACCATTAATAACCTTCAGTGGGTTGTAGATGGTCTGAATAAGGAAGAAAGGATTCAGGTCTTCTCCCTTCGTACGGAATCGTTTGCCATGCTTGCATCAGCGGCGAATGTCACATCCATTATGCTCTATGGCATTGATCCGGCACAGGAGCGTGATATATCCAAAATAGATGAGGCAATAACAGAGGGAAGATACCTTGGGGGCAGTAATACAGAGCAGATACTCATCGGCTCAAAAACCGCTGAGGTCCTTGAAGTAGGAATCGGCGACCGTGTGGTTGTTACAGTGGCCCAGGCAGGGACGGGTGATTTATCGCAGGAGATGTTGCGTGTAAGTGGTATATTTCGCTTTGGCATTCAGGAGCTGGACAGTGCAGTGGCCTTTATCGGGCTGAAGAAATCACAGGAAATACTCGGTCTGGGACAGGGAGTGCATGAGATAGCATTACGTTTTCATAATCTCGAGGACGCCGGAAACCGCTCACTTGGTTTCTGGAAGAGATATTCCCGGTACGGCAACGAGGCCATCGGCTGGAAAGACATCATGCCCCAGATGGAGGCCGTCCTGGAGATGGCCACCCTTTCAAAGGTAATAACCGCCTCTATAATCTTTGGCATAGTCGGACTTACCATAATGAACACGCTCTTTATGTCCCTTTATGAGAGGATGTTTGAGTTTGGGGTGCTGCGCGCCATAGGCACAAGACCCCTCAGAATAGCACTTATGATCCTTCTGGAAGGGGGCTGTCTTGCAATAATCAGCATTATTATCGGCAGTGCAATAGGATTTTTCTTCAGCTGGCTATTTTCTGTTTACGGGATAGATTACAGGGGTATAGAGTTTGCCGGTACAACCATAAACGAGCTCATTTATCCTGTAATGAATGTCCGGCAGTATTTACTGAATCCACTTTATGTGCTTTTCTTTACGCTTGTTGCAGCTCTTTATCCGGCTTACTATGCTGCCAGGCTCACACCGGCAAAGGCAATGAAAAGGAGTTTCTGAGGAGAGGTGTATGAGAGATAACGAAGAAGAGGTAATCAGGGTTGAAAACGTCTCCAGGAAGTACCTGAGTGGCGAGGTTGAGGTAAGTGCGCTTAAATCCTTAAGCCTGAGCATAAACAGGGGGGAGTTTACCGCAATTGCAGGTCCGTCGGGCTCCGGCAAGACAACCCTTCTGAATATCATCGGCGGGCTTGATACCCCTTCATCAGGCCGTGTGATTCTTGCAGGCAAACCAATAAATGAGATGAGCGGAAACGAGCTTTCCGACTTCAGACGAGACCATATCGGTTTTATTTTTCAGTCCTACAATCTTATCCCTGTGCTGACTGTAAAGGAAAATATCGAGTACGTTATGCTCCTGCAGGGGGTTCCGGAGCAGGAGAGGAGTCAGCGCGTAAAGGCCATTTTGAGAGAGGTCGGTCTTGAGGGTATGGAGAGGCGGCTGCCTGTACAGCTCTCCGGCGGACAGCAGCAGCGCGTGGCTGTTGCAAGGGCTATGGTTTCCAGGCCCGATATTATCCTTGCTGATGAGCCGACCGCCAACCTTGATTCAGCAACCGGCGCTGCCTTGCTTGATATGATGAGTAATTTGAATGAAAAGAGCGGTATGACCTTTATCTTCTCCACCCATGACCGCATGATCATGGAGAAGTCAAGAAGACTTGCTGAAGGATGGGCAGATTGAGAGCGATCAGCCAGGAAGCCGGGGAGGGTGATTGAAGTTGAAAAACCGGGTTGTTGGTTTTCTTGTCATTTTTGTCCTCTCCGTATTGACCGGCCCGGCATACGGAGGTGAAAAAGATATAAGGATAAGCGGCTACCTGAAGGGTTTTTTTACTGTGACTGATACAGGTAGTGCCGGGGAGTCAGATAGTACTTTGGATGGAGGGGCTTTTAATGTTTTAAGGCTGGACCTCTTTTATCAGCCCCGTGACCGGCTCTCGGCAGAGCTTGCCTATGAGATAACTCCAGCCGTTCAGCCGATGAAAGGGGACCTTCTGTATGCGTCGCTGCCAAGGCCTGAGCCTTACTCGTATCGTGCATTTGACCTGGGAGAGAGACTCTACCCCCGGAGAGAGGATTTTACATTCATAGTCACCCAAAACCTCGACCGTGCCTTTCTCACGCTTAATCTGCCCGCTGCCGACCTTTATCTTGGCCGCCAGCCCGTTGCCTTTGGCTCAGCCCGGGTTGTAAACCCTACTGATGTGCTCGCCCCCTATGCCTATGAAGTGCTCAACCAGGAGGAACGGATAGGGGTTGATGCAATAAGGGCGAAGATGCCTGTTGGAGAGATGGGGGAATTAGACGGCGGTATTGTCTTTGGTGATAAATTCAGGGCCTCAGAGAGTGCCCTCTTCTTACGTTCAAGAAACTATCTCCTCAGGACTGACCTGACGTTTATAACGATTATCTTCAAGGAGAACCTGCTCCTCGGCCTTGATATTGCCCGCTCAATAGGTGGTGCCGGATACTGGCTGGAGGCAGCATATACCTTTGCCAACGCAACTGCTGACTACACCCCTGAAGAAGACTATTTCAGGCTTTCCACAGGCCTTGATTATAATTTCGGCAAGGGCCTGTATGGTTTTATCGAGTATCACTTTAACGGGGCAGGCAGGCTCAAGCCTGAAGAGTATGCGGAGGCTTTTACCGGAATTGCCTATACCGAAGGCTCTGTCTACCTTGCAGGCAGGCACTACATTGCCCCGGGTCTTGCCTATGAGATTACGCCGCTCCTTAACTTTACTGCCCAGGCCCTGCTGAATGCCGTGGACCTGTCGGCATACCTTTCAACCCTGTTTGAATTCAACTTTGCCGAGGACGTTTATATAGATGCGGGGGCCTTTATCAGCACCGGCCGCAAACCGGAGACGCGTATCAACGAGATTTCAGGGCTGGTGGAGAGTGAGATTAAATCAGAGTTCGGCATGTATCCTGATATATATTTCACATCGATACGGCTGTATTTCTGAGGGGGGTGATTAAAGAAGGTCATCTTTGCTTTTTTTCTTAAGGTGAGGGTGCATCCCTTTAAGCAGTTCAAGACGTGACACTACGGGTGAACCTGCCTCTCATTGTGTTGCCATTGTCGGTGCTTTGTGTTATCTTGTTTATATCGATGGAAGAAACAGTTGTCTTTTTGCGGAAGTAGAGGGAACCCATGGCCAGGATACTTGCAATTAACGGTTCATACCGGAACAATGGCATTACCGACCAGACTGTCGGGGCCATGGTTCAGGCCGTAGAGACTGCAGGTGCCGAGGCCGAGCTTATCCTTCTGCGTGAATACCCTGTCGGGTTTTGCCTTAACTGCCGGGTGTGTACCCAGAAACCCGGGGATGCTCCGGGTGAGTGTGTACTGCATGATGGCATGCAGGAATTGATTGATAAAATTGAGAGGGCAGATGCTTATATTCTTGCCTCTCCCACCAACTTTGGCACAGTCACCGCTATCTTTAAACGCTTTATCGAGAGGTTGGTTGTTTATGCATATTGGCCGTGGGAGATGAATAGTCCCAGGCTTCGAAAGGAGAATATGCCAAAGAAGAAAGCAGTGCTTCTTTCTTCATGTGCAGCCCCCGGGATTGTTGGGCGCTGGTTTGGTGAAACCCATAAGCAACTCAAAATGACAGCAAAAACTACAGGTGCAAGACCGGTTGGCACACTATTTACTGGTTTGATTGCCAAAGACCCCCATCCGAGGTTACCTGATCATGTTTTTACAAAGATTAATTCCCTGGCTGAAAAGCTGCTTTAAGTATGATAAAATACCCGGGTAGATGTTACCCTTGAAAAGTTAAGAAAGGTTTTCTATGCCACTCACAGAACTTGAAATAAAAAAGATAGAAAAGATTGTCTCTGAATATTGTGAACAAAAGATTC
>JAADGU010000045.1 GCA_013152195.1 Nitrospirota bacterium
GTGCCCGGCTGGGGGTCGTTTCTCCTTCCACCCCTCCTGTACGGATGCCCTCCCCTGTTTTTGTGGAATATAAACTTGTGCTGGGGATTGTATTCCGGCTCTATGGCATCATTCGGACATACAAGGGTGCAGGTGCCGCAACCTGTGCAGTAACGGCCGATATCACTCGTCTGCCTTACAACTGAGACGGTTTTCCTTACAACCTTCGGCTCAGGCACAAGCCCTTCTGAGCGGACAGCCCTCTGTACAACGACTGCCGGCTCTATCGAGAGCATGGGGCAGACGGCAGTACACCTTCCGCAGCGTTTGCACCTGTCGTCACGCCACCTGATTATATATGGAAAGTCCTTTATTGTTAACTCATAGTTGTGGTCCAACCTTGAAGCTGGTTCCATACCTTAACCTCCTCGGCGCCGGGTGATACGACAACCATATCGTACTTCATCGGGAATATATCATTGAAGCGCTCCCTTTCCGGTATCGCCTTGTCAAGACCGCACTCCTCTGACATGAGTGCAAACTTGCCCTTCACTCCCCCGACAACCCCGGGTCTGAGCTTCTTTGAATCCTGTACCATGAAACATGTGCCGTCAGGTGTGAATCCTATCACGCAGTTAGGGCCGTCAATGCAGAGCGGCCTTAGGGATATCTTCAGAAACTCCACTGCCTCACTGTCCGGCCTCATCTTTATCTCCGATGTCTTGAGCGGAGTGATAATATCTTTATAATATGTCAGGGGATAACCAAGACGCCTGCAAGTGTAATGAAGTATATGGGTAAAGACCTCACTGTCACTGTTGTAACCCATGTAGCCGGAGAAGCCCCTGCCCATCAGGAACTCCCTTATCGGAATAAAGGCCGTATTTTCACCATTTGTCATGGACCCGTAACCCTGAATAAAGAAGGGGTGGCATGCATAGAGGTTAATGGCATAATTCGTATTCTGTCTGCCCTGTGCAAGGATTATCTTTGCCTTGAGTGTAGATGTATCAAGACCAAAAAACTCGCCAAGCTGAAGCGGATCTCCCACCTCCTTCAGGGCAATAATGTCGGGATAAAAGGAGAAGACAATAATCGACTCATCCCCCTCGCCCATCTTTCTGAGGGCAATCCTTGTACTCATCAGGAGGGCCTCTCTCTCTTCAGTGCCCTTCTCCCTGAATGCGTCAGGATATTCATAGGCCCTTGCAAAATAATAGTCGCGCCTTTCAACCCCCTTGACAGGCTTGATCTTTGGGGTCCATGTGTATTTGAGTTGAAACCCGAGATTGTCCATGTAGCTGTCAAGGGCGTGGAGACCGTCTTTTGAACAGATACCCGAGAGGATGGGATAATCCTTCAACTCCTCAAACTCCCCACCGAGGTTCTTCAGGAGAAGCCCCATTCCCGAACCATCATGCCCCTCCTTCATGGTCTCAAGGGCAAGGATGTTCTCCATGGGAGATATATATTCCGATGATGTTATTGCTGACAGACGGCACATCTTAAAAAGCTCCTCTGAGGGAAAACAGGTCCCTGATCTTTGGATAACGCAAAGGGGGATAGCCCCCTCTGTGACGATAGGCGGATTTTGCCGTCCGTAATAATAAAATTAATCCTGTGCTTTTGTCAAATAAACATTAAAAACAGGGGGTTGTTCATTATTCCAGCATCATCCAGGCATCAGCGGGCTTTTGAAAAACTCATTTCTCTGTGCTGAACGAACAGTATTTTCCAAAAGCATGGCGATAGTTACAGGACCAACACCACCAGGGACAGGGGTGATAAAGGATGCCCTTTTTTCGACGGATTCAAAATCAACATCTCCAACAATGCTTCCGTCATCGAGGACATTAATCCCTATATCCACAACCACAGCCCCCTCCCTGACCATATCTCCCCTTATCAATCCCCGAACCCCTGTTGCCGTACATATGATATCAGCCTGACGGGTAAAGTTCCCCATGTCATGAGTTTCCCTGTGACATACCGTAACGGTGGCCTCCTTGGCAAGCAGCATAAGGGAGAGGGGTTTTCCAACTGCAAGGCTTTTTCCAACAACAACTGCATGTTTCCCCTTTATGCCCGTGCCGTAATGCTCCAGAAGCCTAATGACACCAAAGGGGGTGCAAGGCAGGAAACTTGAGACAGTGGGCATAAACCTGCACTCATAAAGCATCTCATAATGCCCCTCCTTGAATATCTGAAAAGTGGACTCATCTGCAGCCAGCCGGCCCACCGAGAGGGAGCCAAGACCGTCAATATCCTTCTCAGGGGCTATTTCGTTCACAATCCTCCTGGCATTAATCCTCCCGGGAAGAGGAAAAAGTACCAGAAGGCCGTTGACCCTTTCATCTCTGTTTATTGAATGAACCACATTGAGTATCTCATTCACGGATGCAGTCTCAGGGAGTTTAAATTGATAAGTGCTGATTCCCACCTTGCTGCAAGCCTTCTTGGTAGCAAAAAAATACTGCCTCGAAGCAGGATTTTCTCCTATCTGCAACAATCCCAGACCAACGGCTATACCGTACTGCTGAAGTTTGGCAATATCTTCTTTAACTTTCTCCCTTATCCCTTCAGAAAGGCCCCGCCCATCCATTATCTGTGCCATAAACTTTTCCTCCACTTACATACTGAAAATTAGAGTGCAAACTTATCCTCTCACTCTCTTCATAAAGCTACTTGTCCTGTTCCTTGAACAGGGCATTCACTTTGTCATGAAATGCAATGATCGTCTCCCTCAGTTCTTCCCTTGAAACATCCCTTTTTTCAAGAAAAGAGACGATCTCCAGCAATTCTGAATCTATATTCGCATGAAGCTCTTCCTTAAAGGACTGCATCCTTTCAAGTTCATCCAGCACCTTGTTGACTTCAGAGATAAATGACTTGATATAAAGATCATCGTTGTTCCTTACACATAATCGCCTGTTATAATCACCCGAGAGTATGATCTTCATCTCCATCTTTAACCTTTCAAAGGGACCTACAAAACGATGCGTAAAGATGAGAGTTAAAAAAACCACAACAATCGCATAACCCGCAAAAACAACTATAAAGAAAAAGAGACCTGGCTCTATCTTCCCACCGAGCGCCCTCGTTAAATACGTTAAAAAAGCCATGGCAAGAAGAGACCATAGGATCATGAGGGCAATAGAAAACCGCAGCTCCCTCTGCCTGAAGAACCTTTTGCGTATCTTCTTTTTCTTTATTTCCATTACTTGTCCCCTGCACCCGGAGCCAGCCCGTCATAGAGACTCCTCTCAATCAGCATTTCTGCAATAGTCTTTCGGAACCTCATCCTGTAGTCCATCTCACGTCTTATTTGACCCTCAAGGCTGGCTATCCGGGTATAAAATGGAGTGCGGTCAATAAGATGTGTCCATTCTTTCTGAAAGGTTTTATTAAATATCCCGCAGCCGGTGAAACTCTGGGCACCTTTAACCGGATGGTCGAGCCCTCCGGGAAAGCCGTGAATCCTGCATATAAGAGGCCTGTATTCGTAAATTCTGCATAGCCCGTTATAGTTAAGGGGACACATCATCTCCAGCCCTTCCTCTTTGCCCCTGTGTTTGTCCAGGTCCCCCAGATAATCCCGTCCCTTTTTCATGCTTTCGTCCCTGATTTCAGCGGGAAGTTTATCAAAACCCTCAAGGAGGGCAAAAGATTCAACTACTGTGTAGTGATAAAAGACCGTCTTGCAGCAGTTGTCATTACAACCATCACAGCTGAACCCGTAATAATCCGCTGAGTCCCTGCAAACCCTGTCAATATCGCCGTATATCTTGAAGAGTTTATCCATGAATACTGTTCTTTCAATTTTCATTAATGACCGCCTTCTGCCTCTTTGCACTCCCCGCAGGGGAAATACATGGTGATGGCATCCTTTATTCTCCTCATTGCCTCCTCTTCAGTCCTGCCGTAGGCCGTGTACCCGGGGAGCTTCATTGTCTCCGCAGCCCAGAGCCCCTCTTCGGTACAATAGAGTATAATGTCCCTCACAACATCTCCTTCGTCAAT
The DNA here is from genome assembly GCA_013152195.1 of Nitrospirota bacterium. Taxonomy (GTDB): domain Bacteria; phylum Nitrospirota; class Thermodesulfovibrionia; order Thermodesulfovibrionales; family JdFR-85; genus BMS3Bbin07. The sequence goes on from JAADGU010000045.1 coordinate 4,000, forward strand.
TTCCTCAACAGGGCGGAAGCCATTGCTACAATGCCCTCACCACGACCAACAAATCCCATGCCTTCATTGCTCTTAGCCTTGATATTCACACACCCGTCAGGCACACCAGCCCCCTCTATGGAGCGGATCATCTCAGGGATAAAAGGTGCAAGGCGGGGTCTTTCTGTAATAACAGTTGAATCAATCCAGGCTACCTCAAAACCGTTCATCCTGACAATCTCAACTGTATGCTTCAGCATCTCAAGACTTGAGGCATCCTTCCATTTGGGATCTGAGTCAGGAAAGTGTTTTCCTATATCACCCATACCCATTGCCCCGATAAGTGAATCTACTATGGCATGAATGAGTACGTCTCCATCCGAATGCGCCAGCAGCCCCTTTTCAAAGGGGATACTGACTCCACCAATCACAAGCCTCCTGTTGAAGACAAGCCTGTGAGAATCATATCCGGTACCAATATGCATGGCAGATCAGGAACGCTGCCTCAGAAAGGCCTCTGCCACGATAAGGTCTTCCCGGGTTGTAATCTTGATATTGGTATATTCACCCTCTATCACCTTCACCCTGCCACCATTGTACTCGACCATGGCAGCGTCGTCAGTAAAATGCATACCAGACTTCAGGGCATTCGTATATGCCTCCATCAGGACAGTATAGGGAAATACCTGTGGGGTCTGAACAGCAAAAAGCATCTCCCTCGCAAGGGTCTTTTTAACCAGACCGTCCCTGACCTCCTTGATTGTATCCTTTACAGCAACAGCAGTCACGACTCCGTCAAGGTCTCCAAGTGCTGCAATTGCCCTGCTTATTATCTCCGGAGTAACAAGGGGCCTTACACCGTCATGCACCAGAACAATGCAGCCCTCCCGATCAATCAGGCCAAGACCATGAGACACGGACTCCTGTCTCTCCCTACCACCCGGAGCAATCTTCCTGACCTTTGTAAAACCATACTTCTCCACAAGCTCAAGCGTCTTTTCCATCTCGTCATTGCGCATTACCGGTATAATCTCGACTATCTCCTCAACGGCCTGGAGCGCGCTGAGTGTCCGGACGATCACAGGCATCCCCTTCAGATCCAGCAGGGTCTTTCCCTCCCCGAACCTCCTGCCTGAACCCGCAGCAGGAATTATGGCAATAACGGGCTTCATCATCCCCTTTGCAGTTTCAACTCTTCCCTTTCATACTCTTCCTTCGGCTTTGAAAAGATCATCCTGCCGGCTGTGGTCTGCAGCACGCTCGTCACAGCAACGTCAATCTTCTTTCCTATAAACCTCCTGCCGTTCTCTACAACAACCATTGTTCCATCATCAAGGTACGCAACTCCCTGGTTATACTCCTTTCCCTCCTTGAGTACAAAGACATTCATGGTCTCTCCCGGAAGGACAACAGGTTTCAGGGTATTGGCAAGTTCGTTGATATTCAGAACTGACACACCCTGGAGCTCTGCAACCTTGTTGAGGTTAAAGTCGTTTGTCATGACCTTTGCGTCGAGTATCTTGGCAAGGGCTACCAGCTTTGCATCGACCTCCTTGATATTCGGGAAATCCTCCTCTACTATCTTTACAGATATATTGGGCATTTTCTGGATCCTGTGCAGTATGTCGAGGCCCCTTCTGCCCCGTGCCCTTTTATGGGAATCAGAAGAATCCGCAATGTGCTGAAGTTCCTGAAGAATAAACTGGGGGATGATAAAGGTTCCTTCAATAAATCCCGTCTCGCAGATATCCGCTATCCTGCCGTCAATAATAACACTGGTATCAAGAAGCTTCAGGTTGCTCTCAATGGCCTGGCCTTTAAATAGCCTGCGGATACTGGAGACTGTAAGGTTTCTCCCCCTGTTTGCACCCACAAGCAGACCACCATATCCTAAGATGGCATTTAAGGCAAAAGAAAGACTGTTAATCTTGTCAGCAAGTACCGGCGACAAGGGAATTAAAACAAGCTTTGAAAAGAGCAGACCAAAAAGAAGACCTATAAAGGCACCTACAAATCTGCCGGGTTTAACTTTTTGAAGAATGCTGTCTGATAAAAGGGTTATAATCCCAAGAATCATGCCTGACACTGCCCCCCAGAGCTCGTAGCCGTACCTGCTGCCCATGTAAAACCCCCCGGACACAAAGGCTGCCAGTATTAAAAGCTTCATAAGTATCAGCATCGTCTCACCTCCTCTCCCTGGTTGGTCTTTTCACAAAAAAAACAAAGACCAACGATTTTGACTCCCGCCAATGAATGCTATGGCTTCAGAGCCACGTAGAATTTCCTGCCCCCCCTGTTTAAAAACATCACCACCATCTCATCCGGTTTTATCCCGGAGACGATCTTCTTCCAGTCATCAATGCTGTAGATTCTCTTCCTGTCTATCTCCTGTATTACATCGCCCTTCTTGATCCCCGCCTCCTGTGCTGCACTGCCTGGCTCAACATCAAGCACGACAACCCCCTTCTCTGACTGGTCAATTCCAAGCTGTCTGGCAATAGAGCCTGTTAATTCTGTTATTGTTATCCCTGCCAGGGCCTTCACATCCTCGGGCTTCTCCTCCGGAATTGCAGAGGAAACCTCGGAAAACTCAGTTGGAAGCTCATTAACTACAACCCTGAATTTATTCTGTGTGCTGTTTCGTACAACCGTGATCTCCACCTCTGAGCCGACCTTGCTCTGGGCAACCATGTTTCTGAGGGTTGAAACACTCGTTATAGCCTTTCCATTATACTGAACGATTACATCTCCCCTTTTTATTCCCGCCTTTTGTGCAGGGCTGTCCTTGAAAACATCGCTAACAAGGGCTCCGGCTGTAGTCTTGAGGCCGAACTTTTCCGCCAGTTCCGGTGTCATGTCCTGGATGGTAACCCCAAGCCAGCCCCTGACAACCTTGCCTTCCTTCCGGAGCTGCTCCATAACACTACGCACCATATTACTTGGGACGGCAAAACCTATCCCCTGATAACCGCCGCTCCGCGAGAATATGGCGGTATTTATACCCACGAGTTCACCCTGGATATTGACAAGGGGACCACCTGAATTGCCCGGATTGATCGCTGCATCTGTCTGAATGAAATCCTCATAATCAGCGATTCCCACATTGGCCCGCCCAACGGCACTGACAATCCCCATTGTTACAGTATGACTGAGACCGAAAGGATTGCCGATTGCAAGGACAAACTCTCCTACCTTCAGCTTCTCGGAATCACCCCAGGGAACAGAGGGAAGGCCCTGCACATTTATCTTTACGAGCGCAAGGTCTGTCTTGGGGTCAGCCCCGACCACCTTGCCAGTAAGGGTTCTCCTGTCATAAAGCGTCACCTTTATCTCATCGGCCTGCTCTACCACATGGTTGTTCGTAATGATATAACCATCATCTGACACAATGACTCCAGAGCCAAGACTCTGCTCCTTCCGCTTCCTCGGAAGTTCCTGGAAGGGGTTTATGAAATCAAAAAACGGGTCATTAAAGAGAGCCGGCCTTTCTCTCCGGACAGTTTTTTTAGTGGATATATTCACAACTGACGGAGAAACTGCCTCTACAATCTCTGCAAAGGCCCTGCTTGTATCCACCACCTTCTCTGAAAGTCGCGGGAGGGGGTAAACGGTTCTCTGTGGAATCTTCACACGCTCATATATTGAATAATAGGTGAGCCCGCCAATGAGGAATCCTATAAGTAATGTTAATAAGCCAAAAAGTATCTTCTTTTTCATTACTTTTATTATAATAGTCAGTCTGGGATAAATGCAAAATTTAAAATAAAATATCCTGATGTTATGTTAGCAGACAGAGGGAAAAAGGAGTGCCTTATGTCACGAGTATTTAACTTCAGTGCCGGACCAGCCATGCTGCCTGTAGATGTTCTGGAACAGGCTTCAACTGAGATGGTGGACTGGCACGGCACCGGTATGTCAGTAATGGAGATGAGTCATCGCGGCAAGGAATTCACATCAATCGCAGAGAAGGCCGTGGCCGATCTGAAAGAGATACTGACTATTCCTGATAACTACAAGAGCCTTTTTCTTCAGGGCGGGGCGTCCAGTCAGTTTGCAATGGTTCCCATGAATCTGCTGAGGGGCAGGGATACCGCAGACTATATCAATACGGGCTCCTGGTCCAAAAAGGCTATTGCCGAGGCAAAGCGTTTCTGTAATGTAAACGTTGCTGCAACGGCTGAGGCAAGCAATTTCACCACAATCCCGCCACGGCAGCAGTGGTCTCTCAACCCTGACGCAGCCTATGTCCACTACACACCTAACGAGACGATCGGAGGAGTTGAGTTTCACGGGATTCCGGATGTTGGTAATGTTCCGCTTGTTGCGGACATGTCTTCCACCATCCTCTCACGGCCCGTAGATGTTTCCAGGTTTGGGGTGATATATGCAGGGGCGCAGAAGAATATAGGTCCTGCCGGCCTGACCATTGTAATAGTGCGGGAGGATCTGATAGGGGAAACCATTTCCGGCACACCTACAATGTTCAACTACGAGATACATGCAAAGGCAGGTTCCATGTATAACACGCCGCCCACATACAGCTGGTATATTGCCGGTCTGGTATTTGAGTGGATAAAGAAGAAGGGCGGAATCAAGGCAATAGCTGAGATCAACAAGCGCAAGTCTGATAAACTCTATGCCTTCATTGACAATTCGGGCTTCTATAGCAACCCCCGGTTGCTCCGGACTGCCGTTCATGGATGAATATACCCTTTATACTGGCCAGGCCGGACCTTGACGGCAAATTTCTCGAGATGGCAAGGGATGCCGGGCTTGTAAATCTTAAAGGACACCGGTCCGTCGGTGGGATGCGCGCTAGCATATATAACGCAATGCCCGAAGAGGGTGTGGATGCTTTGATTGCTTTCATGGCCGACTTCGAAAAAAGATACGCCTGACGTACAACAGCCCTGCCCCCCTCGGGCTTGGCTTTATCCCCGGATGAATGGGAGCCGGAGGTTTGCCTGGCTTACAGGGTATCCTGCAGGCTTCCCTGAATAACCGGATAATTTTAATGATATCAAGTTAGAAAACAGGAGGAACAAAAGTAATGAAGGTTCTTGTGAGTGACAATATCTCTCCAAAGGGTGTTGAACTGATGAAAAAGGCCGGCATACATGTGGATGTCAAGACCGGAATGACCCCTGAGGAACTGAAGGCCTGTATATCAGAATATCACGGTCTGGTCATAAGGAGTGCCACAACGGTGACCGCAGAGATTATTGAAGCAGCCACCAGCCTGAAGGTAATCGGCAGGGCCGGCTCAGGTCTTGATAATGTTGATAAAGACAGTGCCACGAAAAGGGGTATTGTTGTAATGAATACCCCCGGCGGAAATACCATTACAACTGCAGAGCATGCGATTGCACTGATGTTTGCACTTGCAAGGAATATCCCCCAGGCCACGTTCTCGATGAAAGAGGGAAAGTGGGAGAAGAAGAAGTTTATGGGTGTGGAACTATTCAACAAGACCCTCGGAATCCTCGGACTCGGCAACATAGGCTCCCAGGTAGCCAGGCGTGCCCATGCTTTTGAGATGAACGTGATTGGTTATGACCCATTTCTGAGTGACGAAAAGGCGGGGGAGCTCGGGGTGGAAAAGGTAAGCATAAGCGAGCTTTTTAAACGCTCTGATTTCATAACGATTCATACACCACTTACGGTGGAGACCAGAAATCTTGTTAACCGTGAGACCATAGAGACGATGAAGGACGGCGTATATATCATTAACTGTGCAAGGGGCGGGATTGTAAACGAAAAGGACCTTGGTGATGCAATTCAGTCGGGAAAGGTTGGAGGGGCGGCACTGGATGTCTTCGAAGAAGAACCGCCTGAGGACCTCAGCCTGATAAAGCTCGACCGTGTTATCTGCACCCCCCATCTCGCAGCATCCACGAGGGAGGCCCAGGAGAATGTGGCCATTGCCATAGCAGAGCAGGTGGTCGACTATCTGCTGAACGGCACTATACGTAATGCCGTAAACTTCCCATCCATTCCCGCTGATCAGTTGCCAAGGCTCAGGCCTTACATCACATTGGCAGAGGCACTCGGCAGCTTTGCGGCACAGGTATATGAGGGAGGAATAACAGAGGTAACAGTGGAATTCAGGGGAGAGGCAGGTGAGATTGATACAAAGCCCGTCACCATTGCCGCACTTAAGGGGCTGCTTACACCCATACTGACAGAGACCGTGAATTTTGTTAATGCCCCGCTGATAGCCAGGGAGCGCGGTATAGAGGTAAAGGAGATGAGGAGTCCGGATTCCGGTGATTTTCATAATATGCTCGTTGTCAAGGTGAAGGCCAACGGAAAAGAGAATTCAGTCTATGGCACCCTGTACGGGAAGAAAGAGCCACGGATTATACGTGTTGACAGTTTTCCTGTAGAGATTATCCCCGAGGGTATCATGCTCTATATTCACAACAAGGACCGTCCGGGAGTAATCGGGAATATAGGGGCACTGCTTGGTAAAAATAATATAAATATTGCAAGAATGCATTTTGGACGTGAATCTGCTGCCGGAATGGCCATCTCTGTTGTCAGCGTGGACGCAGAAGTGAGTGCCGGTCTGCTTGATGAGATAAGAAAACTCCCAAACATCATATCTGTCAGGCTCATCAGATTGTAACAATGACCGCCCCGCTCTCAGACCGCCCCCTGAGCCCCAGAGGATGTATAAACCTCCTGCCCGGTTATGCTGAAAGAAAACGGGAACTTGAGTCCCGGTGTCTGGATACCATGAGAAGGTGGGGCTACAGGGAGGTAATAACTCCGATATTTGAGTATCTTGACGTAATATCCACGTGGTGCCGGGGAAGACCTTATAGAGAGTGGCTATAAACTGACTGACCGCCAGAGTGGCAGGGTCATGATCCTGCGGCCTGATGTTACACCACAGATCGCAAGGATTGCCGGCACAGCGCTTCGCGATATACGCCCTTTGCGCCTCTCTTATTGTCTGAATGTCTTCAGATATGAAAAAGTGCATGGCGGCAGGCAGAGAGAGAGTTTTCAGTTAGGGGCAGAACTTATAGGCATAAAGGAGCCGGAGGGAGATGCCGAGATAATCTCCCTTTTTACGGATGTGCTCAGGACGGCTCACCTGAAGGATTACAGGATATCCATGGGGCAGAGAGATTTCCTGAGGGGTTTTTGGGAACAGGAAAGACTCATTCCCCATATCGGGACACTGAAATCCATTTTTGTCCGTAAAGATACCTCCGGGCTTTATGGTCTTCACAAGGCCGGAATACTTACAGAGCAGGAGCTGAGACTATATAAAGAGATAATGTATCTATACGGAGATGAAAATATTCTCGGGAAGGCGGAAAGCCTTGTCAGCAACCCTGTTTCAGAGGCTGCCCTGAAAAATCTTCAGGAGGTATACGGGTTTATGAAAACCCACGGCATCCACAAGAAAGTTATATTTGACCTCTCGGAAGCCAGGGGGTTTGATTATCATACAGGGGTCTTCTTTGAAGCGTTTATCCCCGAAAAAGGCCTTCTGATCGGGTGTGGCGGGAGATATGACTCCCTTGTCAGCTCCTTTGGCAACGAATCACCGGCTACAGGATTCTCCATTGATCTGGGAAGCATCCTCAGTGTCTTTAAAAAGGCGGTACCCGAGAGGAGCTCGATACTTATTGTTGATCTTACCGCCAGCAAAACCCTGGCACTGAGACTTGCAAAGGAATTGAGGGAAAAGGGTTTTGATGCGGTCAGGGATATTATAAAAAGGCCTTTTGAAAGCTCCCTCGAATACGCAAAACTCAATGAAATCAAGTATGTAATAAAGATTGAAAGAGCAGGGAAGGGGGAAAAACTGTTATCATTAATATGCCAGGGAAAGGGCAGTGAGGATTCAGACCAGCTTGATGAGGTCAGGACAATCATGAGCAAATTCAGCAAATGACAGGAAATCAGCAAATGACGGGAAGTCAAACAGCGTAACACTTTTATATAATTCAGTTTCAGGAGGTTTTTTACATGTCCAGAGCAGTTGTTATCCTCGGAGCCCAGTGGGGGGACGAAGGAAAAGGAAAGATCGTCGATTCATTAACGGATAAGGCCGATGTGGTTGCACGGTTTCAGGGTGGTCATAATGCCGGCCATACAGTGGTTATTAATGATGAGAAATTCGTGCTCCATCTTATACCGTCAGGAATTCTGCACAGCGGAAAACTCTGCCTGATAGGAAACGGAGTGGTCATAAACCCGGAAGCACTGATAGAGGAGATGGAAGGGCTGGAGAAGCGGGGCGTAAAGTTGAGCGGCAGCCTGAGGATAAGCAAGAGTGCACACCTCATAATGCCTTACCATATCGCCCTAGAGAGAGAGAAAGAGGCACTTAAGGGCAACAGGAAGATAGGTACTACAGGCAGGGGCATTGGTCCTGCCTACATGGACAAGATGGCAAGAACCGGCATAAGGGTTGCAGACCTCTATTATCCTGATGTTTTCAGAGACAAGCTGCAGGCAAATCTCAAGGATCTCAACTACATCCTCGAAAATCTTTACAGGACAGAGACCTTTGATGCTGAAGATATCTTTTCCGAATACATGGGCTATGCCGAAAAACTCAAGGACTACATTGATGATACAGATATCCTTGTCAACAGGGCGCTTGATGACGGGGGGAAAGTCCTCTTTGAAGGGGCTCAGGGGACACTGCTTGATATAGATCACGGTACTTATCCCTACGTGACCTCATCCTCGGCAACTGCGGGAGGTGCGTGCACAGGACTGGGTGTGGGTCCAACACGTATAGATGCGGTGCTCGGTGTGGCAAAGGCCTATACAACAAGGGTGGGTGGAGGACCTTTTATTACAGAAATACATGATGCCACTGGTGAGAAGATAAGAGAGAGGGGAGGCGAGTTCGGGGCCACCACCGGAAGGCCAAGAAGGTGTGGATGGCTGGACATGGTGGTGCTGAGACATGCTGTTAGGGTCAATGGACTTGCAGGACTCGTGCTTACAAAACTCGATATTCTCGATGGCTTTGATACGATAAAGGTATGCTTTGGTTATCGCTACAAGGGAAAAACACTTGAAGAATTTCCCAGTGAACTGCCGGTGCTTGAGGAGTGCGAACCCATCTACAGGGAATTTAAGGGGTGGCACGAATCGACTCTCGGGGTCACGGAATTTGGTAAGTTACCTGAAAATGCCCAGGCCTATATAAAGATGATAGCGGAAACCCTTGGCATAAACATTGATATAATCTCTACAGGGCAGAAGAGAGAGGATATAATAAAACTTAAAGAACACTTTAAATAATGTCGAGAAGGAGACACAAACGATACACAAAACGAATAGAGACCGAGTTCAGTTCCGGAGAAATGCTCTTCCGGGGCATATCCTCTGACCTTTCAGAAAAGGGACTCTTTATTAGAACCCAGCATGGGTTTGTCCCTGGGAGTACGGTTAATATAAAACTGCGGCTTCCTGATGGCTCAACTGCACAACTAAGAGGGGTGGTGAAGCGGACTGTAAAGACCCATTTACACCTGGTTAAGAACGGTATGGGGATAGAGATTCTTGAAAGTGACAATACTTATGTAAAGTTTGTCAGAGAAGAGCTCATCGGCATACCTGACAAGACTTCAAAGCCAGCAGATGCCGTGGGAACTAAGAACACTGTCCCGTCAGAAGAGGAATTGGAAGAGGAAGAGGAAGCTGTCATCCGGGTCTGTCCTGAGTGCGGGATAAAGAACCGGGTCAAGGTTGTAGCACTCTCCATGAAACCGAGATGCGGAAAATGTGGAAGATATTTAACCTGATTTTCCCTTCAGAATGTCCTTCCTGCAACGGTCTCACCGACAATCTGAAATACGCTCCGTTTTGTTCTGACTGCTGGCAATCATTAAATCATAACCCTGACACAAAAAGATGCCTGACCTGTGGCATTGCGCTCCCCCCTGATTATGCCTTCAAATGTCTAACCTGCATAAAAGAAAGCCCTCACTACAGGAAGATATATGTCTTTGGGGACTATGAGGGAACACTGAAGACCGCAATCAATCTCCTGAAGTTTGAAAAGGTTCGAAGGCTATCCAGGCCGCTGGGCAGACTCCTCTCCTGCCTTCCGTTGCCACCTGTGGATGTAATCCTGCCTGTCCCCCTGAGTAAGAAAAGGCTGATTCTGAGAGGGTTTAATCAAAGCCATCTCCTGTGTGATATTCTCTCCAGGGAATTGTCGATTCCCCTGGAACCAAACATCCTCGTTAAGCCCAGAGATATACAGCCTCAGAGCCTTCTCTCAAGGGCAAAACGCCTGAAGAATCCAAGAGGTGCCTTCTCGGTCATCAGCCCCGCCAAAAGACTTCTGCCCCGCCGTGTCTTTATTGTTGACGACGTAATGACAACCGGTGCCACTATTAATGAATGCGCAAGGGTTCTCCTCCGTGCAGGCGTAAAAGAGGTCTATGGAGCCGTTCTTGCCCGGACAAAATCCGACTAACCCGGGGCGGTTATCAGACAATCGTTGAATTACCTTGCTTTTTTTAATTAAAAAAGTTTTTAATAATTATAATTAGCAAAGGTCCTGATTGCCCGGGACATCTGCAACCTCTATAGCAAGGCGGACGGCAATAATAAATCCGCGATGACCGCACCGGAACCAGAATATGGATACCCTGCTGAACTCTGAACTGATAACAGTGTACTTCCCGGTCATGAGTATAGTGCTGGTTTAAGATGAAAGAAAAGAAAAAGACAAGAAAAGATATGACAGAAGAGGAAAAGATGGCCATGCCTCTTTATCCTATAGGGATAGTGGCTGAATTAATCGGCACCACAGACCAGACCTTGCGGCTTTATGAAAAGCACGGCCTGATAAAACCTGCCCGTAGAAACAAGAACAGATACTATTCCGAAAACGATATCAAATGGCTGAAATGCCTGAGGGACCTCATCCATATAAAGAAGATAAGCATAGAGGGGATCAAAAAACTCCTCGAGTATGCCCCGTGCTGGCAGATAACCGACTGTCCGGAAAAGACCAGAGACTTCTGTTCCGCCTATATAGACAAGAGCAAACCCTGCTGGGAGCTCAACCGCATGATATGTAACAGTGAACCCGGCAGGATATGTGAAGACTGCATTGTCTATATCTCACAGATGGTCGGAAAACTATCAGAGTCAGCTCCTGATTAGGGTTTTGCACGCTGGAAATCTATCTTTTCAGGTCTGAAATCCGGATCCACCAGATATGCCTCATCAAAATACTTCATGGCCTCCTGGTACCTGCCAAGCTCATACAGGGCGTATCCCATGAGATAATATGCTGATGCTTCCGGTCTTCTCTGAAGATAATCCCTAAGTTCCTTAACCGCTTCCTTGAATTTGCCCTCTTTATACAGGTAGAGCGCATGGTCATAAGTGCCGTTTGGCTGGGCATTCAAGATACCTGGGACCATTATCAGTGACAAAGAGATTATCACAACAATACATAACGCAACCCTTTTCATACCATCCTCCTTGGTTTTTGATTAGTCATTACCTGTTCCGCCAAACAGACTCTTCAACAGCTTCCTCAATCTGTTCATGTACTTCCACTCGGGCTCAGTCCCATCTATAAAATACTCTTCAATGGAATTGGCAGAATTATTCAGGACCTGCAAACCGGTCTCTTTATCTATGTAATATTTTACAATATTATCAGGTTTAATGAAATCCCCTGTGTCATCTTTTGTAACAGCCCTCATGAAATTCAGCCAGATGGGTGCAGCCACCCTTCCACCACTCATGCCATTACCCAGGGATTCAGGGTCATCATAACCAACCCATATTCCGGCAAGCAGCCCGGGGGTATAGCCAACAAACCAGGCATCAATGAAGTTATCAGTCGTCCCGGTCTTTCCTGCAGACGGCACCTTGAGGCCTGCAGCCCTTCTGCCCGTGCCTCTCTGTATTACATCTTCCAGCATGCTGGTTACAAGGTAAGCCACCTCAGGTGAAGTTACCTTGGAACCCTCGGGAATATTAAACTCAAGTATGCGTCCATCAGAAGAGACCACCTGTTTTATGGCTACAGGGTTCATTCTGACCCCTTCATTTGCAAAGACAGTATAGCACATCGTGAGCCTCAGGGGAGAAACCGTCAGAGAGCCAAGTGCGAGGCTGAGATCATACGGGATGTTTCGTTCAAAACCGCAGGCCTTGGCAAAAGAGACGAGATCTTCCACTCCAAGAGATTCCGCAAGCCTTACAGTGGCCACATTGAGCGAATTTACCAATGCCTCCCGCAACCTTACAGGGCCGGAATATTTCCTGTCATAATTAACAGGCTCCCACTGCCCGCCATCTCCCGTAGGATAACTTATTGGTTCATCCTTGATTATGGTTGCCGGGGTCAGGCCTTTTTCCAGGGCAAGGGCGTAAACAACGGGTTTGAATGCTGAACCGGCCTGCCGTCTTGCATTCAGGACACGGTTGAACTGACTCTTCCTGAAATCGTACCCCCCTGCCATTGCCTCTATATATCCGGTTTTGGGTTGAACCGCAATCAGGGCCCCCTGAACAAGCGGCTCCTGCTCCAGCGATACATAAGCAACACCATCCTCTATCCTTATCAATTTTACAAGGATTACATCCCCTGTAGAAAACAGTCTTTCAAGGTTGAAGTTCTCGGTATAGAGAGGGGTCTTCTGTTTTGGCTTAAAAACCCTTCTTGCCCAGCGGGCATCCCTTAGTTTCAGGATACCATAGGCACCGTTGACCTTCAGGATGGCCTTGTCTCTGTACACTCTGAGCACCGTTGCCCTCAACAGCTCCCCTTTCAGGGAGGAGAGCACGTCTGCCCTGGCAATAGAGCCGAGTTCTTTCTGCACATCCACTCCGTCAATATGTCCTGTCACTCCCCTCCAGCCCCTCTGCTTGTCCACGGCTTCAAGCCCCTCCCTCAGTGCCCTCCTGGCCTGAATCTGGGCCCATCTTCTTAACGTGGTGTATACGCGGAGGCCGCCCTTATAAACCATCTCCGTGCCATACTCCTCTTCAAGGTAATTACGCACATAGCTTAAAAAATACCCGTAACCCTCTTTTTTAGCACCTGCATTCAGGAGCCTCAAACCCTTTTTTGCAGCCCTGCGCCTTTCGGATGGCCTCAAAAACCCCTCCTTTTCCATCCTCATCAATACAAGCTTCATCCGGTCTTCAGCCCTTTTGATATTCTTGTATGGGGAGTAATAGCCGGGAGATTTGAGAAGCCCGGCAAGCATTGCAGCCTCGGTAAGGTCTATCTCCCTGACCGACTTGCCAAAATAGACCCTCGAAGCCATCTCAACACCGTAAGCCCCCTCACCAAAATATGTCCTGTTCAGATAAAGCTCCAGTATCTCCTCTTTTGAGAGTTCCCCCTCTATCCTCATTGCAAGTATTGCCTCCCGGAACTTGCGTCTCAGCGTCTTTTCATGGGAAAGATAGAGTATCTTGGCAAGCTGCTGCGTAATTGTACTGCCCCCCTCCTTAAACCTCCAGTGGATAATATCCTTTCCCAGTGCGCGCATAAGTGCAAAGTAATCAAGCCCCTTGTGTTCAAAAAACCTCGAATCCTCTGTTGCAAGCACTGCATAGACCAGATACTGAGGAATTTCACTGATAGACACATACCTGCCCCTTTCCATCTTGAACTCACCAATAAGCACATTGTCATTGGCATAAACCTTTGTTACAGCCGCTGGCTTGTATGATTTCAACTGCTCCACTGACGGGAGGTCCTTCAGAATAAAGAAATAGAAAGCCACACCCGATAATATGAGCAGAAGGAATGAGATTTTAATGATTGTCCTGATTTTCACGCTTCTTTATAATAACTCAAAACCAGTGACAAGGTGGGACTTCCAGAGAATGGGTTATTTGACGAAAAAAGCGAAGACCCTGTAAAATCAAGCACGGGAGTGAATGGGGCTCTGGTGTCCCCCTCGGACTTCAAATCCGGTGTTCCCTGCCAAAAGCGGGGAAGGTGGGTTCGATTCCCACTCGCTCCCGCCAATCTTTTCTTTATTTTCGATAAGTTAAACAGCAGAAAGCATCCCCAAAATCCTTCTGTCTTTTTACCCCCCCTACCCCCTCTTTTTAGAGGGGAAGTTACACGCTTCGTGCTTTCTCAAGTATGGTCTTTACCAGTCCTTCGCCCACTTAACCTCATTCCACCCTTTATCTGCCAGACCGGGGTTGTCAAAGTTTTTTCCCTCTATCAAGAGGGGTGCAGGGGGGTGTGCCTTTGTCCTTTTTCCATCTTCTCGTCTGTCGAGTATGTAACAATGTTATATGCAAACAACCGGTCAGACCAAACTCCACCAAATTAATCCCCACTTTTTGTCCACAACAGCACTGTCGTTTTTCTTTACAC
>JAADGU010000038.1 GCA_013152195.1 Nitrospirota bacterium
CTGTTTTTATCAAAGGGTTGACACCTTTCAGGTGCAACTGCCTTGAACTGGTTAAACCCCGTGTATTCAATTCGTGACATTGGATCAGATGCCCCTGCAAACACGATGTCGGCTCTATTTAGTTTAAGCTGATCGTATCCATAAGCAATGGCATAATTGCCGGCAGCGCAGGCTGTAGAAAACATAAGATTGGGGCCGCTGAATCTGAATTCTTTTGATATCATTGATGGTGCTGCATGTGTTGGCATTTGATAGAACAGTCTTCTACTTATTGCCTTATTTTCTATTATTAACGTATTAACTTCTTCAATTGTCTGGGCAGCCCCTAATGTTGTGCCATGAGAAACACCAACCCTGCAACTTGCTAATTTTTCGGATGTCAAATCTGCGTCTTCCAATGCAAGCTTTGTTGCCGCCAGTGCCATTTGTGTGGCACGATTCATGACCTTCAGCCGTTCTGCTGAAATGAAGTCTTCGGGGTTAAATTGTTTGACTTCTCCACCCATATGTGTAAAATGTTTGGAGGTATCAAAGGATGACACAGGACTTATTCCCGATTTACCTTTCAGGAGGCTGTCCCAGAACGCATCTTTCCCGATTCCAATGGAGGATATAACGCCGATGCCTGTTATGACCACTCTGTTTTTCATTTATTTAGCCGCAGATTGGCACAGATATTTTTTCTTTTATTATCAAATGCAAACCTTCTAACTTCTGGTTTTCTTGCAAAGTTCAGTAACAACCCAACGTCAAGATTTGTTGCTTTCAAGTAATTGATTATTTGAGCTTCATGTGCAGGGTCAATAGTGGTGTTGCTTCTGGTGCAACTATTATTTTTTCATTTACAATTAAATCAGCCTTAAATTCTCCGATGACATCTCCTCATAAACATCATGAAAACTCCCGGGAATTATATCTGTGATCTCTTTATGTTTAAATATATCAGCGTTCATCTGCATAAATCTGCGGCTAAATACTTAAGCTTTTTCAAGCACGACTGCCGTATTATTGCCATATGGGTCGGATGATATTACAAGCGCTGTGTTAATGCTCTTCTCCCTTGCCTCATTCGGTACATAATCAAGGTTGCATTGGGGATCTTTTTCTGCGTAATTTATTGTGGGAGGCAGAAATCCCTTATGAATAGCCCCGACTGTTGCAGATAGCGACAGAGCGCCTGAGGCAGAAAATGTCTCGCCTACCATTGACTTGATGGAACTGACAGGTATGGTATGGGAATATTTGCCAAAGATTTCCCTTAGAACCCCTGTCTCCATCCTGTCAAGTCCTTTTGTGGAATTGGCACTTGCGGATATATAGTCAATTTCCCCGACATCAAGACAAGCCTCTCTGAGTGCTAGTTTAATTGCAGTGCCGAGACCGTTGTCAGAGTTAAGATTTTTGTTGCTGTCAGGGGTGAAGGAATTTCCATAACCTGACACCTTTGCAAGTATGGTTGCCCCCCTTCCAAGGGCATGTTCTCTGGACTCCAGGACCAGGATTGCTGCTCCTTCTGAGAGTATTATACCATTTCTTCTTGCATCAAAGGGGCAACAGATCTGTGGGGAGCCATCTGCTCCTGACAGGAAACCCAAGGTATAAAAACCAGTGAACGTCTCTTCACACAGCTCTTCCACTCCCCCTGCAAGGACTGCCTCAGCCCTCTTTAACCTGATGAAATCAGCAGCATAGGTAAGGGCATCAAGAGAGGCACAGAACCCCGTGGAGATGGTTGTATTAAAGCCCTTTATCCTGAACCGGATGGATACCTGACTAGCCGGGGAGTTTATTACGGTGTTTGGAAACAGCGAGGGGTTGACGAACCGTGGTCCTTCCCTGAGTCCTGCAAGGTCGAACTGTGCAATACTGTGGAGGCTTCCGAAAGTCGTTCCAACCGAAACACCGATATAATGCGTGTTTTCCTCATTGATATCCAGCCCGGCATCATCTATGGCAAGCCGGGCTGCTGAGGTTATGAGTTTGGTGCTCCGGTCAAGGATTCGCAGATCCTTTTTGCCGATATAGACTTCAGGATCAAAATCAACCACCTCTCCAGCTACATGCACATTACCCCCGGAGGTATCAAACAGGCTTATTGCCTTAAATCCTGACTTGCCCTGCTTCAAACCATCCCAGTAGGAGTCTTTGCCTATGCCGATTGGTGATACAACTCCTATGCCTGTGATAACTATATCTCTTTCTGTATTATTGGTTGTCAGACTTTTCATGTAGAGTTCCTTGTTTTTACCAATCAGAATGCTTCAATAACATAAAAGATTATTACACCTGATTCTTCCCGTGATTCTGTGATTGCACTTTCCGGTATTCCGGCCTGCTTAATTATCTCCCTGAAATCTTCTTCCTTTCTCTGGAGGAAACCGTCCCAGTCGGTTAGCCAGTGATAGTCCTGTGGTCTGTAACGGCGTACATCCTTGAACGGTGCGATTAACTTGCCACCGGGGTTTAGAAGTTTATAGAAGGTCTTAAACATCTTTACAAGGAAGTCACTGGGCAGATAGTCAAAAAAACCGGCACTGTAAATGATGTCCCTGGTCCCGAAGTCTTTCAGGGTCAGCTCGTAGTCGAACATCCTCAGTGCATTGTGCTTTCTGAATTCAATATGGGGCAGTGCGCCTGTATGATAAAGACGGCTGTATGAAAATGAGAGTGCATCCTCATCATTGTCCACACAGAGGATCTGTGCCTTTGATTTGAGAATCTCAGGGGCTATTTCAACGAGCTCCCTGCAGGAGCCACAGGCGATGTTTAAAATAGCTGGCCCGCTTCTGTTTATTAGCTCATCCTTGAGGATGTTCTGCAATTTTATTATTCTGTTCCTTACGGCAACAGCAAGTGTTGAATCCAGGGCTGCAAGGTCAAGATAGTGTCCTATACCATCAGACAGTGGAATGTTTCTGTATGCTGTTTCAAGAGTTTTGTAATCACCATGATAGCCTTGTGGCCATGTCCTTGCACGGTTGTAGAGATAGCCCTTTGAGAATATATGATTTGTCTTTTGATGGAAATCAGCCCTGTAATGTTTAATGACCGATATGTCCTTAATCTCAGATTCAAACCTTTCTGCCTTGAACAGGAAGTCATCCGATATCTGTTTGAGTATTTCAGGAATTTTGTCACTGTCAACTGATTGAGAATGTATCGCTTCTTCAAGGACCTGGAACCTCTCTATTAATTCCTCTGTGGCATTCTCTATATAGTCTATCCATCTCTGCTGAAGCTCTCTTTCGTGGATGTCAAGAAATTTTTTGCTTCCAAAGTTTACGTTCCGTCCGCAATTCCAGCAATTCTCTGTCTTGTCAATGTTTCGGCTGCCACAATAGGGACATGTTTTTTCAGAGGATAGATTGTCTTTGATATACTCCCACAGGTTTAACCTGGAAGACTTATCGAGGTTTATAAATCTCACTGCAAATCCATCTTCGTCTTTTCTGAGTATCATGCCGTCAATTTCAAAATCACCAATGTTTGGCAGATGGGCCTTTAGTCTGATCAGTTCATTCTCTGTTAAGTGAGATAACGAATTGAGGAAGGCACCATTGAGTCCGAGATTTTTAATCTCGGTATGTTGATGCACGTTCCCTGAACTGTAATCTGATAAAATCGTAGCTGGAATCCTGGCATTACACCTTACGTCATAACGCAGCATACTCTCCTCCTTAAGATTGGATTTAATGCCGATGCTTGGAATAAATTGGAATATATAAAAAATAAATTAACCGTTTGTCAAATACCCTCGAATGTCAGAGGCAATAAAAAACCTGAGTTATGTGTTGACTATCATTCCATCAACCATCCTGATTATCCTTGTGCATTTCCGGGCAAGCGTATCATTGTGTGTGACTATGACAAAGGTCGTCCTCTTAGAGGAGTTAACTTCAATTAGGAGGTTGAAAAGGTCATCCCCAGTTTTTGTGTCGAGATTGCCTGTTGGTTCATCAGCAAGGACAACCTCTGGTTCCATGATTAGCGCCCGTGCTACTGCAACACGCTGCTGCTCACCTCCAGAGAGTTCCCCGGGCCGGTGTGAGATACGACCATGAAGGCCGAGTTCTCTTAATATTGATGTTGCCCTCTCTTTTATCACGGATTGGTTTAATCCGTTGATAATCCCCGGCATCATTACATTTTCAAGGGCGTTAAATTCAGGCAGTAGATGGTGAAACTGGAAGACAAATCCGATCCTGTGATTCCTGAATGAGGCAAGGGTAATATCGTTAAATGAAAAAACATTGTCACTGCCGTACAGGACCTCTCCTTCGGTAGGCTTGTCAAGGGTGCCGAGGATGTGAAGGAGCGTGCTTTTGCCCACACCGGATGCTCCCACGATTGCAGCCATTTCACCCGCTGCTATCTCAAGATCAATTCCTCTGAGAACCTCAATGTCTCCTGCAGGTGTATAAAACAATTTTTTCAGACCGCGGGTTTTGATAAGGGGCATTCTATCTGTCTGTTATCTCCTTTTTGATCTTCCTTGCTTTTTTTGTCTGTTCCTTGATTTTTTTCTTTGTGCTTTGGAGGTTGTCGGCCTTCTCCGCAAGCTCATCGCTTTTTTCCTGTATAAGTTGCCCTGCCTCTTCCGATTTCTGTCCGAACCATCTGAAGGGCTCACCACCTTTAAGAACGGCAATTACCACAAACGCCACTACCGCAATGATAGCGAGACATATCATCCGTCTGATAAGTTTAAACATCTTTCTGTCCTGGTGTTTTCATCATTCATACCTCAAAGGCTCAACAGGGTTGAGCCTTGCTGCCTGGTAGGCGGGGTAAATGGTAGCAAGAAAGCTTATACAGATGGCTGAGAGCGATACAGCAACAAAGTCAGACAGGTTCATCTTTACAGGAATAGAGCTGAGATAATAAACATCCGGAGGAAGTTTTATAATTTCATATGTATTTAACAGATAGCCCAGAAGATACCCGCCTGTAACACCAATGGTCGTACCTGCAAGCCCTATCATCAGTCCCTGAAAGATGAATATGGCCATTATTGCACGGTTTGTGGCACCCATAGCCTTCAGTATAGCTATCTCCCTCTCTTTCTCAATGACGTTCATTATGAGGGTACTGATAATATTGAATGATGCAACGAGTATTATTAGTGTTAGTATAACAAACATTGTGAATTTTTCGAGTTTCAGTGCCGAAAAAAGGTTTTTGTTCATCTGCATCCAGTCCCTTGCGTAAAACGGTGGGCCAAGAATCTCCTGCACCCGTTCTCTCACCTCCGGGGCACTGTATATGTCGTCAATCCTCAGCTCAATTCCCGTCACAGCGTTTCCGGTGCGGAAAAACTCCTGTGCAGCCTTAAGGGATGTAAGGGCAAGGTTTGTATCATACTCATACATTCCCACCTCAAAAAGCCCCACAACCCGGAACTTTCTTACCCTTGGGAGCATCCCCATCGGTCCTATCTCCTGAACCGGGGATATCACATTAATCTCATCTCCCACGTAGGCACCGAGGATACCTGAAAGTTCGCTCCCCAGTATGATGCCGGGAAGTGTTGAGTCCTCGGTGAGGTTGTCAAGAGTTCCTTCCTTCATGTGCTCTCTCAGGGATGTTGTCTGGTCTTCATATGCAGGGTCTATGCCCCTCAGATATACCCCGTGTGCCCGCTTGCCCTTTGATACCATTACCTGACCAAGGACAAATGGTGATGCACCGGTTACGCGGGGAATGGTCTTTAGTTCTTTGATTACCCCTTCATGGTTCTCTATGCCGCCGGTGTAGTTGAGTACGACAATGTGGGCATTTACTCCGAGTATTTTTTTTCTCAGGTCTTCATGAAAGCCGCTCATTACGGACAGGACAACAAGGAGGGCCATAACTCCCACTGCTACTCCGCCTGTGGTTATAACCGTGTTGAAGGATATGCCCCTGTGTTTCTTTTTTGATTTAAGATACCTGAGTGCTATGAGTATCGGATAAGGTAGTTTCATGTGCTCCTTATTTTATTTATTTTTCAGGCTTCAGCTGAGGGAACAGGATAACGTCGCGTATGGAGTGCGAGTTGGTCATAAGCATAACAAGTCTGTCAATCCCGATGCCCTCACCTGCAGCCGGAGGCATTCCATACTCAAGTGCCCTGATGAAGTCGTCGTCCATCCAGTGGGCCTCTTCGTCTCCCTTTTCCTTTGCCTCCACCTGACGGAGGAATCTGTCGCGCTGGTCCACGGGGTCATTCAGCTCTGTAAAGGCATTGGCGATCTCTCTTGAGGCTATGAATAGCTCAAACCTTTCCACAAGTTCCGGCGAATCCTTTTTTCTCCTGGCAAGCGGAGAGAGTTCAAGGGGATAGTCGGTAATAAAAGTCGGCTGGATCAGGTGTGGTTCTACCTTTTCCTTGAATATCTCGTCAAGGAGCTTTCCAAGTGTATGGACATCCCTCACATCTATTCCTTCAGTCTTTGCCCAGTCCCTGGCCTTTTCATAATCGGTTAGTGCTTCTTCAGGCACACCATGTTTCATCATGGCCTCGTACATGGGGAGCCTCGGCCACGGAGGGGTAAAGTCGAGTGTTAACTCACCGTAGGGGATCTTGAGGGTGCCATGTATCTCCGTCAGGAGTTCGGTAAAGAGTTTTTCCGTGAAATCCATCAGGAAGTTGTAATCTTTATATGCGATATAGAATTCAAGCATGCTGAATTCAGGGTTGTGTTTTGTGGATATCCCCTCATTGCGGAAGTTTTTATTCAACTCGTATACCCGCTCATATCCCCCGACAAGGAGTCTTTTGAGGTAGAGCTCAGGTGCAATTCTCAGGTAGAGGTCTATGCCAAGGGCATTGTGGTGTGTTTTGAAGGGTTTTGCAACTGCCCCCCCGGGTATCTGGTGCATCATGGGGGTCTCCACTTCAATAAAACCCTCTTTTTCAAGAAAGTCCCGGATAAACTTGATGATGGCGCTCCTTCGGGCGAATGTCTCCCTTACCTGTGGATTTACAATAAGGTCAACGTATCTTTGACGGTATCTCAACTCTATATCCTTCAGGCCATGCCACTTTTCGGGCAGGGGTCTGAGGGACTTTGTCAGCAGGGTAAAGTCATCAACCAGGATGGTGAGCTCGTTTGTCTTTGTCCTGAAGAGCCTGCCCCTTATTCCTATGATGTCACCGATATCGAGTTTCTTTACGAGTTTGTATCTGTCTCCGAGTATGTCTTTACGGAAGTAGAGCTGTATGCGGCCGGTCTCATCCTGTATATGGGAGAAGGCTGCCTTGCCAAAATTCCTCCAGGCAATAATCCTTCCAGCCACTGAGGTCTCCACGAAGTCTTTCTCGAGGTCTTCCTTTGGGGTCTCTCCGTGCAGGTTATGGAGCTCCCCTGCCTGATGGGTGACCTCGTAGGGCTGTCCATAGGGGTCTGTCCCCATCTCTTTGAGTTCATTCAGTTTCCTTATGCGCTGCTCTATCAGTTCATTTACCTCTTCCAATCCAGCCTCCGTCAATCTTGAATCTTGAATTTTTAGTTCTGTTCTCAGGTCCTCAACTGTCCACTGCCAAGGACTATAAACTTGGTGCACGTGAGCTCTTCAAGCCCCATGGG
>JAADGU010000100.1 GCA_013152195.1 Nitrospirota bacterium
TTCAGAGAGATATTTGGAGAGGTGATTATCAGTACAAACACGCCTGAATATTACTTTTTTTCAGGAGAAAGGATGATCGGCGACCTGTTTCCCTCAAGAGGACCCATGGGGGGGATATTCTCGGCCCTTGTTAATTCAAGGACTGACAGGATATTTGTCGCTGCCTGTGATATGCCCTTTCTGAAAGCCTCCCTGATAAGGTATCTTTCAGGTGTTGCCACGAATGCCGACATGGTTGTCTGCTCATTCAGTGAAGGCCTTCATCCCCTCCTGGGCTTGTATGACAAGGAAATTCTGCAACCCCTTGAAACCCATCTGAGAAAAGGGAAGACAGGGCTTCAGAGATTTATCAGAGACTTCCATGCCCATATAGTTGAGGAGGAAGAAATTAAAAAAATAGACCCTGAAGGTGTCAGTTTTGTTAATATAAATACGATCGGGGATTTTAATAAATTTATAGGAGGAAGCATATGTTTGGGTTAGGGATGCAGGAGCTGATAATAGTATTGATTATTGTAGTCATCCTTTTCGGGGCATCAAGGTTGCCCGAATTGGGCAAGGGGATTGGACAGGCGATAAAGAATTTCAAGAAGGCAACAAATGAGCCTGACGAGATAGACGTAACCCCTAAAAAGCCTGTTGAGGAATCGCCGGAAAAAACGGCGTCAGAAAAGAAGACGGAAAAAGAAGATCAGAAACAGAATGCCTGATAACAGATATGCATAGGGGGGCTGTAGTAGAGATTAATCTTGATAACCTGTCATATAACCTTGACCTGATTAAGGGGAGGATTATTGACAGACCCATTTTCCCGGTGGTAAAGGCAGATGCCTATGGGCATGGGGCAGTTGAAGTATCAAGAAGACTGATCCATTGTGGAATAGGCACACTTGCAGTTGCATATATCTCCGAGGCAATTGAACTGCGTAAATCAGGCATAAACAATCCGGTTATTGTGCTCTTTGACCCCGAGATATCTGAAGACATATTAAAATACGGACTCATCCCTGTTATTAACAGTATGCGGTCGGCAAAGGTGCTTTCCGCCCTTGCCATCAAGCAGGGAAGGGAAATAGGGGTGCATGTAAATGTGGACTCAGGTATGGGGAGGTTGGGGCTCAATTCCGAAGACATCAAGTGTGAGTTGACAGGAATTGCCGCGTTGAAGGGAATCAGGATAACCGGACTGATGAGTCATTTTTCCGATGCTGACCTTGCTGACAGGACCCTTGCAGCGGGTCAGATTAAGAGGTTTTCAGAGATCAGGGCCTACCTTCAGGAAAAAGGTATTAAGCCGGTCTGCCATATTGCAAACAGTGCTGCAATTATGACATTACCGGAGTCATACCTTGATGCTGTCAGGCCTGGCCTTCTGCTTTATGGTTGTAATCCGTACTCTTCTGTTAAAGTAAAGCCCCTTATGAGCATAAAGACACAGCTGCTTGCCGTGAGAAAGGTAAAAAAAGGCATGTCTGTAAGTTACGGAAGGACTTTTATTACCATGAGGGACAGCCTTGTGGGTGTGCTTCCGATAGGTTATGCAGACGGTTTTATCAGGGCAGCCTCCAATAATGCCGAGGTTATTGTAAGGGGAAAGAGGGTTCCTGTCATTGGAAGGGTCTGTATGGATCTGACGATGGTTGATCTGACTGATGTTGAAGATATAAAAGAGTCTGATGAGGTAGTCATAGTGGGCTCCCAGGGTGAGGAGTTCATTTCTGTGGAGGAACTCGCCTCAAATGCGGGCACCATTGCCTATGAGGTTTTTACTTCTATCGGCTTAAGGAACCGGAGAGTCTATATAGGTAATAATTAGCGGGGTGTATACTCCTTAAATGTTTACTCCCTGTTCTGCCGCGAGAAATGAAAATGAAACCAATAGAGATACTTGGAAGAGTGATAATCGGGTTTACCCGGGAACTCGGCAGTGTGCTGGTCCTGCTTTCTGTTGCCCTTAAGCAGCTTATCATTCCACCTTACGAGATAAGAAATACCTTTAAACAGATGCTTGAGATCGGTATAAGGTCATTGCCTGTAGTCTTTATAACGGCTGTTTTTACAGGTATGGTCCTGTCGCTGCAGACATATACGGGGTTTAAGCGTTTTGGAGCGGAAACACTGGTGGGCACAGTTGTTGCCCTTTCCATGACAAGGGAACTCGGTCCGGTGCTTACAGGATTGATTGTTGCGGGCAGGGCAGGTGCCGCCATGGCTGCTGAACTTGGTACCATGCGGGTTACCGAGCAGATAGATGCCCTTGAAACCCTTGCCACAAATCCCGTGAAGTACCTTATTGTCCCGAGGTTCATCTCGGGTGTATTAATGCTTCCGGCACTTGCCATTGTTACTGATATAGTGGGAATTGTCGGGGGTTTTGTTATCAGTGTCGGACTCTTTGGCGCAAACTCTGTTTCATACTGGAACAGGACGTGGGACTACCTGGAGCTGGACGATATTTACAGCGGGCTTATAAAAGCCGCTTTTTTTGGTGCCTCCATTTCACTTATCAGCTGTTATAAGGGGTTTTATACTGAAGGTGGGGCCGAGGGCGTGGGGAAGGCAACTACAGGTGCTGTTGTTTTGTCCTCCATGACGATACTTATTTCCGATTATTTTCTCTCTGCCTGGCTGTTCAGGTGAAGATGCCCGGAGCCATGATTTAAAGTAATGATAAAGATTGAAGACCTCTACAAGTCTTTCGGAGACAAAAAAGTCCTGAGAGGAGTCAACCTCGGAGTGGAACCGGGCGAAAGCATGGTTGTTATAGGGGGTAGCGGGTCTGGTAAAAGTGTTCTCATAAAGCATATAATTGGTCTGTTAAAACCTGATAGAGGCCGTGTAATTATAAAAGAGGTAGACATCTCCTTACTCAGGGAAAGGGACCTCTATGAGGTGAGAAGAAATTTCGGGATGCTCTTTCAGGGTGCAGCCCTGTTTGATTCCCTTACTGTGTGGGAAAATGTTGCCTTTACACTGCTGAGACATGCAAGAATATCTGCAGAGGAGGCAAGAAGTATTGCCTCGGCAAAATTAAGGCTTGTGGGTCTTTCGGGTGTTGAAGATCTTATGCCGTCTGAACTCTCGGGCGGGATGCGTAAGAGGGTAGGGCTGGCAAGGGCTATCGCTCATGAACCGGAGATTATACTTTACGATGAACCAACAACAGGACTGGATCCTATAATGGCAGATGCAATAAACGATCTTATAATTGAGCTCAGAGAGAGGCTTCACGTGACCTCGGTTACAATAACACATGACATGAAGAGCGCATATAAGATAGCAGACCGTATTGCCATGCTTTATGAAGGAAAAATAATAGAGGTTGGCTCGTCCGAAGAGATAAGAAATACCTCTAATCCAGTTGTAAGGCAATTTATCACGGGCAGTGCGGTTGGACCAATCAAGATTGAGGGAGTTACCAGATGAGGGGTTTTAGCACAGAGCTGAAAGTAGGGATTTTTGCCCTTATCGTCCTGGCAGTGCTTTCTTACATGACCTTCAAGGTGAGTGGCAAGGAATGGCTGCGCAAGGAGGGCTATCCCGTGTATGTTTATTTTTCAAATATTTCTGGCCTTGACGAGAAGACAAAGATAAAGGTTGCAGGGGTTGATGCCGGTATTATAGAGAAGATTGTCCTTGAAAGAAACAGGGTCAAGTTAAGACTAAGGATTTACCCTGAGATAAGACTCTACAGGGATGCTGTGGCGTCCATCAAGACATCAGGCCTTTTAGGTGATAGATATCTCGAGATTAAGCCGGGGATGGACCAGATAGTGCTTAAGGAAGGCGAGACAATTCAGAACGTACACGAGCCGGTGGACATTGATGATATGATCTATAAGCTTGCGGGTATTTCCGACAGTATTCAGAATCTGACAGAGAACATAAACGATGTGTTAGGCACTGAAGAGACCAAAAATGCTTTAAAGAAGACAGCTGCTAACCTTGCAGATTTAACCGGAAATCTGAATACTGCAATAACCGCCAATGACCGCAGGTTAAAGGAAACGCTTGAAGGAATTAATACACTGACGGCTTCCATCAATAAACTGGTTGAAGACAATAGCAATGAGATTACAGATACGGTAAGCAATCTCAGGGACTTAAGCGCAGAGGCCCCGGAAATGATTAAAGAGTTGAAGGCTGCCTCAGAAGAGCTGAAATCCCTTCTGGAAGAAAACAGGCCGAAGATAGCAAGGTTGATGGAGAAGACAGACAAGACGATGTCATCGGTTCAGAAGGTTGCAGAGAAGATAGAGAAAGGCGAGGGGACAATCGGGAAGCTGGTTTCTGATGAGAGACTCTATGAGTCTGTAAGCAAGGCAGCCAGTGGTATTGAGGATACCCTTGCCAGGATAGAAAGGTTCAGGACCTTTGTCACGTTTAAGGGAGAATATCTGACAAGGACCGGCGACGGGAAGGGCTATTTTGACTTGACACTTAAGCCCCGGCCTGATAAATACTATATTTTGGGGGTTGTTGATGACCCTCTGGGAAGTGTGACCACAACAAAGACTGTTACCTCCGTAAACGGTGTAACCACAGTTGAGGAGGAAGAGTTGATTGAGAGAAAGATAGAGTTTTCCTTGCAGTTTGCAAAGCGATTTAAGGATTTGGCCTTAAGAATCGGGCTTAAGGAAAACACAATCGGTCTTGGAGCCGACCAGTTTTTTATGAATGACCGCTTAAAGGTTTCGGCAGACATATGGGATTTTGATAATGAGGAGGAGGGCGCCGGAAAACCCCATTTAAAGCTCTACATGGATTACTATCTCTTCAAAAACCTCTTCATTAGTGGTGGTGTGGACAATCTTCTGAATTCGAGGTGGCGGGGTATTTATCTGGGGGGTGGAATAACCTTCGAGGATGAGGATTTAAAGTATCTCTTTGGTTCACTACCGAGTGTTTCGGTAAGGTAGTGGCTGACTATGCATTATCTGTTATACGGATAACTTGTAACTTATTACTCTTATCATGGAAAGGAGGTGAAGAGTTTTGAGAATCCCCTTATTCAGGCAGGTTGGTTTCTATCTGATTTTTTCCATGCTTCTGTTTGCAGTTGTCCCGAGGGTTGACGCTGCAATGCTCGGTTCTGACTTCCTCGGCTTATCTCCGTCTGAAAGGCAGGTTGACATCCAGAAGCTCCAGAGATTTCTTGAATCTGAAGTTGTGAGCAAAAGATTGCTGGCCCTTGGTTTTACAGCAGGTGAGGTTGCTGACAGGCTTGGTTCCCTGTCAGATGAGGACCTCAATCAGTTTGCACAGAGGATCGATCAGTTAAGGGTGGCAGGTGACAGCGGACTTGGTATTATAATCAGCCTTCTTGTGATAGCTATTTTAGTGGTTTTACTCCTCCAGCTAACGGGTCGCAGGGTTGTTATTGTCAAATAAGGCAGTTTTTCTGATTGTTTTTGTAATGCTTCTTGGTGGCTGTGCAGGTCTTGAAACACAGGGGCAGAAGGAGAGGGGAGATGTGATGCTCTCCACTCCTTTCTTTCCCCAGGATGCCTATCAGTGCGGACCGGTATCTCTTGCAGAGGTGTTTAACTTCTGGGGCGTTAAGGTTACCCCCCAGGAAATTGCCGGGGATATTTTTAAGGACCGGCTTAATGGTACCCTCAGTATGGATATGCTTCTTTATCCTCGCAGGGCCGGCTTCAGCGCCTCTGCCTATAAGGGGGGCATGGAAGACATTCGTGACAAGATACAGAAGGGCTATCCATTAATTGTGCTTGTGGACTTTGGTTTTTATATTATAGAAAAAAACCACTTTATGGTTATAGTAGGGTACAACAATAACGGTATATTTGCCCACTCGGGAAAAGAGAAGGAGAAGTTTTTTTCTTACAGTAAACTTCAGAGGATATGGAAAAAAACAGGGTACTGGACATTACTCATAAAACCCAAAGGGGTTTGATTGTCATCTTATTTGCCTTTTTTCTTTTCTCCTGCAGTTTGCCCAGGATAGTAGTGATTGATGACCCTCTTACATCTGAAGAACACATTAACCTGGGGGTTATTTATGAAAAGAAGGGTCAGTATGATGAGGCAATAAGCGAATATAAAAAAGCTTCAGAAACTTTACCGGTTGCATATTTCTATATGGGCAATGCCTCTTTCCTGAAAGGAGATTTTAAAGGGGCCGAGGGATTTTACAGGAAGGCCATTCGTGAAGATCCTGCAAATGCCGATGCGATGAATAATCTGGCGTGGCTTTATTATAAGTTGGGTGAAAACCTTGATGAGGCTGAAGCACTCGTAAAGAGGGCGATTGAGATAAGACCCGAAAGGACAGATATGTACAGGGATACTCTCATGAAGATTGAGGAGGAAAGGTGACAAAGGGACTTATCCATATTTATACAGGTGAAGGCAAGGGAAAAACAACCGCCTCTGTAGGTCTTGCTGTAAGGGCAAAAAACTGGGGCTGGAGGGTTTTGTTTGCACAGGTTATGAAACCTGACAATACGGGTGGAGAGCTTGATCTCCTGCAAAAACTCTCTGTTGAGATAAGGAGATTTACTGATATCAAGCCACCATCTTTCTACCCCGAGGTAGACAGGACCGAACTGAAGAAACACTCTTTTGAAGCCCTTCGGGAGATTCAGCATAGTGCACAGGACTTTGATCTAGTCATTATCGATGAGTTCAATAACCTTGTTGGCGCCGGTATAATTTCAGAAAGTGAAGCCGTTAATTTTATGAGGAGCTTTTGTGAAAGCACTGAGCTTGTCCTTACAGGGCGCGGTGCAACAGAAGGGATGATTGATATAGCCGATTATGTTACATACATGAAGGCAGTAAAACACCCTCTCGGTAAAGGACAGGCTGCAAGGAAGGGAATCGAGTATTGATGTCGTAAGACATTTCTCTTTTTAAAGATGAAAAGCGCATAGGGCATAGCGCATGGCGTTAAAGACAAAGCATTAAGAGTTCCGTTTCCTGCACGCTCTGTGCTGTGCCCTATGCGTCTCATCTTTGAACGCTATGCTCTATGCGCTCTGCGCCTTATCCCCTGTTGTATTTACAGCTCGTCAGGGTTTAAATCGCGCATGGTTGGTAATTCCGAAAGGTCCTTGAGTCCGAAATGCTGAAGGAATTCCCTGGAGGTCCCGTAGATGAGGGGCCGGCCCGGCACCTCTTTCTTGCCCACAATCCTGATAAACCGTCTTTCGAGCAGACTCTTTATAACACCGTCAGAGTTGACCCCCCTGAGTTGTTCAAGCTCTGCCTTTGTGATGGGCTGTCTGTAAGCCACAATGGAAAAAGGGTTTCAAGTGCGGCTATTGAGAGTTTCTGTGGTGTTGTGGCCTTAAGTTTTTTAATCCAATGTGAATATTCAGGGTTTGATACCATCTGAAACCCCTCTGCAACTTCGACCAGGAGTATGCCACCTCTCCTGTTTCTGTATTCGGCGATAAGCTCATTTATTAAAAAACTTATCTCTCCTGTAGAGAATTCTGTTATCCTCTGCAGGTCTTTCAGGTTAAGAGGAGTTCCCGAAATAAAGAGTACGGACTCTAAAAGTGCCCTTTTCTGTTCCTTTTCCATGGGTTCCTTATCATCTGTTATTTTTGAGGCTGATAACGTGCATTTATTCTATCATAAAGGCGTTCATTTTGAGTCATCCAGGCTGATACATCCTCTGTAACGGGGAGACAGAAAAGCCCTTTATTCATGAGGAGTATCCCCGGTTTTCTGGTGCCGTACACTTCTTGTTTTTTTCTGACTGATGATGCTATATTGATTACAGTCCTTGTATGTTATTCACGATAAGTTTTATACCCGGCAGTTTTTTTCTGCAGGGTATTCAGTAACAGGTCTGTTGAAAAATCCTCTTGAGAGTTCACCATTAATATGTAACAGTGCTTCCGGGTTTGGGGGCAAAGCCCGGATAGTTGTCACTTTTATCCCGTTCCGGTACAGAGAGGGAATTTATTTGAATTATCAAGTCGGCAATACTGCTTCATCAGGAGGTATAGTATGAAAAAGATAAGGATTGCCATTATTGGTGTGGGAAACTGTGCCAGTTCCCTGATGCAGGGTATTTATTATTACAGGAACAAGACAGTGGAGGATGTGGCTGGTCTTATGCACTGGGATATCGGTGGTTACAATCCCGGAGACATCGAGGTTGTTGCTGCAATTGATATTGACAGGAGAAAGGTTGGAATAGATGTAGGCGAGGCAATCTTTGCACTCCCTAACTGTACCGCCGTATTTCAGAAAGATATCCCCGCGACCGGGGTAAAAGTAGTCATGGGCAGGGTGCTTGATGGTGTTGCCCCGCATATGAAGGAGTATTCCGGGGATGAAACCTTTCTGGTTTCAGATACGCCGGAGGCTGATATCGTGAAGGTATTGAAGGATAGCGGAGCCGAGATTGCCTTGAACTATCTCCCCGTGGGTTCTGAAGAGGCTGCCAAATATTACGCTGAGAGCTGTCTTGAGGCCGGTGTAGCCTTTATTAACTGTATGCCTGTTTTTATCGTCTCTGACAGTAAGTGGGCTGACAGGTTCAGTCAGAAAGGTATTCCGGCTGTAGGGGATGATATAAAGGCCCAGATCGGCGCTACAATAACCCACAGGACACTGGCAAAACTCTTTTCAGACAGGGGAGTGAGGCTTGAGCGGACATATCAGCTCAATACAGGTGGTAACACGGATTTCCTGAATATGCTGGCACGCGACAGGCTCAAGTCAAAAAAGGTATCAAAGACAGAGGCTGTACAGTCTGTGCTTTCAGAACCCCTTGCTCCAAGGAACATCCATATAGGTCCTTCCGATTATATCCCCTGGCTCAATGATAACAAGGTCTGTTTTCTCAGGATGGAGGGGAAGACGTTCGGTGATGTTCCGATGGAGTTGGAGCTGAGGCTGTCTGTGGAGGACTCTCCAAACTCTGCCGGTTGTGCAATTGATGCAATAAGATGCTGCAAGCTGGCGATAGAGAGAAAGACGGGCGGGCCTCTTACATCAATTTCAGCCTATACCATGAAACATCCACCCCGGCAGTTTCCCGACAATACAGCAAGGAAGATGGTTGAAGAATTTATCTCGGGTGAACGGGAGCGCTGAGATGAAGGCCCTGGTTATTGCCGCGGGTATGGGCAGCAGGCTCAGCACCATGACGAATAACCGTCCAAAACCTCTGGCCAGACTTCTTGGCCTCTCACTTGTTGAACGCGTAATTCTTACTGCAAGGAATGCCTCTGTCAGGGAGTTTGTCGTGGTTATCGGTTATCTCGGGGCGATGATAAAAGAGGAACTGGGAGATGGAAGCAGATACGGCGTTGAGATTACATATATAGAAAATACAGAATGGCAGAGGGGGAATGCCCTGTCCGTCCTGAAGGCCCGGGAAGTATTGAAGGAGAGGTTTTTTCTGTTAATGTCGGATCACTTGTTTGAGCCTTCAGTCCTGCAGGAAGCAGGAAGTTCTCAACTGGACGACAAGGAAGTCCTGATGGTGGTTGACAGTGCTCCAGATGACTATATTGATATGGAAGATGCCACCAGGGTAATGGTAAGGGATGGCAGGATTGTCAGTATCGGCAAGGGATTATCGGATTACAATGCCGTTGATTGCGGAATATTTTCCTGTTCTGTTTCCTTGTTTGACGCTCTTCAGGAGAGTATAATGCATGGTGATGAGACTCTTTCCGGTGGTATGCAGAGACTTGCCGACAGGGGAATGCTTAAGGCATATGATCTTAACGGCAGGTTCTGGATAGATATTGATACTGAGGAGGCTTTTAGAACGGCGGAAGACCAGCTTTGCAGGAGTTTGATAAAACCAACTGACGGTTTTATATCAAGGAACCTGAACAGACCCGTATCAATAAGGCTTTCGAAGGTATTGGTTAAGACGCGGATAAAGCCGGATACAATATCACTCTCGGGTTTCACCCTCTCTCTCCTCGCAGCCCTGCTGCTGTCTTTCGGCAATTACCTGCCCGTTCTCCTTGGCGGCCTCCTTGTGCAGGTCTCCTCCGTCCTTGATGGATGTGACGGTGAAGTGGCACGGTTAAAGCATCAGCAGTCAGATTACGGGGCATGGTTTGATGCTGTACTGGACAGATATGCTGATGCAGCTGTAATCCTTGGTTTGACATATGGCTGGTGGAATTCACATGGTGGCGACTATCTTGTGTGGGTTACAGGTTACCTTGCACTTACAGGGAGCCTTATGAACAGTTATACGGCTATCAAGTATGATACGGTTGTTTTAAAAGAGCAAAAGGGGTCGGGCTGGAGGTTTGGAAGGGACACAAGGTCGTTTCTGATTATGCTTGGTGCTGTCTTGAATCAGTTGTTCGCTCTCCTTGTGGTTCTTGCCGTTATTGCAAACTTCGTATCTGTCAGAAGATTGTATGTTTTGAGAAAGACATGAAGTGAAGATATACATGACGGGGGCATGGCCCCCGTCATAGCAGGCTGCGCCGGTTATCTTGAGTGGCAATCAACGCAGTTATTCTGGGCAGGCCTGTTGTGTGTTTTAGCCTGGGAACCATGTACAGGTACATATTTGCCGTCTGCCCACGCATTTAAAAGCTCTACCGTGTATACTGCTACATCGGCTGAGAGTCTGGCACACCTTTCCTTTCTCTGAGGAGTAAAGAACTGAACGCCTTCCTTTTTCATCCATCTGCCCACTGAGATATGACAAAGGGGAGAGTTGCTCTTGCTGACATTCCTGATCTTTGTTTTTGGTTGTCCTGGTGTGTAAATCGGAAGTTGTGTCTGAGTATACCAGTATATTACGTCATTGAGTATCTTTTCACCGTCTTTTCCGGCAACAAGACCTGTAGCAATACCAATCCCGGTTAGTGTCCCACATAATGTTCCCCAGCCCACTGCCCCGCCATGGCCCCACCTGGTTGATATTATGGGGAATGAGGTATACGGTTCACCAACTGCTTCCTGGAGGGGAATAAGTATGGCGCTTGCAGTTGCGTAGCAACAGTATTCCTTATACCAGTTCTCATATGCAATCCTGGCAACCTTTTCCGGATCCAGCTTTTTGTAAGGCCATGGATATTTTGTTTCCCTGGCTTCTG
This sequence comes from Nitrospirota bacterium, assembly GCA_013152195.1. Classification (GTDB taxonomy): domain Bacteria; phylum Nitrospirota; class Thermodesulfovibrionia; order Thermodesulfovibrionales; family JdFR-85; genus BMS3Bbin07. The sequence goes on from JAADGU010000100.1 coordinate 11,061, forward strand.
TTTCTGATACCAGTGTCAGCCCACCAGCCGTTATCATAGCCGCTCCGGCTGCAACCTTTCCGGCACCTATAAGAAGCCCTCTTCTTGATACTTTTGCTTCTTCCTGCATCATCTTTTTCAGGATTTTTTCTACCATCTGCCTTTGTCCTCCTCGATGTTTTTTTGTACCCATGAGGATAAACCCGGACGTTTTTAATCTCTTCCTGCATCACCTCCTTTTAAGTTCAGTATATAATTACATTATAAATCCTGAAACCGTTTTTATCAAGTTGTGATTTGCAGATGACTATATAGAATCTGTGTATAAACACAACAATTGAGCCGTCATTCCCGCAGTCTGTTGAGCGGGAATCCAGTCTTTACAGTGAGTTCTGGATGCCCCGAACG
>JAADGU010000082.1 GCA_013152195.1 Nitrospirota bacterium
TGCAGTGGATGCAAGACCAAGAGCCGCACCCTTTAAAAAACCCCTACGGCTGATTGATTTGGATATGCTGTTTCCTTTAATTTTATTTGGCATTTTTACTCCTCGAGATCGTTTTTAATGGAAAAACCGTGTTCAATGGATTTTCAGGTATTTCATCCGTTGGCTTGCTGTATTTAATATCCGCGGGCTTTATCGGAGGCGGAAGAGGCTTTAGAGGCTTGAATCGTGGCTGATGAGGATTGTGACACTGAACACAGAGACGATACTCTTTCTTGCCGTTCCACATGCCCGTTCTCTTGCCATGCACTCCTGCCTTCCAGTCACGGAAAATTGTCCCGTGGCACTGGCCACACAGGTAATATGATTCCTCAAAGGAAACAAGCTTTCCACTTGCCAGTCTCAATACATCCCTGTCATCGGGATTGTGGCAGTCAAGACACCACCTCTGCTTTGCGGCATGTGTAAACTTTATATTTGTATGATAGAACAGTTTTCTGCGTTTCTTGTTTACTTCCATGTCTGCATGACATTGCGAGCAGGGGAAAATACCCTCGGAGAAAGGAGGTGGCGGCACGAAAAACTCCGGGATACCATCGTGATCATCGGCCACAGCATTCATTGATAACAGCAAGGAGCTCAACAGCATAAAAACGGATATAAAGATTACATATAATTTTTTATTTTGTATTAACACCTTCAAATATCCTCTCCTTTCAAGCAAATTTTTTTTAGAGTCTGAATTTATTTTTATATCATTTCTATATGCTTTCATATTTTTCTCCTTCTTTCTGTCTCCCTGTCCGGAGTCCGGCACATATCATAATCCAATAATCACACCCATAATCACAGTGGGCATTATACTATATCCAAAAATTTTTTTGCAATGTTTTGCCGGACACATTAATAAAATCTAAAGAGGCATAAAAAACAAACAATAACCTGATCAGCCCTTCACCTGTTATTTCTTTTCAAATTGGCAGGAACAGACATATATGCCTGCAAAGACTACATAATTAAAAGTAAATATTCCCAAAACTGGAGACCTTTATTTCTTTCCTGTTTTCTTCTTGTCGGGAAAGAGGATAACGATACTCATTCTCCTGTTTTTCGGGTCACGCGGGCTATCCGTAAAAAGCGGGTCCTTGTCTGCATAGCCTACAACACGGACTATCCTTGCCGGGGCTATTCCGAGTCTTTCCAGGTCACGTCTCGCAGCATTTGCCCTGTCGGCAGAGAGCTCCCAGTTGGTATAATTGCTGTTTGATGAATAAGAATATGAATCAGTATGTCCCTCTATAAACAACTTGTTATTAATATTACTGATATTGTCTGCAAGCACCCTTAGTATCTCTGCTGCCTTGGGAGTAAGTTCAGCACTGCCGGACGGAAACATGGAACTGCCGTTTTTATCAATAATCTCTATCTTTACTCCTTCTTTTACAATCCTTACGAGTATCTGATCCTTCATATCGCCAAGAAGGGTTTCAACCGCCTCTTTTATGGCTTGCTGGAGGGCCTCCGGTGTTATACCCTTGTCTCCGAAGGTCCCGTAATATTCCGAGAAGACCTTATCAGAGGTCTCTCCAGGTTCATTAAACATCTCGCTGGACTTCTCCATAAAGGATGTGCCTGCCTTCTCGAAGATACTGAACTCCTTAAAATAGGTCGCAACCCTTGCACGTTTCTCCGGAGAAACCATCGTTACTAACCAGAGAAGAAGAAAAAAGGCCATCATTGCAGTTACAAAGTCTGCATATGCTACCTTCCAGCTGCCCCCATGACGTCCGCCTTCAGGGGTCTTTTTTACCTTCTTTATTATTATCTTCGAGTCTTTCATCAGAGTTTCTCTCGTTTAACCATCGTTCACTTTTTTCTTACTGTCTCTTCAAGTTCATTGAACGAGGGTCTGTCAGACGTCGGAATAGCCCTTCGGCCAAATTCCACGGCCATCTGCGGGGCTGATCCCCCTACAAAAGCAACCAGGGCTATCCTTATAATCTGAAAACTGACACCATCCTCCTTCACCTTTGCCTCGAGATTGGTAGCTATAGGACCGACAAAACCGTAACACATCAGGACCCCGAGAAACGTACCAACCAGCGCTGCACCTATGCTCTGACCAAGGACCTCCGGTGGTTCGTTAATCTTGCCCATTGTAAGTACCACTCCGAGAACAGCGGCTACGATACCAAGCCCCGGCAATGCATCTGCAACCATTGCTATGTTATGCGCCGGTATCAGAGCCTCGTGATGGTGGGTATCTGTTTCGAGCTCCATCAGGTTGTCCAGCTCATAGGGCGGTACATTTGTAGAGATTATCACCTTAAGGTTATCACAGAGGAAACTTACTGCATGATGGTTGGACATTACAGCCCTGTATTCTAAAAACAGGGGGCTACTCCCGGGATTTTCAATGTCCGCCTCTATAGATATAAGCCCCTCCTTCCTGATCTTGGAAAATATCTTGTAGAGAAGACCGAGGAGCTCAAGATAACCGGACTTACCCATCCCCCCTGAAGAGAAGAGTTTCCCAAAACTCTTCAATATCAATGAAAGGACCTTTGGGGGTGCTGCTATGATAAGAGAACCGATAGAAGCACCGAATATAATGACCAGCTCTGCCGGCTGGAACAGGACACTGAGGTTGCCGTGTTCCATCAGGTAGCCGCCAACTACCGCTCCCATAACGACCAATATGCCAATTATTACAAACATAGCTCTTTTTATTTATCGGCTTAATTGACTAAAACTTTAAGTCTGATTTAAATATGGCAAATGGGGTAAAATATTTTAAGTGTATAGTCAGACCGTTATATGTATTGGTGGTGCGCACAGTGGATGTGGTAAAACCACGGTGGCCGAAAATCTCCTGAGGTTGCTCGGCGGTTCATGGGGTGCAATCAAGTATACAAAAACGGCTTTTTATACCTCTGTACAGCGAAGTCCGGATGCTCCTGAGGATAAGGATACTTCCCGCTTCCGTCGTGCAGGGGCTGGGGATGTGCTATGGGTTCAGTCACCTGACACAGGGCTTGAAGAGACCATTGATATGGCCGTTAGCCTGCTCGCACAATGTGAAGGCATAGTGGTTGAAGGTAATTCTCCAATTGAGTTTTTATCCCCTGATATAGTAATATTTGTCTTTGGAAAGGACACCGGAAGGTTAAAGCCCTCTGCTTTGAGGATTCTCAAGAAAGCCGATATAATAATCTATCAGGATGAAATTCCCAGCTCAGACCCCTCAAACCGTGAGCAGTTTGAACCATGCATGGATGAGACTATCCGTCTTGGCATCAGGGAGAGGGCTTGCTTTCACAAACTCAAAGCTATCATCATGAACAAGACAGAAAAAAATCATATTGAAGAGACATCAGTAAATTCGAGTGATGATGTGACTGATGCAACTAATAAAGAGCGGTCTAACATTGAGACAAACCCTCCCGGGAAGACTGCAGGCAATCCTGGAGAAGAGCTCCTCAAACATACAAAAAATAAAAGAATTCCCTGCAAGATGGCAAGAAAGATAGCAGAACAGACGGGTCTTCCCTATCGTGAAATCGGTAAGTTGGCAGACGAACTTGGAATAAAGATTACAGACTGTGAGCTTGGTTGCTTCTAATGGTTATTCTCTTTGAACTCGCCTTGACCTTTTACTTTGCAGCAACAATTGTAGGAGTTGTAGAGCTATTCAGAGGGAGCAGGGCAACAACCAGAATAATGCTCGCCCTTGCTGCCATTGGTTTTATCCTTCATACCGCTAACATCGTCCTGAGCGCCCTTTCCGGTCACATGCCGGTAACAAACATGCACGAGGCATCTTCTTTCTTCTCATGGTGCATAGTTCTCCTCTTTTTTTATGTCGAATACAGGTACAGAATAGGCTTGCTTGGTTCTTTTATCATGCCGATTGTCTTTGTACTTATGCTTTCATCCTCCATCCTGCCCCGTGAGATAACGCCCGTAAGCCCCATGCTCCAGAGTTCATGGCTTGGCGTTCATACTGCCCTGGCATTTTTAGGAGATGCTGCATTTGCCATGGCTGCGGGCATAGGGGTTATGTATCTTGTCCAGGAACATTTTGTAAAGACAAAACGCCTGGGAAGCCTCTTTCAGAGGTTGCCGAGTCTCCAGATACTTGACGAGGTTAGCTACAAACTCATAACACTCGGTTTCCCACTGCTGACACTTGCAATCATTACCGGCGCCCTCTGGGCAGAGAGCGCCTGGGGGAGTTACTGGCGATGGGACCCCAAAGAGGTCTGGTCACTGATTACCTGGTTTATCTATGCCCTTGTACTGCATGTACGGCTGACCGCCGGATGGAGGGGCAAAAAGGCAGCAATACTTTCAATTCTTGGGTTCTCCATTGTACTGTTTACATTCTTTGGAGTAAATCTGCTACTGAAGGGGGTTCACAGCTTTGTAAGATGAGGGTATTGGTAACTGGACTTAATCATAAGACCGCCCCGGTAGAGGTACGGGAAAAACTGGCCTTTGACGGCCCCGGACTGGAGGAGGGACTGAACAGTTTCCTTCAGCTACCGGAGGTGAAAGGGGCGATGATACTCTCCACCTGCAACAGGGTTGAGATGTATGCGCATGTCAGCAACCCTGAAAGGGCCGTTGATTCGGTAAAGGCCTTCCTCTCGGAATTTCATTCCATTGATCCGGGGGATCTGGAGAATTCTCTTTACTTTTACGCTGACAGAGATGCAATAAGGCACGTCTTCAGGGTTGCCTCAAGCCTTGACTCAATGGTTGTAGGAGAGCCCCAGATATTGGGACAATTGAAGAACGCCTTTGAATTCGCCCTCTCAAAAGGGGCTACAGGTATCCTCCTGAACAGGCTTATGAAGAAGGCCATATCTGTTGCAAAGAGGGTAAGGACGGAAACAAGGATTGCTGAGAATGCCGTATCCATAAGTTATGCTGCTGTAGAGCTGACAAAAAAAATATTTACCGACCTGAGTGAAAAGAGGTTCATGCTCCTGGGGGCCGGAGAAATGGCAGAGCTGGCTGTCAGGCACCTTATCAAAAGCGGGGTAAAGGATGTATCTGTAGTAAACAGGACTTATGAACGGGGAGTTGAACTTGCAAGGGAATTTTGCGGCAGGGCCGTAAGGTTCGAAGACTTTATAAAGGAACTCGTCAATACGGATATTATTATCTGTTCGACCGGGGCACCCTCGTATATACTCCATAAGTCAGATATGCAGATGATAATGAAAGGAAGAAAGAACAGGGCTGTCTTTATAATTGACATATCAGTTCCCCGCAACATCGACCCGGAGATCAATGACATTGATAATGTCTATCTCTATGATGTGGACGACCTTCAGGGTATTGTCGACTCAAACATTATGGGAAGGGAAAAAGAGGCTGAGCGGGCTGAAGGGATTATTGAGGAAGAGCTTGAGAAGTTTCTGAAATGGCAGACATCCCTTGATTCTGTCCCCACTATAGTGGCCCTCCGCAACAGGGCGGAGGAGATCAAGCAGGCAGAGCTTGAAAAACTTATGAACAGGCTTGAAGGTGTGGATGAAAAACAGAGGAAGGCGATCGAATACACTGTCTCTGCAGTGGTCAACAAGCTCATTCATCCTCCAACAGTGGCTCTCAAGGAGGATTCCGAGGACAGGGATGTACTGATTGCAATGATAAAGAGGCTTTACGGCATAGGGGAAAATAATGGCTCAAAATAGAAAGGTGATAATAGGTACCAGGGGCAGCAGGTTGGCACTCTGGCAGGCTGAGTGGGTAAAGTCGGAACTGCAGAGACTCTATCCTGACCTGAAGATTGAACTCAACAGGATAAAAACCACGGGAGACAAGATCCTCGACGTTCCCCTTGCAAAGGTGGGCGGCAAGGGGCTCTTTGTAAAGGAGATAGAAGAAGCACTCCTGAGGCAGGAAGCAGACATTGCCGTTCATAGCATGAAGGATGTGCCAACAGAGTTCCCTGCTGGTCTGCATCTTGCCGTCATATGCAAAAGAGAGGACCCGAGGGATGCATTTATATCACAAACTCAGGACCAGGGATTCAAGTTTCAAAAATTTAAAGACCTGCCCGAAGGGGCTGTAATTGGAACGAGCAGCCTCAGACGGTCATGCCAGTTGCTTAACATCAGACCTGATTTAAGGATTGCACAACTGCGGGGCAATCTTGACACACGGCTGAAAAAGCTTGACGAGGGACAGTTTGATGCCATAATCCTTGCTGCTGCCGGCGTTAAAAGGCTCGGCTGGCACGAAAGGATAACAGAGGTGCTTCCACCCGGAATAAGCCTTCCGGCAATAGGACAGGGTGCTGTTGGTATTGAGTGCAGGGCCGGGGACGATTTTATAAATACCCTGATCATGCCGTTAAATCATTTGGAGACCTCGGTCTGCGTCAGGGCTGAGAGGGCCTTCCTTAAAAGGCTTGAAGGGGGCTGTCAGGTACCGGTTGGGGCCTATGCAAGGCTGATTGAAGGAAAAGTTGTAATGGAAGGTCTTGTAGGAAGCATCTCCGGTGAGAGGATAATAAGGGAACAAATGGAGGGTGACCAGGATATTGCTGAGTCCATCGGCATCAGGCTTGCCGAGGACCTGCTCTCAAGGGGCGCAAAGGAGATTCTCGACAGCGTTTACGGGAGAGACCCGGCACGTTAATCGAAAAGAGATATAGTCTGTTATTGCCGGGAAGGTTTTCTGCGGCAAAATGAACATTCAAGTTTAATATCTGACTGAGGTGAATATATGAAAGAGACAAAAGGTAAGGTCCATCTCGTTGGAGCAGGGCCGGGAGATATAGGATTACTGACAATAAAGGGTCTGAAGTGCCTGCAAAAAGCCGATGTTGTGGTTTACGACTTCCATCTCAATGTCCAGATACTGGACTATATAAAGGGAGGGGCTGAACTTATCTATGCAGGAAAGCGTGGTGGGCGCCATGACATGACACAGGATGAGATAAATTCCGTTCTGGTCCGCAAGGCTCTGGAAGGAAAGGATGTATGCAGGCTGAAGGGTGGTGACCCCTTTGTCTTTGGCCGGGGAGGCGAAGAGGCTGAAGTCCTTACAGGAGAGGGGATAGAGTTTGAGGTTGTCCCTGGTATAAGTTCAGCT
>JAADGU010000025.1 GCA_013152195.1 Nitrospirota bacterium
ATAGGTGTTAAATGAAGAGATATATTCTTGCAATAACCGGGGCAACCGGTCCTGTCATGGGGTTGAGAATACTTGAGAGACTGGTTGAGGACTCCGAGGTTCATCTTATCCTTTCAGAGCCGGCCGTCTCAATAATAAAGGAAGAGGTGGGTCTTGATCTTTCGGAGAAGCCGGAAGCGATGCTGAGGAGCTGGCTTAAGGAGAAAAGGTCAGCCGGGGCTTCTTTTGACGGGTTTTTTGTACATAACGGGAAAAATCTATGGGCTCCTGTCTCAAGTGGTTCCTTTCAGGTCGATGCGATGTTCATAGTTCCCTGCACCATGAAGACCCTTTCGGCAATAGCAAACGGATATGCCAACAGCCTTATAGAGAGGGCTGCCGATGTTTCAATAAAAGAGGGCAGACCCCTTATCCTTTCTCCCCGGGAGACCCCCCTCAGTGCCATCCACCTTGAAAACATGCTCAAGCTTGCAAGGCTTGGCGTGAAAATAGTGCCTCCTGTTGCCGGTTTTTACAGCAAGCCGGAAAGCATTGATGATATGGTCGATTTTATGGCAGGAAAGGTGCTTGATCAGATGCGTATTGACCATGACCTGTATAAGAGGTGGCAGCAGTAAGTCAAACTTGCAGAACGCGCCGGGTTCAGGCCCTGTTGCAGGGCCTCAGCGCAATCCTCTCCCACATCTCTTCAGTGAGATCATCAATATACTCACTGATAGTAAAGGTTTTGCTGCACTCCGTGCAGCAGAGCTTTGCCGTCCGTCAGCCGATATAAAGCTTCAGCTCAGCATTACAGTTTCTGCAAACAGGTTTCTTCTCTTCCAACTCTCCAGGTCTCCAGGTTTCTATATCTCCATTACTCCATCACTCCATCAACTCTATTATCAAAACCCATACTCCTTCCATCTCTCATCCACAAGCTTTCTTATCTCCGGCGTCATTACAACGTCATCCGGCCACTCACGTGTAAAGCCCTCTGTTTTCCATTTCTTTGTGGCATCTATGCCCATCTTGCCTCCGTAAGCAGGTATCCGTGAGGCGTGCTCAAGCACATCCAGCGGGCCCTCAAGTATCACAACGTCCCTCGAGGGGTCGACATTGTTGCCTAACCTCCACACGACTTCACCAGGGTCCTGGACATTGACCCAGCTGTCAACTATCAGGATCATCTTCGTGAAACTCATCTGCCCCATTCCCCATAGCGCATACATTACCTTACGCGCATGTCCGGGGTAGCGTTTGTCAATGGATATGATGGCAATATTGTGAAATACGCCCTCAACCGGCAGGTTCATATCAATGACCTCGGGAAGCTGTTTCTTCAGGAGGGGTAAAAATATCCTTTCCGTGGCCTTTGCCATGTAGCAGTCTTCCATCGGAGGCTTGCCAACGATTGTTGCAGGATAGATTGCATCCCTGCGGTGAGTTATACAGGTTATGTGGAAGACCGGAAATTCATCTTTTAATGAGTAGTATCCTGTATGGTCACCAAATGGACCCTCAACCTTCCTCTCTTTTGGCGTACAATAACCTTCAAGCACTATCTCTGCGTTTGCTGGGACCTCAAGGTCTACAGTCTCGCATTTAACGAGCTCGACCGGAGATTTTCTTAAAAACCCGGCAAAGAGCATCTCGTCTATACCCTCCGGGAGCGGGGCTGTTGAAGAATACATGACTGCAGGGTCAGCCCCTATGGCAACAGCCACTTCCAGTCTTTTGCCCAGCTTTTCTGCCTTGCGGTAATGCCTTGCCCCATCCTTATGCATATGCCAGTGCATCCCTGTTGTCTTTGAATCATAGACCTGCATACGGTACATCCCGCAGTTACGCTCACCGGTTTCCGGGTCCTTTGTGAAGACCATTGGAAGGGTTATAAACCTTCCACCATCCTCAGGCCATGTCTTGAGTACCGGGAAGATGTCGAGAGAGGGGTTTTCCCGTACAATCACTTCTTTACAGGCCCCATTCTTTACATATTTAGGAAGAAAATCACTCAACTGCTTGAGTTTTGGCAGGGCCTTTAGCTTTTGCATGAAATTCGTGGGGATCTCCGGTTCCAGAAACTCGAGAATCTCCCTGCCGATATCGTCAAGGTTTTCAACCTCAAGGGCAAGGTTCATCCGTTCGTACGAGCCGAAGAGATTTACAATACACGGGAATTTTGCTCCCCTCGGTTTTTCAAAGAGTAGGGCGGGGCCACCAGCCTTTACCACACGATCGTTAATCTCTGCAATCTCAAAGACAGGGTCAACCTCAGCAGTTATCCTCTTCAACAATCCTCTTTTTTCAAGAAGGGTTATGAATTCCCTCAGGTCTTTATATGCCATGTTATCCTCCTGTTATACCGTCTGCATGAACTCGATAGAGTATTCTTTTCACGGTTATATTATATATTTACCCGTCTGTTTTTAGAAAGAAAGAAAGAATTTAACGGAGTAGAGTGCCGGAGACGGATACTTTCGAAAAAGTTTGCCTTTTAGTATGGAATTTCTTTATACTTTTGCGTGAAACAGAGAAGGGGTTGTAGCTTATACGTCTGGACTCAAATATGAAAGGTGGTGGTAGAGTATGTGAATCTGTATGGCTGCAAAAGAGTATTTTGTTTGGAGATGTCTTAATAACCCGGGATTAAAAAACTGAAAAACACTATGGAGGTGCTTTGGGATGAGGAACACTTTGAGGGTATTTATGACGGTAGTGGCACTATTAGCTTTACTATCACCTGCCTATGCGCTTAGCCCGGCGGCAGTAAAAGAGCTTGATGCTGTGTTGAGTCAGGGGCCAGCCAATAAACATTTCCAGGTTAATGCGAATCAGTTATACAAATGGATTAAGGCAAAGAAAAAGGATTTTCTGCCTGTGGATGTAAGAATGCCTAAAGCTTACAAGGCTGGACACGTTCCAGGGGCAATCAATATTCCTTACAATGAGATACTCAAGCCTGAAAATCTTAAAAAGCTTCCTAAAGACAAGATACTCGTTCTGTATTGTTACACTGGGCAGACTCAGAATCTCCCGATAGTAGCCTTGCGTGCACTTGGATATGATGCCCGTGTGCTGTCATTTGGTTATACATCATGGGGAAAAGGTTTCTGGGGTGGCAATATGATGAAGAGGGCTATTGGTAATGCAGCCAAAATGAAGTTCCCGGTAGAAAAGTAAATCATTAATCTTTGGGCAGGGAGGGGAATGTTGCTCCTCTCCTTGTTCAAAGTAGTCCCCTGCCTCTACTCAATCCTGATTACGCAGTTATAAAAGGTAAAAAGATGGATACGGAACGATCTGACATCAAGACAGTGCCTTATTATCTGATAATTTCATTTTTCACGCTGGCCACGCCTGTAGTTCTTTATTCAATTCGCTTTCTTGACGATAACAGGCTCACCAGGTGGCAGTGGGTTTTTGCTGATGTCAACGCATTCAGAGTTTTTTTGCTCCTTATTCCCGTTATTATAATCGCCTATGGGTTATCAAAAGTCTCTTTTTTTGATCGCAATCCGGTCTTCCTTTTTCTCTCCTCCTTTATAATTGCAGCTATCTTCTGGAGTGAGCCTGAGGTAATTGTGGATACCTCGAGATATTTTACGCAGGCCAAGCACCTGGAACTGTATGGTTTTAAGTATTTCTTTAATGAATGGGGAGGCAATATCCTGGCCTGGACTGATTTGCCCCTTATCCCTTTCCTTTACGGAATTATTCTTAAGGTTTTTGGGGAACAGAGGATATATATCCAGGCATTCACAACGCTTCTCTTTTCCCTGTCGGTTGTGCTCACATACTTGATCGGCAGGACTCTCTGGGACGAAGATACGGGTTTTTATGCCGGGCTGCTCATGTTAGGGGTTCCATATCTCTTTGTCCAGATACCATTTATGATGGTCGATGTGCCGACGATGTTCTTCCTGACACTCTCAATCTTTACTTTTCTCATGGCCCTGGAGTATGGGGGGGCAGTGTGGATAATATCCTCGGCCGTTGCCATATTCCTTGTCTTCTTTTGCAAGTATTCGACATGGCCGATGCTTTCGGTTCTCTGCATTATACTGCTGGTATACCTGAGAAAGGACAGAAGGACTCCACTTCTCAGGAGCTCTGTAATTGCCCTGCTTGCAGGATTACTCATCAGCGTGGTGATTTTATTGAAATTTGACTTTTTTTTAGGACAGATTAAATTCCTCTTCAGCTATCAGATGCCCGGGCTGAGGCGGTGGGGAGAGACCTTTGCATCAACGTTCCTCTTTCAGATACACCCCTTTATTACTGCAGCAGCGTTATATTCCCTCTATGTTGCATTCAGGAAAAGAGACCTGAAGTATATGATCGTAAGCTATCTGATCTTCCTTGTTCTCCTGTTTCAGATAAGGAGGATACGGTATGTCATCCCGCTGTTGCCAATGCTGACATTGATGGCCTCTTACGGACTGAGAAATATCAGGGCCAGGGAAGTCAGGAAGTTTGCAGTTTTCTGTATTATAGGCTCTGCGCTTGTACTGGCCGTATCTGTTTATCTTCCTTTCCTGCAGAAATACAGTACAGTAAACCTGAGGGAAGCGGGCAGGTATCTGGATTCGCTTGAAGTCAGGGATGTTGAAGTCTTTACCCTGCCGCAGAAGAGGTCTTTTGTTAATCCTGCAGTTGCCGTCCCCATACTGGATCTTTTTACGGACAGGAAGCTTTTGTACAACTATGAGGTGAACAGGAAGTTTGGACGTCCCATACCGGCAAAAAGACTCGAAAAATCATCCCTGAGATTTACCTGGCTGTACAGGAACCCCCTATATTACAGAAACGGCCTGAAAAAGGGCCGGACCGGTGCAGTAGTTGTAATATCTCAGAAGGTGGGTCAGCCCCTTCCAGGCTATGTCAGGAAGAGGGTGAGGGGATATCATCTCTCCAGGGTCTTTAGCACGGCTACGGGGGTATTCAGATACAGGACAATAGTAACGGTCTATGAACGCAACAGGGGTGCCAAGCAGCTTTAATCAGATCTTCACGTATTCTTTCAGCAGAGTGGGATACATCGCGGGATTAAAGAGGATGTTTATCATGAAATAACACTCATGTGTACAGAAGCAGCCCTTATCCCTGATTGAACGTACAACCTCCCGTGCCTGTGTGGTCTTCAACATCTCTTTAATATCATATCCGTCTTTTCTGACATTGCCGAGTTTCATCTTCGGGGTAAAGGACTCGCAGGGATAAACGTCTCCGTCTTCTGTGATGACTATGTTCAACTTGCCTGCATAGCAGGGTATTATCTGCTTGTTCTTTACCTGTGTCTCATAAATAAGTCTTCGCTGCACGATATCCTGGGCTGCCTTGAGTTTTGCCCCCTTGAACCGATAAGTAGGCGCCTTCTTGTTTCTCATGTCGGATGCCATCTGTTCAATTAGCCTGTTGTACTTTTCTGTGTCAACCTCTTTCAATGCACCGTCTGAAACATCTCCCCTTATCAGGGAGACAGTATGGGTCTTGATCTTGTCCAGGCCCCCCACGATTTGCAGGATTTCATCCATATAATCCTGGTTTATTGAACAGAATACAGAGTTTATACCGAGTTCAAAGTTCGGATATTTGTCAATGAGTTCTCCGAGCGCCCTGTAGGTCGCCATCATCTTCCTGAAACTGCCCTTGACCCCCCGGATTGAGTCGTGTACCTCCTCAGGTCCGTCCAGGGAGAGTTTTATGGTGACGACACTGTTTTTGCAGAGTTTCAGTATCTTCTCTGCCTGGTTCATTATAACATCAGTCAGTAAGCCGTTGGTTGGAAGAAGGATTATAGCAGGTTTGTTCTGCTCATAAAAGACCTTTACTATCTCATAAAGGTCTTTCCTCAGAAATAACTCTCCGCCGGATAAGGCCAGCCAGAGCAGATTTCCCATTGAAGAAGATACCTTTTCTATCTCTTCGAGTGTCAGTTCAGCAGCCTCTGCGCTTGCGTAGTTGTCTGCAGAGAGGTAGAAGCAGAAAGGACACCTTGCATTGCAGCGCTTGGTCAGAAACAGGGTGAAGTGGATCGGATTGTGTTTCCAGAATATCGAACCAACATGTCTGAACGGTGAGTAGGACATCTTAAAATCCTTTCTTTTTTGAGAGGTAATGTTTTATCAATCCTGCTATTCCTCCTGTACCTACTGCCAAGGGGTACAGTAACGTATAATATAATGTGGCAAGAAAAGCAAAAAAGAGGCCTTTTGTTTTGTAATAGGCCCGAATTAGACTTCTGTTTATAAAGATGTTGGTTGCAAATATCAGGGGGATAGGGTAGAGCAACAGGCTGTTCTGTGTGAGTATCCAGAGTAGCAGAAACACGATATTGAGAAAGAATGATAGCACATTGACCTTCAGCTCAACCGAGGCCGTGCCTGAATCAACGAGGAGGTCCTTATTATTAATAGAGTATATGGTCCAGAACTTGGATTTTTTGAAGGCATTTTTCATGGATCTCGAAAAAGAGTAATTAAAGATATGTTGTACCAGCAGGTTCGGGTTCATTATCAGTTTGTATCCCGCCCTCCGTATCCTGTGGCTGTATTCCACGTCTTCAATTATGGGCATGAAGGCTTCCGGAAAGCCCCCGCTCTTTCTGAAGGTTTCGGCATCAATGGCCATTGCGTGGGTTGCTATATAATCAGGATTTTCAAGGTTCTTGGTCTCTGAGTAATTAATGAAGACAGACTGAAAAATACTGAAGAACCTGTTGTCATAAGACATTGGGGTATATGTGCCCCCGACAACTACGTCAGGACCGTTTTCAGCGTATGAAGCACTTGCAATTGAGAGGGCTTCCTCGTTCACGATACAATCTGAATCAATGAAGAAGAGGAGCTTGCCATTACTGTTCTGTGCACCGGCATTCCTTGCCTTTGAAGCCCCGGAGCGTTCCTTTAAGGCCACAAGTTTGCAGGGGAACTTTTTAATGATCTCTATGGAGTTGTCGGCGGAACAGTCATCCACCACAATGACCTCGAAGTTATCGTATCTGGATGAAAAAGCAGCTTCGAGGCACTTTCCAATAGTTGATTCCCCATTATAGTTGGGTATGATTATAGAGATGAACTCTGACACTGTCTTATTATACCCTATGTTAAGAGATTTTGGGTAGTATCTCCCTGAATATACAGTAATTTCATGTTAAAGGAGGAGTTGTCAAAAAATTGTCCAATTCAGACCAGACTTGAGGAAATGGTGTCCCTTTTTGGACAACGTTATGTGCCGAAAATGCTGATAAACTCACAGAACAATGGCTAAGTCGTTGATGGTATGAATTTTGCTTAACTTGAAGGACAAGACAAAGAAGACAAAATGTTGTAAGATGGTTGAAGTGGGTGGTTTCCCCAATGCATTTTCCGTGAAAGGAGGTGATCTGTTCAGGCGTAGTAGTCTGTATTGAGGAGCCAATCCAGACTTGTTTGGCTTTATCAACATCCAAAGGAGGAGAATATGAATTTGGTGAAAAAGACGTTGTTGTTAGCAGTACTGATGGTGTTTGCTTTTAGTTCGGTTGTTTTTGCCTTAAACCAGGAGGTATATCCGATTAAAGGAAAGCACAAGGGTGGTGACGTGACTCCCAAAGAGGCATACAAGATGCTCAGGAAGGATCCCAAGAATACCTTTATTGTGGATGTTAGAACCCGCACCGAATATCAGGATATAGGTCATCCCATCGGGGCTTACAATATCCCCTGGAAGTTCTACACAACCAAGGTGGGCAAGAAGGGCTATAAAAAGGTGCTGAACAAGAATTTCTGCGATGACCTCAAGGCAAGGTTCAATCCGGAGACCGACACACTGCTGATGATGTGCAGAAGTGCTGCGAGGACTATCGCTTCAACCACTGCTGCGGTGGATTGCGGGTTTAAGGCAGACAAGGTGTTTAACCTGCTTGGTGGTTTTGAGGGTGACAAGGTAAAAGACAAGAATAGCCCTTTCTATGGGCAGCGCATGATCGGAGGATGGCGTCTTGAGGGTCTACCATGGACCTATAAAATGGATAAGAATCTGATGTATCAACCGGATCTCAAGAAGTAAGATAAACGCAGTCAGGATAAAGAGGCCTGGGCCTGTAACAGGGGCTCAGGCCTCTTTATTACTTCAGCTTTAAGTTTGATATTCTCGTAAAATCCATCACTGTCATTGCGAGGAGTAAAATGACGAAGCAATCTGTTCTTTTAATCAGACGGATAGAGATTGCTTCGCTTTGCTCGCAATGACAAGGAACAGCGCTTTCCGACTTTTTACGACTTCATCAAGTTTGTATTTTCTTCAAAATGTCCAGGAGTTCAGTGAGCCGCTCCCTGATCAGAAAATCAGCCGCCTTTAGTGCCTCTAACGGCCTGTAGCCATAACCAGCTCCCACAGTAGTGACGCCTGCTTTTCTGCCAGCCTCAATATCAAGATTGCTGTCACCGACCATGAGTGCCTGAGCAGGGGTGAGGCCTTCCCGTTTGAGGACTGTTAGTACCGGCAGGGGGGAGGGCTTTTTCTCAGGGGTGCTGTCACTGCCGAGGATGTGATTAAAGCAGGAGGCCATGCCGAGTTCTTCAAGGAGTCTCCGGGAAAGCTCCTCCCTTTTATTGGAGATTACTGCCTTTCTGTATGCACTGAGCCTGTCAAGGGTCTCTGTTACCCCTGGATAAGGTCTGGTATACTCTGTCAGATGGTCTGAGTAATACTCAAGGAATCTCTTCAGTACCTCATCCTTTATCCCGATCTTTTCAGTCCCTATGACCTTTTCTATAAGCCTTGCTATCCCCTCTCCAACCAGTTTTACGGTCTCCTCCACTGTCATGGTCTTAAATCCATAGGGTTTCAGGGCGTAATTGAGGGCATTGGTGATATCCCTTGAGGAATCCACAAGGGTGCCGTCAAGGTCGAATATTATGAGTCGTATCTTTTCCATTTTCATATCTTTATTCTTCGGGTTAGCACATTTCCAGGGATTGTATTATAATCTACTTATCGGGATTTAATCACGGAATATGCTTGAAAAGATAATCAGCAAAGGAATTAAGCAGGAAGGTCCCATAACGTTTGAGAGATTTATGGATATGGCCCTTTACCTGCCGGGATACGGATATTATATGTCCGGGAAATCCGTTGTTGGTCCTGATGGTGATTTTTTCACATCTCCGCATCTTCATCCGGTTTTTGGATGGCTCCTGGCGATACAGATGGATGAGATGAGGAGGTTTTTGGGAGAGCCCAAGGAGTTCACCATTCTTGAGATCGGTGCAGGCAGGGGATTTCTGGCAGAGGGGATTCTCGCGTACATCAGGAGAGAGTTCAACTGGGGAGATGGGTGGCATTACATAATCGTTGAAAGAAATCCCCGTATCCAGCAGGGGCAGGAAGAGAT
>JAADGU010000013.1 GCA_013152195.1 Nitrospirota bacterium
TCTGAATGAACCCATGAAAGGCACTCACTCTCAAACAACAATTCACCGAAACTATTTATCAGGTATTCCTTTGCCTTCAGGTAGAATTCTTCGTCAGAATACAGGGTGGCCATAAAAAGGAGGGCTCTCTCCGGAGTGTGTGTTTTTCGCATATTTTATAAAACCAAGATTCTTTAAATCTTTCAATAATCAATCGTCATTACTCAATAGACAATCGTAGATAGACAATCGTCAATGTCAATACCCACTCCAATCCCCTGCTCCTATAACCCTTTTCCGCAATATCCCATCCGCATCTATTATGAAGGTTTCAGGGACACCTGTGACACCGTATGTCCGCGCTGCCTTTTCACCGGGATCAGTATACAGGGGAATATCATAATTATTTACTTTCAGGTAATTCATGCTCTTTGCAGGATTTTCACGGTATACAACACTCAGGAAGACAAAGTCCGGATCTGATTTTCTCCTGTTATACAGGGACTGGATAGAAGGGAGTTCCTCTCTGCAGTTTGGACACCACGAGGCCCAGAAGTGCAG
Organism: Nitrospirota bacterium; assembly: GCA_013152195.1. Taxonomy (GTDB): domain Bacteria; phylum Nitrospirota; class Thermodesulfovibrionia; order Thermodesulfovibrionales; family JdFR-85; genus BMS3Bbin07. The sequence continues at coordinate 541 of JAADGU010000013.1, forward strand.
AAAGACCGTCTTCCCCCTGAACTGGGAAAGTTTGACAGTCGCCCCATTACTGTCAAGTAGTACAAACCCCGGGGCCTCAAGATCCACAACTGCCCTGCGCACTTGCGGGGTTCTGTCTTTCTGCGTTAGTATTACGAGGACTACGCCTATGACAAGAATAACCCCAAGGATAATTCCACGCAAACTCAATGTTTAATTAACACCTGCAGTCAGTAACTCTTCCTTATGTGCTACCTTGAACACCGGTTTCCCATTCTCCAAGACCACTACTATCTTATTGGCGCCCTCAAACCTGCCCTTTAACATCTCTTCAGAGAGGTAGTCCTCTATCTCTTTCTGCACGGCCCTTCTCATGGGCCTGGCACCGTAGACAGGCTGGTAATACTTATTGACAATCCATTCCTTTACCTCGTCAGTAACTTCAAGAACGATCTCCTGCTCAACAAGCTGTTTGTTGGTCTCATCTATCAGCAGGTCAATAATGGAGAAAAGATGTATCTTGTCAAGGGGGTGGAAGACCACTATTTCGTCAACCCTGTTCAGAAACTCAGGGTTGAATGTCTTCTTCAGCTCATTAAGCACGTTGTCCTTGATCTTTGTATAGAGGTCATCGGCACTGTTACGCTGAAAACCTAACGGCGTGGCCTTTTCTATTATCCTGGCTCCAAGATTTGAGGTCATGATGATAACCGTATTCTTGAAATCTATCTTTCTTCCGATGCTGTCGGTAAGCACTCCTTCGTCAAGAATCTGAAGAAGCACATTAAAGACATCAGGGTGTGCCTTCTCTATCTCATCAAACAGCACCACCGAATATGGTTTTTTCCTTACCCGCTCGGTAAGCTGTCCGCCTTCTTCATAACCCACATATCCCGGAGGTGCTCCGGTAAGCTTTGAAACATTAAATCTCTCCATATACTCAGACATATCAATCTTGATAAGAGAGTTCTCATCGTCAAACAGAAACTCTGCAAGTGCCTTTGCAAGCTCGGTCTTGCCCACACCTGTTGGACCAAGGAAGAAGAAAGACCCAATTGGTTTCTTTCTGCTCTTAAGCCCTGCCCTGGAACGTCTTATGGCCCGACAGACGGCCCTGGTAGCCTCATCCTGGGCAATAATCCTCTTATGCAGTTCTTTTTCCATAAGGAGCAGTTTTTCCGTCTCTTCCCGTTCAAGTTTAATAAGAGGGATTCCTGTCATCTTTGAGACAGTATAAGCAATATCCTCTGACTTGATAACAGGGATATCCTTGGTGAGATTATCACGCCACTGCTTGTGAAGCTGCTCATGCAACCTCTTGAGCTTCTCTTCCTCTCCTCTTACAGAGGCCGCCTTATCAACATCCTGAAGCTTGATGTAAAGATTCTTCTCTTTGGAAAGCCTTTCAAGGTCCTGTTCAATATCCTTCAATTCAAGGGGAGGTGTATACCTTTTGAGCTTGATTCTTGAACCGGTCTCATCTATTACATCAATGGCCTTGTCCGGCAGATTCCTGTCCGATACGTATCTGTCAGACATCTTTGCTGCGGTTACAACAGCATCCTCACTGTACTTAACCCTGTGATGCGCCTCATACTTGCTCTTCAGGCCAATAAGAATATCTATAGTTTCCTCCATATTCGGCGGATCAACATAGATTGGCTGGAATCTCCTCTCAAGGGCACCATCCCTTTCAATATATTTCCTGAACTCATCAGCCGTGGTAGCACCGATACACTGGATTTCACCCCTGGAAAGGGCAGGCTTTAACATGCTGGAGGCATCAACCGACCCTTCGGCAGCACCAGCACCAATCAGTGTATGGAGTTCATCAATAAAGAGAATGATGTTGTCGGATTGCGTTATCTCCTTCATTACAACCTTCAACCTCTCCTCAAACTGTCCCCTGTATTTGGTTCCAGCAATCAGGGCACCAAGGTCAAGGGAGATGATCCGCTTACCCAGCAATTGATCTGGAACATCGCCGGAGACAATCTTCTGGGCAAGGCCTTCCACAATTGCAGTCTTGCCAACCCCGGGTTCACCAATAATTGCGGGGTTATTCTTGACCCTCCGCCCAAGTATCTGAAGGACACGTTCTATCTCTTTTTCCCTGCCGATAACAGGGTCGAGTTTTCCTTTCTTGGCAAGAGCAGTCAGGTCTTTTCCAAACTCATCAAGTGCCGGAGTGGCAGTCTTCTTTTCCCGTATGTGTGGCTGTGTCCTCATTGAGAGATTTATGGAGAGCTGCCTTGCTCCAAGCAGATTAGCACCAAGATTTCTGAGGATCTTCCCACCAATTCCTTCATCTTCCCTCACCAGGCCAAGCAGGAGGTGTTCACTGCCGATATAGTTATGGCCAAGGAGTCTTGCCTCCTCGACTGCAAGTTCAAGTACCTTTTTAGCCCTTGGGGTAAATGGTATATCGCCAAATGTGAGGAGGTTGGTGCCTACGGGAAGGTTCCTCTCAACCTCAATGCGAACCTCTTCTATGGAAAGACCCATCTTTTTGAGAACAACAACCGGCAGGCCATCCTGTTCTCTGATCAATCCAAGCAGCAGGTGCTCAGTCCCCAGATAATCATTCTGCCGTCTTTCCGCCTCTTCCTTGGCATATATAATTACCTTTCTTCCTCTTTCTGTAAACTTTTCAAACATATATACTCCTTATGCGCGGGACAAATTTTAAGGGTATCACTTTTAGTGTAAAAGTTTTCAATATTGACTCTAATTTCATCTTGTCCCCTTAAAAACATAATACTTATTTTATAAGGAGGTTGTCAACTTCCGGATTCTACGGCGCCTCTTGGTGATAGCTGCAATTCACGGTAAGAGCTGTCAGGGCCCGACACCCTCGCACCTGCCGGCATTTCACGGTAAAAGTCAGTGCAGGGTTAAAAAGCGACTGATGCACCGTTGAGGCCTGAGCAGGGAACATCTAATTCCACTCGAATACTGCCTCCAAATGTGCAATTTATCCGGGAAATCTGATAAAGTCGTTAAAAGTCTGAAGATGCCCTTTTTGTCATTGCGAGCTTTGCGAAACAATCTCTAATCGTCTGATTCTAAAACAGATTGCTTTGTTACTTTACTCCCGGAATAACAATTACGGCTTTTCTACAAAGCCATCTCATTTGATTTCTGAAAATTTATCGTGTTAGAATTAAAAATCCCGTTTGGAGTTGAAGGGTTCAGGAGTTCAGGGAGTTTATGTCTGCTGTGAATTTTCAATTAAATAAACTATGAGGTGCATATGGTAGAGGAAAACGTTCCCACGGGCCTTACCTTTGATGATGTCCTTCTCATTCCGGCAAAATCCGATGTGATTCCAAAAGAGGTTGACGTTACAACATACCTCACACGCAATATCGGCTTAAACACACCCATTGTAACTTCTGCAATGGATACAGTCACTGAAGCCTCCATGGCCATTGCCATGGCAAGAGAGGGGGGCATCGGATTCATACACAGGGCAATGTCTCCTGACAGGCAGGGCCTTGAGGTTGATAAGGTTAAAAAGTCTGAAAGCGGCATGATTATCGACCCGATAACCGTATCGCCGGATGCCCCTATCAGTGACGCCTTTGCATTAATGAACCGGTATAAGATATCAGGGGTTCCCGTAACAGTTAAGGGCAAATTGATAGGGATCCTCACAAACAGGGACCTCAGGTTTGAGACACGTATGGACAGAAAGGTCAAGGAAGTAATGACAAAAGAAAGGCTCATTACAGCCACTGAGAATATCACACTCGATGAGGCAAAAGAGACTCTGCATAAGTACAAGATTGAGAAGCTTCCCATTGTTGACAGGGAAAACAATCTGAAGGGGTTGATAACCATAAAGGACATTGAGAAGAGAAGAAAGTACCCACATGCCTGCAAGGACTCTGTTGGCCGGCTGCGTGTTGGAGGGGCGGTTGGTGTTGGCCGGGAGGCCATTGAGCGGGCAGCGATTCTTGTAAGTGCCGGGGTTGATGTCCTGGTTATTGATACAGCCCATGGACACAGTAATGCAGTAATCAAGACACTGAAAGAACTGAAAAAGAAGTTCGAGGTTGATGTTATAGCCGGAAATGTTGCCACCAGAGAGGGTGCCGGAGACCTTGTAGAAGCAGGTGCCGATGCCATAAAAGTGGGAATAGGTCCCGGTTCTATCTGCACAACAAGGGTAATAGCCGGGGCAGGGGTTCCACAGATTACCGCCATCAAGGAATGTTATTCTGTTGCAAGAAGACATTCTGTTCCCGTTATTGCTGACGGGGGAATAAAGTATTCCGGAGATATAACCAAGGCCATTGCATCAGGTGCCCACTCTGTTATGATAGGCAGCCTTTTTGCCGGTACTGCCGAATCTCCCGGAGAGATAATCCTGTATCAGGGCAGAAGCTACAAGGTTTACAGGGGCATGGGCTCATTAGGCGCCATGGCCCAGGGGGCAAAGGACAGATATGGACAGGAAGGGGTGGATACGCCAAAACTCGTTCCTGAGGGAGTGGAAGGTAGGGTTCCGTATAAAGGTCCCCTTTCACAGAGCATCCTCCAGCTTATAGGTGGTTTAAGGTCGGGAATGGGATATTGCGGATGCAGGACACTGAATGAACTGAGGGAAAAGGCAAGGTTTGTAAGGATTACAAATGCAGGACTCAGGGAGAGTCATGTCCATGACGTGATAATCACCAAGGAATCCCCTAATTACAGAACTGAATGGTAAAAGGATAAAAATATACTATGATTGAAAGAGAAAAGATACTTGTTCTTGATTTTGGCTCTCAATATACCCAGCTTATAGCCAGAAGGGTGAGGGAGTGCAGGGTCTACTCCGAAATCTTCCCGTTTAATGCGCCTATTGAGAAGATCAGGGAGTTTAATCCACAGGGGATAATCCTTTCAGGCAGCCCTTCAAGTGTTTACGATGAGGGCACCCCCATCCCTGACAGGGAGATATTCAACCTTGGGGTTCCTGTGCTTGGCATATGTTACGGCATGCAGTTGATGGCATTTCTCCTTGGAGGTGAAGTCAAAAAGGCCCTGAGAAGAGAGTATGGACGGGCTGAACTGATAATAGACGATGACCGGGACCTCCTTTGGGGAATAATAGACCATTCTGTGGTCTGGATGAGTCATGCAGACCGGATAGAGAAATGCCCAAGGGGCTTTGTTCCCATTGCTCATACTGATAACTCGCCCATTGCCGCCATGGCAGACCATGAAAGGATGCTGTATGCGCTTCAGTTTCATCCGGAAGTCGTGCACACAACAGAAGGCAAGAGGATTTTACAGAACTTTGTGCTCAATATCTGCAAATGCAGGCCCGTATGGCAGATGTCGTCTTTTATTGACTGGGCTGTAGAGGATATAAGGAAGACCGTTGGTGACAACAGGGTAATATGCGCCCTGAGCGGCGGGGTTGACTCCTCGGTTGTTGCGGTTCTTGTGCACAGGGCTGTCGGAGAAAACCTTACCTGCATATTTGTAGACAACGGGCTTCTCAGAAAGGGAGAAGTAGAGAAGGTACAGGACACTTTTGAGAGACATTTTCATATAAAGCTGATAACTGTCGACGCAAAAGAACGCTTTCTGAGGTTATTGAAGGGGGTTACTGACCCCGAAAAAAAGAGGAAGGTAATAGGGAACGAATTCATCAGCGTCTTTGAGGAAGAGGCCGGAAAGATAACCGACGCCATGTTTCTTGCCCAGGGCACTTTATATCCTGACGTGATAGAGAGTGTTTCCTTCAAGGGCCCCTCTGCAATAATAAAGTCTCATCATAATGTCGGCGGGCTGCCGGAGGTGATGAAGTTAAAGCTCATTGAGCCCCTGCGCGAACTCTTCAAGGATGAGGTGAGAGAACTTGGTGAGGAACTTGGACTCCCTGAAGAGATCTGCTGGAGGCATCCATTTCCCGGACCTGGCCTTGCAATCAGGTGTATTGGAGAGATTACAGGAAAAAGACTCGAAATACTTAGAGAGGCAGATGCCATAGTGCTTGAGGAGATAAAGAAAGCAGGGCTGTACAGGGAGATTTGGCAGGCATTTGCGGTTCTTCTGCCGATCAGGAGCGTTGGTGTTATGGGAGATGAACGGACTTACGAACACGTTCTTGCAGTGAGGGCGGTAACAAGCATGGATGGAATGACTGCTGACTGGGCAAAAATACCTGATGATATTCTCGGCAGGATATCAAACCGTATCATAAATGAAGTCAAGGGAATTAACCGCGTGGTCTATGACATAAGCTCCAAACCACCGGGCACCATTGAGTGGGAATGAGACTTCAGGTTATTGGCAGGCATGAATAACAGACAACGAGTAACGGAATGGTCCTGAAAGATTACATTAAAAGCAGACAGGAACTTGTTGACTCTTATTTAAAGAAATACTTCTCCAGCGAATTCCTTCCCGAGAGGTTATACGAATCAGTAACATATTCCCTTTTTGCAGGTGGGAAGAGGATAAGACCTGTCCTGGCAATAGCATCATTTGAGGCCTGTGGTGGAAAGGCAGAGGATATTCTTCCCCAGGCTTCTGCCATAGAGCTGATTCATACGTACTCGCTTATTCACGATGACCTTCCGGCAATGGATGACGATGCGATGAGACGCGGAAAGCCCACAAACCACAAGGTCTTTGGCGAGGCCATTGCCATACTGGCCGGTGATGCCCTCTTAACAGAGGCATTTGTCATGTTTACCGAAGGCGAAAGGTTTTCTCCACATGCCGTAAAGGAGGCAATAAGGATACTGGCCGACGCTGCCGGCCCCAGGGGAATGGTAGGAGGGCAGGCCGAAGATATACTCTCTGAAAGAAAAGAACCTGACCCCAGGACAGTGCATTTTATTCATACTCACAAGACAGGGGCCCTGATATGTGCTTCTCTCAGGATTGCACCCGTACTTGCCGAATCTTCCCATGAGATTATTGAGAGCCTTGGCATGTATGGTGAAAAGGTGGGTCTTGCCTTCCAGATTATTGATGACATTCTTGATGTTACAGGTGACTCTGATTCACTCGGGAAAAAGACGGGAGCTGACAGTGAAAAGGGCAAAATGACATATCCTGCCATCTACGGAATTGAGAGGTCAAAGGCAGCAGCAATTGAACTCTTTGAAGAAGCCCTTTCAGCCATTGAATTTATGGGAGACGGAGCTGCCCCCTTGAGGAGTATTGCAAAGTATCTCGTGCAGAGGACAAGGTGAAATGAGTGACATGCTGAAAGATATAAAAGGCCCGGACGATATCAAGAAACTTGATCTTCCCGCCCTGATCGAGCTATCAGGCGAGATCAGGGAGCGGATTATTGAGACTGTATCCTGCACGGGTGGACACCTTGCCTCAAGCCTCGGAGTTATTGAACTGACCATTGCACTTCACTATGTGCTCGACTCTCCTGTTGACAAGATCATCTGGGATGTCGGACATCAGTCCTATTCACATAAACTGATTACCGGCAGGGAGGAGAGGTTCTCAACACTGAGACAGTACAGGGGAATCTCCGGTTTTCCAAAAAGAACAGAGAGCCCTCACGACCATTTTGGTACAGGACACAGTTCCACTTCCATCTCCGCAGCCCTTGGAATGGCAGAGGCAAGGGAGCTTAAAGGAGAGGATTTCAATGTGGTGGCAGTAATAGGTGATGGAGCAATGACATCAGGCCTCGCTTTTGAGGGCCTGAACAATGCAGGGCATCTCGGCATACCCCTTATCGTTGTGCTCAATGACAATGAGATGTCCATATCCAGAAATGTAGGCGCACTCTCCAGTTATTTTAACAGAATACTCACAGGTGAGCTATACCAGAGGTTCAAAAAAGATACCAAGGCCTTTCTTGAAGGGATTCCAAAGGTTGGAGACAGGATGTACCGTCTTGCCCACAAGCTTGAAGAGACTGTGAAGAGCTTATTGCTTCCGGGACATATATTTGAAGAGCTTGGATTTAACTACATTGGACCAATAGACGGTCACAATATCGAAAACATGATAGAGACTTTCAAGAGAATCAGGCGTGCTGACGGCCCCGTACTGGTCCATGTGATTACCACTAAAGGGAAAGGATATGAGTTTTCAGAAAAAAATCCCTCATGGTTTCATGGTGTGGGGCCCTTTGAGCTTACGACAGGCTCACCAAAGGGAACAGGTGGGCTTGCATCTTACAGTGACGTCTTTGGCAATACCCTCACAGAGCTTGCAAAAAAAGACGAGAGGGTTGTTGCAGTTGTTGCAGCAATGACAGAGGGGACAGGTCTGGGCGACTTTGCCCGAACCTTTCCTGACAGGTTCTTTGATGTTGGAATTGCAGAACCTCATGCAGTCACCTTTGCAGCAGGTCTTGCAGCCAATGGGTTCATACCTGTGGTGGCAGTATACTCCATTCCTGCAGAGGTCCTATGATGAGATCCTTCACGATGTCTGCCTCCAGAACCTGCCCGTGGTCTTTGCCATTGACAGGGCCGGCATAGTCGGGGATGACGGCCCGACACATCACGGAGCCTTTGATATAAGCTACCTCAGACATATCCCAAATCTTGTGATTATGGCCCCGAAAGACAAGGGAGAATTTACTGAGATGCTCGGTTTTGCCATCTCTTTGAAGAGGCCTGTTGCCATAAGATACCCAAGGGGAAGCTGCACTGAGCAGTTTGACCATACTCAGCAACCTCTGAGGCTCGGAGAGGGAGAGATATTGATGGATGGCAACGACCTTGCCCTCTTTGCCATCGGCAGCATGGTTTACCCTGCTTATAAAGCCGCTCAGCGATTGAGGGCAGAGGGTGTCAGCACAATGGTGGTAAATGCGCGCTTTGCAAAACCCCTTGACAATGATATACTTCTCAGAATCTCAGACAGCGTAAAAAATCTTGTTACAATAGAAGAGAATTCCGTGGCCGGTGGTTTTGGCTCCTCCGTTCTTGAGACACTCAGCAGTATGGGCGTACATGATATGAATGTGAGGATTATGGGCATACCCGATATATTTGTTGAACAGGGCCCTCAAAGCGTTCTGAAAAGACTGCTGGGCCTGGATGAGGATGGCATCTTTGTAACAGCTTCTTCCCTTATAAAGCATACAAAGTCACGACATTGAAGGAAAGACTTGACAAGCTCCTGATAAAAAAGGGAATTGTATCTTCCCGGGAAAGGGCAAAAGCCTTGATTCTTGAGGGAAGGGTTCTTGTAAACAGAGCACCTGTTGACAAGGCAGGTACCCTGGTTGACGAAGGGGCAGAAATTGTCCTGAGAGGAGAAGACCTTCCTTACGCAAGCCGCGGAGGACTGAAGCTGGAGGGCGCACTCGGGCATTTTCATATTCAGCTTGATGGCCTTGTTGCTATGGATGTGGGAGCCTCTACCGGAGGGTTCACTGACTGTATGCTCCAGAAGGGCGCAAGGAAGGTATACGCAGTTGATGTTGGATATGGACAGCTCTCCTGGAAACTGAGAAAGGACCCCAGGGTTGTGGTCCTTGAGAGGACAAACATCAGGTATCTGACAGGGGATTCGATTCCCGAGAAAGTCGATTTTGTTACAATAGATGTCTCTTTTATATCACTCTTAAAGGTTGTCCCGAAAGTACTTGAGTTTCTCAAGGATGGCGGGGGAATACTTGCACTCATAAAACCACAGTTTGAGGTTGGCAAGGGAGAGGTGGACAAAGGGGGAGTGATAAAAAGCGATGAGAAGAGAATGAACGTTGTCAGGAGTATCACCGAGGGTTTTGAGTCACTGGGACTTGAAGTGCAAGGTGTATCTGAATCCCCCTTAAAGGGGCAAAAAGGCAATATAGAATATTTTATTTATATGATAAAACCGGATTCCGCCAGCACACCGATACGTTGAGACAGTGGCCCGCGTCTCAGGTCCCCTTGCATAATCTGAGATAAAAAATGGCAGAAGAAAAACTTATAGGCATTGACCTGTCCGTAGCATCTGAAGAGGTGATCCGTATACTCCTGGATGACCCCTCAGATGCAACCATATTCAGTGAACTAATGGCTACTAACAGGCTGCGGCCTGAGATATTGCGGCTCCTTTATGACCATCCGAAGACTCCTGTTGAGATTGCAGCAGAAGCTGCATCACTGTTAAGCCTTCCTGTAAAAATGACAACGGGGGCTGCTGACCTTGTCACTGAAAAACAAGCAGAGGTCAGACTTCAGAAGAAAGGGAGCATACTCCAGAGGATTCAGAGGTTAAGCGTGGGGCAGAGGATACAGCTTGCGCTGAAAGGCGGAAAGGATATCAGAAATGTCCTTATAAGAGACCCTAACAGGGAAGTGGTTATCAAGGTGCTTGAGAACCCGAAGATAACCGAAAATGAAGTGGAGATGATAGCAAGAAATCCTTCATCTCCTGACGATGCCCTGCGATATATTTTTAAGAAAAAAGACTGGATACGAAAATATAATATAGTGCTTTCCCTTGCGTCTAATCCAAAAACACCTATCGGAATTTCAATGCCTTTGATAACACGCCTGAGAATGCATGATCTTGTTATCCTTGAAAAGAACAAAAACATCCCCGAGGCTGTCAGGAATGCCGTAAAAAGGTACCTTAAGCTGAGGAAAAAGTAGACCGTATAAAATCAAAAACCTTTGTCAGGGGGGAGAAGTGCAAGTAATGCCGGAATTTGTCAGGTCATCCACCTGGGAAAAAGTCCTGAACTTTATAGCAACAAGTGATGAGCCCGCCCCTTATCTGCTGATGGATAAGGACGTAGTCAGGGAAAAAGCGTCTGTCATCGGCAAAGGTATCCGTAATTGCCGTGTATACTATGCTGTAAAGGCGAACCCTCATATGGAGATTGCCGGATTGCTCGACAGGCCAGGCATGAACTATGAGATTGCCTCTGAAGGAGAGCTGAAAATACTCTCCGCACTCGGGATAAAACCCAAAAGGATTATATCCAGTAATCCGGTAAAAAGTCCTGCTTTTATCAGGTATGCCGTAGATTATGGCGTAGAATATTTTGCCTTTGACTCTGTGGCAGAGGTGGATAAACTTGCAGCTTATGCTCCGGGATGCAATCTCTATGTAAGGCTGACAGTGCCCAATGAGGGAAGTGAATGGCCCCTGAGCAAAAAGTTTGGCATCGAGCCTGATACGGCAATAGATCTCCTCTTGTATGCCCGGGAACGGGGGCTTAATCCTGTTGGTATTACATTCCACGTAGGGTCTCAGTGTACGAATGTTTATAACTGGAGTATGGCCCTCGATAAGGTTAGCTCAGTCTGGAACGGTGCTGAAAATATGGGAATAAGGCTTAAGATCTTGAATATTGGCGGAGGGTACCCGATCAGGTACACGAAAGAGGTTATCGACATACAGAGTATTGAGGAGATGATCGATACACTCATTGCTCAAAAATTCCCTGAAGATATTCAGGTGCAGTTGGAGCCAGGCCGTGCAGTAGTTGGAGATGCCGGTGTATTTGTCACTTCTGTTATTGGAAAGGCCAGGAGGGAAAACGTTAACTGGTTATATATCGATGTTGGGGTATTTAACGGCCTTATGGAAAGCATTGGCGGGATAAAGTATCAATACATGGTAGGCAGCAGGGCCAGCACACAAAAATGGACAATAGCAGGGCCGAGCTGTGACAGCTTTGATGTTATAGCCCATGAGGTTGAACTGCCGGAACCAATGATTGGAGACCACCTGCTGATTCTTTCCGCAGGAGCCTATACAATATCCTATGCATCTGAATTTAACGGATTTCCTGTACCGAAGACTATACTGATATGAAGACAGTTTCTCGCAAAGGCGCTAAGCTCGCAAAGGCCGCAAAGAATGCTAAGGAAAGTGTCTGTTTATAATTTCTCTTTCGGTTAGATTCTAAATATACTTTATACTTTTTAGCGAACCTGGCGCCTTTGCGAGAGAATATTTTTAAAAGAATAAATTAAAGGAGGCTTTTATATGATCAGGTTTTTTGAAAAAGACCCCTACTCACCAATTCAATACGTCTATGATGTGGAAAAGATACTTTATAAGGGCAAAAGCC
>JAADGU010000054.1 GCA_013152195.1 Nitrospirota bacterium
CCTTCTACGGAAGAGGGGTTTTATTATGATTTTGATATAGAGAGACCATTTACTCCTGAAGACCTGCAGAGGATTGAGGAGAAGATGAAGGAGATCATTGACAGTGACAACCCTTTTGTCAGAAAGGTGCTGCCGAGGGATCAGGCTATTGAGCTCTTTGAGAGGATGGGTGAGCCGTACAAGGTTGAAATCCTTCGGGAGATAGAGGACAACGAGGTCTCCATTTATGAAGAGGGCGGGTTTACAGACCTCTGCAAGGGGCCGCATCTCCCGTCAACAAGATATATCAGGGCCTTTAAACTCCTGAGCATTGCAGGTGCCTACTGGAGGGGTGACGAGAAGAACAAGATGCTTCAGCGGATTTACGGGACTGCCTTTGAAGACAGGAAGAGACTGAAGGAATACCTGAACTTTCTTGAAGAGGTTAAAAAGCGTGACCACCGCAGGCTTGGCAGGGAGCTGGACCTTTTCAGTATAAATGAAGAGATAGGCCCCGGTCTTATCCTCTGGCATCCGAATGGTGCAATTATAAGGAAGACTATTGAGGATTTCTGGCGGGAAGAGCACCTGAAGGATGATTATAAACTCCTTTATACCCCGCACATGGCAAAGCTGAATCTGTGGGAAAAGAGCGGGCACTGGGATTTCTACCGTGAAAACATGTATTCTCCGATGGAGGTGGAAGGGGCTGATTATGAGATAAAACCCATGAATTGTCCTTTCCATATCGCTATATACAAGAGTGCCCTCAGGAGTTACAGGGAGCTTCCTCTCAGGTATGCAGAGCTTGGCACGGTCTACAGGTATGAACGCTCCGGGGTCCTTCACGGACTTTTCAGGGTAAGGGGTTTTACCCAGGATGATGCGCATATCTTCTGTATGGAAGATCAGATGGAAGAGGAGATTAAGCGGGTGCTCGATTTCACCCTCTTTATACTGAAGACCTTTGGATTTGAGACCTACGATATCTACCTGTCAACAAGGCCTGAAAAGTTTGTCGGCACACCGGATAACTGGGAACGTTCCACCAATGCACTGAAGGTTGCACTTGAAGATAAAGGGCTTGATTATGAGATTGACCCTGGCGAAGGTGTCTTTTATGGGCCAAAAATCGATATAAAGGTGAAGGATACCCTTGGCAGACCCTGGCAGTGCAGTACCATACAGGTTGATTTTAATATCCCCGAGAGGTTTGATATCACCTACAGGGGGGGGGATGGCAGAGAACATCAGCCGATAATGATTCACAGGGCATTGATGGGCTCACTTGAGAGGTTTTTTGGTATCCTTATTGAGCATTATGCCGGGGCCTTTCCCCTCTGGCTTTCTCCTGTACAGATTGGTATAATAACCGTAGCGGACAGGCATATCAGCTATGCCGAAACCGTTCTGAAAGGTTTGAAAAATGCAGGTCTACGGTGTGAGGCCCTTTTTGAGAATGAGAAGGTCGGGTATAAGGTGCGTCATGCCACTGTCAGAAAGGTGCCTTATTTGGTTATAATAGGTGACAGAGAGGCCGAATCCGATAAACTGACCGTCAGAAAACGTGGAGGCGAGAATGTCGGCCCCTATGGACTCGGAGACCTGATTACCTGGGTAAGAGAGGAGATAGAGTCAAGGAGTCTGACCTCGAGATTGTAGATTTAATGAGTCAGGTTATATGTAGTTTACTTATGCTTTAAACATATAATCTGAAAACTATAAACCAAAACACAAGACTTGCAGCACGCAGCCTTAAAACCAGGAGGTGTAGTTATAGCACAGGAATACAGAGTAAACAAGAGGATCAGGGCAAGAGAGGTAAGGCTGATAGATGCTGACGGCGCACAGCTTGGCATTGTTCCCCTGCGGGAAGCCCTGAAGATTGCAGAGGAGAGGGGGCTGGATCTCGTGGAAGTAGCGTCAAATGCAAAACCCCCTGTCTGCAGGATAATGGACTACGGGAAGTTTAAGTATCAGCAGAGTAAAAAACATACCCATCGCAAGACCATAGAAGTCAAAGAGGTAAAGGTAAGGCCTCAGATAGATAAAAATGACCTGGAGTTAAAGATAAAACATATCGTCCGGTTTCTTGAAGCCGGGAACAAGGCCAAGGTTACAATGTTTTTCAGGGGAAGGGAGATCGTCAGACCTGAGCTTGGCATGAAGGTTTTTCACAGGATTATAGAGCAGCTTGATGATAAGTATAATATAGAGAACAGGCCGAGGCTTGAAGGTAAGAGTATTACAATGATAGTGGCACCGAAGTAGACTTTTATTCATTAAACGTTATATAACATGCAGCTTAAAATATAAGACTGGAGGAAGTGGATGCCAAAGATAAAGACTCACAGAGGGGCGGCTAAGAGGTTTAAGGTTACAGGTACGGGTAAGGTAAAAAGATGGAAGGCCAACAAGAGCCATCTCCTGACCGGTAAACCCGGAAAGAGGATGAGGAATTTGAGGACGGGTACACTTGTGGACAAGACACAGGAGAAGTCTATAAAGTCATTACTGCCCTATAGCTGAATTCTGTTGCCGGGTGTGCGTTATTTGAATGGATAAGCATTTAGTATAAAAATCAACTGATCGGAGGTTTAAAGATATGCCAAGGGCAAAAGGTGGCTACAAGACAAGGAGAAGGAGAAAGAAGGTCCTTGATAGAGCCAAGGGCTATTATGGGTCAAGAAGCAGGTGTTATAAAGTAGCAAAGCAGGCAGTTGAGCATGCCCTCAGTTATGCTTACAGGGACAGGAGAGCCAAGAAACGTGATTTCAGGAGTCTCTGGATTATCAGGATAAATGCTGCTGCCAGGGGGACAGGCCTGACATATGGCCAGTTTATCTATGGCCTTAAAAAGGCTGGAGTAGGGCTCGACCGTAAGGTCCTGGCCGATATTGCCTATCATGATCCCAGTGCGTTTGGTGCACTTGCCGATAAGGCAAGGCAGGCATTGGCAGCGTAAACAATAAGGATGGAGGACATTAATAAACTCAGGGAAGAGTTTGTCAGGGAGTGTAAAGGTATTTCTTCCCTGAAGCAACTTAATGATTTAAGGATAAGATATCTTGGCAAAAAAGGGCTTTTAACCCAGAGGTTAAAGGCCCTTTCTGCGTTGCCACCTGCTGAAAGGCCTGTTGCTGGTAAAGAGATAAATATCCTGAAGCGATATGTAGAGGCGGAGATAAAGAGGCTGGAAGGAGATTTATCATCCCTTGAGTCAAGAAAGAAGGTTGCAACTGAGTCTATTGATATAACCATTCCCGGTAAATATATCCCGGCAGGAAGCAGGCATCCCTTAAACAGGGTTCTTGATGAAATTGTTGATATCTTTCTTTTCATGGGCTTTACCGTGGAAGAGGGACCTGAGGTGGAGCTGGATTACTATAATTTTGAGGCACTCAATATTCCCAGGGACCACCCTGCCAGGGATATGCAGGATACATTTTATGTGGAGACAGACGGCGAAAGGCAGAGTTCCTCCTACCCTGAAGATAGAGTTGACAAGAGGGGAGCAGAGAGTGACGTGGTATTGAGAACTCATACCTCGCCTGTTCAGATAAGAGTTATGGAAAAACAGAAGCCTCCGCTGAGGTTCATCGCTCCAGGGAAGGTTTACAGATGTGATTCAGATGTATCTCATACCCCTATGTTTCATCAGGTTGAAGGTCTGATGGTTGGCGAGGATATTACCTTTTCCCATGTTAAGAGTGTCCTTAAACTCTTTATTCACAGTCTTTTCAGTCTTGATACTCCCGTGAGGTTCAGGCCGAGTTATTTTCCCTTTACCGAACCCTCGGCAGAGATTGATATTGGGTGTATTCTATGCAAGGGGGCAGGATGCAGGGTCTGTAAGGGGACGGGCTGGATTGAGGTGCTTGGAGCCGGGATGGTGCATCCGAAAGTCTTTGAAGGTGTGGGGTATGATACAGAAAAATATACAGGTTTTGCCTTCGGTATGGGTGTTGAAAGGTTAACCATGCTGAAGTACGGGATAGATGACATCCGGCTTTTCTATGAAAATGACCTCAGGTTTTTAAGACAGTTCTGATCTCTCCTCATGAGTAACCTTCAGCAGCCCGCTAATAAAGAAAAACACGTGCAATATACATCAGATAAAATAGTCCTCCCGTAAGCAGCAGCCAGCCGGGCAGTTCCTTCTTGATTGAGACAAATCCCATGATAATTCCAGCCATCATGATGGCAAAGATGATATTCAGCATCTCTGTGCTTCCAAGAGACCACTCAGTAAAGAGCAATCCGATTGAAATGGGGATGGTTGACTGAAAGACCATTGCGCCTGTTATGTTGGCAATACCTATGGTGTCCTTGTTTTTGAGGGTCCAGGTGATGGAATTGAATTTTTCGGGCAGCTCTGTTGCCACCGGTGTTATTAACAGTGACAATACAAGGGGAGAGATACCGGATTTTACGGAAGCTACAGTCAGGTAGTCCACAAAGAGGTAGGCCCCTATGATTATGAAGAAGAGGCCAACGGCTATTTGTATTAAAATCCATCTCAGCGTCCTCGGACAGCCGAGAAAGATACCGAGGTGGAAGTTGTCGGTGTATTGTTCTCCTTCCTCGGCCTCGTGTTTCAGGGAATAGTAGAAAAAGACCGCATAGACGAGCAACAGGACTGCAGCCGTGGCGTGATTGAGAGTCTCGTTTTTTACGAGTGACACAAGGAGGACTATCAACATAACGGAGATAAAGTACTTCAGCTCAAACTTGAGGGCCTTAACGTTAACCTTCATGCTCGCCCTTGGACGTCTCTTGCTTATCCAGTGAATTATCACTGTTACACCAAGCAGAAACATTGCAAGTGTGCTCAGCATGAAAGGTGCGCCGAGGATGGCCCCTACTGCAATCCCCTCTCCATGTCCTCCTTTCCCAAAAATCAGTGCAAGGACAGGCACTATGGTTTCAGGCAGGGCGGTTCCAACAGCGGCAAGGAGGCTGCCCACAGTGGCATGTGACATATCAAACCTGTCGCCAAAACACTCCACGCCGTTTGCAAAGAGCTCACATCCGCCGAGTATGATGATTATCCCCCCAACAAGCCCGGTTATAATTAAGGTATACGAGGGGTCTGCAATGGCACCGGCCTTGCCGGTCAGAAACCATGCTGTTGCGGTAATGAGTGTGAGTACAGAGATCAGAGTGATATATCTCATTGCCTTACTTAACGCCTCCTGATTATCCATATCCATGCCTGGCTCTGATAAATCCACAGGTTTTCAGTATTTGCTGCCATTTAGGTTAAAGCCGGTCTATATATTAACATAAAGCCCTTTTTCTCCTCAGTCATGGTTCTTGACCTGGAATTACCGATGAAATTAAGGCAACTATTCCTTCCAGTCTCAGTTGAGTTTCATTTTATCGGAACTCTTTTTTGGTATTTCCGGAGAAGGACTGAGTTGCCAGGGAGTACTCCGGGAAACAAAGCCTTTTAAAATAGAGTGTTAGCGATTTTTCGTGTCTGGTACGGAAATTGACTGTTCTCTTTTTCGGGAGGAGGTGTAAAGGCTTGTATGTGCTGTTCATTAGGTCCGGAACATCCGGCCTCAATTCGTGCATGCAGGGAGAGAACCTGACACCTCGGAGAATACACAGGAGTACAAAAAGAGGAGGTAGAGGAATGAAGAGGAGTTTTTTATATGTTATTGCTTTGTTGCTGGTCTTTATATTCTCCGGGTGCGGTAAGCCTGGTGATAACACAACCGTTACTGACCGGTCTGTGGCAGTAAAGACCTCGGAGGTTGCCCCTGGAGATGAGTGTCCAAACGGGGGTATTGCGATTGATACGGGAATAGATGAAAACGGCAACGGGATACTCGATCCTTCAGAGGTGAATAATACGCAGATTGTCTGTAATGGCACAGACGGTGCAGATGGTCTGCTCTCTCTGATATCCATAAGTGATGAGCCTTCCGGTGACAACTGCACCGATGGAGGCGTAAGGATTGAGGCCGGGCTTGACGAGAACAATAATGCTATTCTCGATCCTGAAGAGGTTGATGAAACAAGGTATGTCTGTGATGGTGCGGACGGTACAAACGGTTCCGATGGAGGGTCTGGTTCGGATGGGCTGAGTACTCTTATATCCATAAGCCAGGAGCCAAAGGGGGACAATTGTACTAATGGCGGCATAAAGATAGATGCCGGACTTGACGATAACAGTGATGGGATACTTGATGCTGAAGAAGTGGACGATACCGAGTTTGTCTGTAACGGAATTGACGGAACGGACAGCCTGAGCTCTCTCATCTCCGTAAGTGACGAACCGCCGGGGGCGAACTGTACCAATGGCGGAATCAGGATTGACACAGGGCTTGACGACAACCTTGACGGTGTACTCGACACGGCAGAAGTGGACAGTACAACCTACCTCTGTACAGGCACAGGTACCGGTGATGGCACAAACGGCCTGAATTCACTCGTTTCCGTAAGCAGCGAACCTTCAGGGACGAACTGTGACAACGGCGGGATCAGGATTGATACAGGGCTTGACGATAACCGGGATGGCGTACTCGCCCCGGAAGAAGTCGATGACACTGCCTATGTATGCAATGGAGTGGACGGTACAGACGGCCTGGATTCCCTCGTTGCCGTGAGCAGTGAACCTCCGGGGACGAACTGTACCAATGGCGGAATCAGGATCGATACAGGGCTTGACAACGACCTTGACGGTGTACTCGACACGGCAGAAGTGGACGATACCGCCTATGTCTGTAACGGTACCGGTGACGGCAGTGCAGTTTTCACATATACTGTAGGCGGCACGGTCAGTGGCCTTGCAGGTACCCTGACCCTGCAGCTAAACGGCGGCGAAGAACTTGATATAACGGCTGACGGTGCCTTTGCCTTTGCAACAAGGCTCAGCAGTGGTGTAAGTTACAGCGTTACTGTTGCAACACAGCCCTCCAACCAGACCTGCACGGTAATAAAAAGCGGTACTGTTCCGGGTGCGGACGTGACAGGTATACTCGTCTTCTGCTCTGCTGATACCTACACAGTGGGTGGTACGGTCAGCGGCCTTACAGGCGCTCTGACGCTGCAGAACAACGGCAGTGACGACCTTGTTGTCACAGGGGATGGCGGCTTTACCTTTGCAACTGCCATTGCCGACGGGGCCTCCTACAACGTTACTGTGCTGACCCATCCCGACGGCCTGACATGCAGTGTAACAAACGGTACGGGAACAGTTTCAGGTGCGGATGTTACGGATGTGGCAGTGGCCTGCATACCTGACAGCACTGTACCTGCTGTTGTTTCCACATTCCCTGCAGGCAGTGCCGTTGATGTTGCTCTTGATGTGACAGTCATTGCCAAATTCTCGGAAAAGATGGATCCATCCACCATCACGGCTTCTGCGTTCAAGCTCAATGATGATACTGCCTCTGCCTCGGTTACCGGGGCTGTAACGTATGATGAGGCGTCAAAAACCGCCCTTTTTGACCCGGTTGACGACCTCGTCATCGGACATGCCTATACTGCAAAGGTGACCACAGGGGTGACCGATTTGGCACACAATGCACTTGCGGCTGATTACTCCTGGAGCTTTACCGTAATTGCGCCGCCGGTTAACACAACATCGGTGAAGAAAATAAGTGGTTGCGAATTCATCAATATCGGAGCAGTGGCCACCGATTCTGACACTGTAACGCTTAGCATTTCAGCTACGGATGACGTGGGCGTTGCTGCTTATTACATTAC
>JAADGU010000026.1 GCA_013152195.1 Nitrospirota bacterium
TTTCAAGGGTTTTAAGGGTGCAGGGGCCTCCGGGGGATGGGAGGATAGAGACCCCTGCGTGGGTAAGAAAGACTCTGACTGCTATTTATCGTACCTGCCGCTCCGTCTGCTACTCAGACTTCCTCAGATAAGACGGCATATCATATGGGTCATCGTAAGACATAAGCTCAGTAGGCAGTGGCTCTGAGGGCATACCTTTCAGCGTCTTCGACAACACCCTCTCGGCACCGGTGTGTTCGACCTTTGCCTTTAACTTTAATTGAGCAGAGGGTTTTGGCCTCCATGTCTTTACGTCTTCAAGGACAACCTTCTCTTTTTTTGGTTCGAATCCTGTGGCAATAACAGTAATCCTGACCTCATCAGTCATGTCAGAGTCTATTACTGCACCAAAGATGATATTTACATCCTCATGTGCAGAATCGTAAATCAGTGCGGTTGCCTCCTGAACTGCACTAAGTGAGAGCTCAATGCCGCCGGTGATGTTTACAAGGATGCCTCTTGCACCCTCCACAGAGGAGTCCTCAAGCAGGGGATTCGATATTGCCTTCTTTGCCGCATCAACAGCCCCGACCTCACCATTACCTGATCCGATACCGATAACAGCCCTGCCTGAATCCTCTATAACTGTCTTGACATCTGCAAAGTCGAGATTAATCAGTCCCGGTGTCAGAATAAGGTCCGAAATACCCTGAACAGCCTGCCTCAGGACATTATTTGCGACAGTAAAGGATTTTAGCAGGGGGGTTCCCTTATCCACTACAAGTGATATCCTGTCATTTGGAATCACTATGATTGTATCCACATGCTGCCTTAGCTCCTTTATCCCCTCTTCCGCATTCATGAGTCTCTTTCTCCCTTCATAAAAGAAAGGCTTTGTGATTACCGCCACTGTGAGTGCACCGAGCTCCTTGGCAATAGAGGCAACCACTGAAGAGGCTCCGGTTCCTGTCCCCCCTCCCATTCCGGCAGTAATGAAGACCATGTCTGAGCCCTGAAGCCTCTCTGCAATTGCATCGTAGTCATGAAGCGCAGCCTGACGTCCGATATCAGGGTTTGAACCTGCGCCAAGCCCCCTTGTCAGGTCAGCGCCTATCTGTATCTTCTGAGGGGCCAGTGATGTTTCAAGCACCTGGAGGTCTGTATTAATCGCGATAAAATCAATGCCTTTAAGGTTGGCTGCAATCATGTTATTTACTGCATTTCCGCCAGCCCCTCCTACTCCTATTACCCTGATCTTTGCTGTCTGCTCCCTCAGCTCTTCGATCTCAAACATGAAAACCTCCTTGCATTAAGTTTATCAATATATCCTCTGATATCACCTTCTCAGAAACCCCCGAACCCATCCCTTCATCTTCTTCAGGATATTACCAAAGAGGTCCCCGTAATTAATGGGGGGCACTTCTGTCTCGGAACCGTAAATCAAAAGCCCCACACCTGTGGAGTACATCGGATCAGAGACAATATTCTTAACTCCCCCTACATTTACAGGCATCCCCACTCTTATCGGCAGTCCCAGCATCGCCTCCGCCATCCTGTCGAGACCTGAAAGCTGCGATCCACCTCCGGTCAGGACAATCCCGTATGAGACCTCATCATATGCCCCTGCCTTCTTAAGTTCAACCTTCACAAGATCTATTACCTCTTCACACCTTGGCTGAATTATCTCGGTTATGTAACTTCTTGGAATGGTCTTTTCATCCCTTCCGGCAACCATTATCCTCACACCCTCAGCTTTATCCTCATGCCCTGCCATTGCCATACCGTAAAGCCTTTTGACCCTCTCTGCCTCCTGGACAGGAAGCCTCAGACCTATGGCAAGGTCATTTGTGAAATGATTTCCTCCCACTGCAATCACAGACGTATGTGAGAGAACACCGTTCCTGTAAAAGGCGATATCTGTTGTCCCGCCCCCGATATCCACAAGCACTACCCCCTGGCTCTTTTCGTCATCCGTCAGCGTAGACAGCGCTGACGCCAGGGGTTCAAGGACTATATCAATGACCTGCAGTCCCGCCTTCTCACAGCACCTTATAAGGTTCTGAACTGCCGAGACAGAACCGGTTACAATCTGAACCCTTGCCTCAAGCCTGACACCGGACATACCCACAGGGTTCATTATCCCGTCCTCCCCGTCAACCACGTACTCCACGGGTAAGACATGGAGCACTTCCCTGTCAAGCGGTACATAGACCGCCTTTGCAGCTTCAAGTGCCCTGTCAACATCTCCCCTCGTTACCTCCCTGCTCCTTATACCAACAGCCCCATAGCTCTCAAAACTCTTTATATGACCGCCTGCTATTCCGACACAAACAGAGTTAATCTCAACTCCCGCAGCCCTCTCCGCATCCTTCACGGCATTAATTATCGACTCAACTGTTGTCTCAATATTTACAACCATACCCTTCCTCAACCCCTTTGAAGGTGAAGCGCCAAGGGCAAGAATATTCATCTTCCCCTCAACAGCCTGACCAACAATGGCACAAATCTTTGTTGTGCCTACATCAAGTCCGGCTACGATTGGTCCCTTTTCCATCTATCCTTTCCCCTTTGCCGCTCTCACTATAACCCTCCTGGAAAACCTGAGGTCCACATAACCGGCAGGTATACCCCTTCTGACGATCTCATCTTCAAGCTGTATAAGCCTTGCCAGCTTTCTGCGATAATTCCCCTTGCCGATCTTAACTGTCAGATCTCCGATCTTCAGGGTCATATCTTCGGGAGTCTTTGCAATAATCTCTATAGCTTCGTCAGAGAAAAAACCATCCTCCCTCACAATCCCGGCAACTTTCAGCGCCTCTCCAAGGAGGGATTTCCTTGTGGAATCCATTCTTATCACCGGCAGAAAAGCAATAGTCTGACTCAGTTCTTCAAGGACTTCCCCCCCTCTGCTTACAATATACAGGTGCCCTTTTCTCTTCAGGAGGGCAAGGGGTTCCGCCTCCCTCACTTTTACTATCAGCGTGTGGGGAAGCTCCTTCCTGATAACCACATCCCTGATCCAGGGAGATTCAAGCATCCGCTCACTCAGTTCCCTGCTGCTGATCCTCAGCATACTTTCACCATGCCCGAGTTTCATCAGGGAGATGACCTCTTTATCAGAGAGGTGCTTGTTCCCCGTTACTTCTATCCGGTTAATCCGCATGATGTCTGCTGTCTTTCCATACAGATAGACCCCTGCCAGGCCAACAAGCCCGGTCAGCGCAATAAACAGAACGGACTTTAAAAAGAGGGGATGCAAAAAGAATCCTGAGAAGTGTTTCCTCTCCTCTTTAATCCTGTTACCTTTTTTCCTGAGTCCCCGGCTCATTGATCTCCTCTTCTGTTCAGGGTATCCAGAATGATCGCCTCTATTAGCGAGGGGAAATCATACCCGGCAAGCGCTGCTATCTTTGGCAGGAGAGATGTCTCCGTCATTCCCGGAATGGTATTGACTTCAAGCAGACAGGGCAAATCCGAGCCATCCACTATCAGGTCAACCCTTGTGGCACCCCTGCACCCCAGGGCCTTATGCGCCCTGAGTGAAATATCCTTCACCCTTTCCATTGTCTCCTCGTCTATCTCCGGAGGAAGTATATATTCAGTCATTCCCGGCGTATACTTTGAGTGGTAATCATAGAATCGTCTGCCTGGCCTTACCTCAACACCGCCAAGCACGCTTTCTCCAAGAATCCCCACCTGTACCTCTCTCCCCTCAACAAAACTCTCAACTACAACCCTGTCGCCAAAAACAAGTGCCTCTTTAATTGCCTCCTTCAACTTCTGTCCTGTGCTTATAACACTCACCCCCACACTTGAGCCCTCCCTTGAAGGCTTGACAACCCATGGAGCAGGAAACGGAGGCACGATACTGACCTCTCCTGCCTCACTGCTACTGTCCCCTGCCCCTACAACTATATAAGGTGGCACATTAAGGCCGTGCTGCTGAAATATCTTCTTTGATACCTCCTTGTCCATTGCAAGTGCTGACGCCAGGACTCCGGAACCTGTGTATGGTATATCCATAACCTCAAGCATTCCCTGAACAGAACCGTCCTCTCCCCAGCCGCCATGCAAGGCAAGGAAGGCAAGCTCTATCTCTTCCTCTCGCAGCGTCTCACATATACCTTCTGTGGCATCTATAAAGACCACTTCGTAGCCCCTGCCCTTCAGGGCATCAAGGATAGCGTTGCCACTCTTTAATGAAACCTCCCTCTCGGCAGATACTCCACCGGCAATCACGCCTATACGCTTTTCTGTAACCAGCTCTTTCACCTCTTGCCGATAACCCCTATCTCGGGCTCGAGAATAATACCAAACATCCTCCCTATCCCCTCAATAACTGCATCCATGAGGGCAAGAAAGTCTCCAGCACTGCCCTGTCCCTTATTTATAAAAAAGTTTGCATGCAGAGTGCTTATCTCAATATCCCCAATTCTCATTCCCTTATAACCAGCCTCATCAATCAGTCTCGCTGCAGACTCAGCAGGGGGATTTTTGAAGATACAGCCTGCTGACCGTTCTCCAAGGGGCTGCGTCTTTTTCTTCATCTGTAAAAATTCATTCATCCTGTCCTGCAGTGTACCTTTGTCGTCCCTCTTCAACAGCATGTGAACTCCGAGTATCACAGTATCCGGAGAGAACCCGCCGGAACGATACGTCGGGTTTATATCCTCCCTGTCCAGCACCACAATACTGCCCCCCCTCAAAGCAGTAACCTTCTGCACCACATCCATAATTTCGTAGCCATAGGACCCGGCATTTCCAAAAACCGCCCCCCCTACTGTCCCCGGAATTCCAACAAGCCCTTCAATTCCTGAAAGTCCGCCTTCCCTGCAAAATGATACAAGCCTCTGCAGCGGAAGACCTGCCTGGGCAAAAACCCGAACATCATCACCACTATCACCACTATCAGCACCCCTGTCACCAACTCTCTCCAGACTCTGAAATGCCTTCATATTTATAACCACATCTTCCAGACCGTCATCCGTCACCAGGATGTTCGTTCCACCACCTATCAGGACATACCCGATACCCTCTCCTGAAAGAGCATCAATAAGCCGCAGAAGGCTTACGGGGTCTGAGGGGATGAAGAGATAATCAGCCTTGCCACCTATCCTCAGAGATGTATGGTCTCTGAGCATTACATCAGTCAGGATGTCACCGCTAAACCCTTCACTCAATCTTTCTTTTAAATTTTGATCCGGAACCATTATTCCCCCCTCAATCAAGCCGTTAACTGATTATACAGTTACTGCCTGCTGCTATCCAATATCTCCTCTCCCACCTTCCATACATCCCCGGCACCAAGGGTGAGAAGGAGGTCTCCGTCTTTCAGTTCCTCACCAATGTCTGCCACCATATCACCCCTCTCCCTTATATACCTGACATCCCTTATCCGGCCCTTCATCTCCCTGTAAAGGAGTTCTGAGCTAACACCATTAATCGGCTTCTCACCTGCAGGGTATATATCCATAAGATAGAGCACATCCACCCCGTTAAATGAATCAATAAATTCCTGCATCAACTCTTTTGTCCTTGAATACCTGTGCGGCTGGAACACAACGACAAACCTCCCGTTTACCGCCCGGCTGACCGAACCAAGGGTAGCCCTTATCTCTGTAGGATGATGACCGTAGTCATCATAGACCTTTGCCCCTGAAAACTCCCCCTTAAATTCAAACCTTCTTTGAATCCCTGAGAAACCTGCAAGGGCCTCCCTCACTATATCCACATTAATCCTCAGCTCCGAGGCAACACAGATTGCACTCAGGGCATTAAGGACATTATGAACACCAACAAGGGGTATCCTGAACTCTCCGAGGTCTTCCCCCCTGTCAACAACCCTGAATCTCATGCCAAGGCCCTCGGCACCAACGTCACAGGCCCTGATGTCAGCCTCGGGAGAAAACCCAAAAGTAATATATTTTCTTTGAAGCTCACCCATAATCCTCCTCAGGTAGGCGTTCTCCATGGAGAGTATTGATATGCCATAAAAGGGGACCTTATCGAGGAACTCTCTGAAGGCATTACAGAGGGCCTCCATGCTCCTGAAATAATCCATGTGTTCCCTGTCAATATTTGTAGCCAGGGCTATGGTTGGAGACAGCTTGAGAAAAGAGCCGTCACTCTCATCTGCTTCTGCAATAAGAAAGTCACCCTGTCCTAACCTTGCATTTGAGCCTGTGGCCTTAAGCCGTCCTCCGATAACAACAGTGGGATCAAGACCTGCTCCGGATACAATTGCAGAGATCAGGGAGGTGGTGGTGGTCTTTCCATGTGCACCTGCAACAAGGATACTGTATTTAAGCCTCCCCAATTCCGCAAGCATCTCCGCCCTTGGTATTACAGGTATGGATTTCAGACGTGCCTCCAAAACCTCTATGTTGTCATCCCTGACAGCAGAAGAGATTACTACAACATGGGCGCTATCAACATTGTCAGGCCTGTGTCCTATATATATTTTAATCCCCATCTCTCTGAGCCTTCTCGTATTATCAGACTCCCTGACATCGGAACCGGTAACCTCATAGCCAAGGTTTCGAAGCACCTCTGCAATGCCGCTCATACCGATCCCGCCGATTCCTACAAAATGTATTACTCTGAACTGTTCAAACATTCTTCCCTGCTCCTTTCCAGCGAAATCAGACTTAAAGCTATATCTGCAATCCTCTTTACTGCATCCGGCCTTCCCAGCCCCATGGCCTTTGTCCTCATATTTTCCCTCAATTCGGGGTCATTATACAACCTCCTTATCTCCCCGGAAAGCCTCTTTCCGTTAAGCTCGATATTACGAACCATCACTGCTGCACCAAGCCTCTCAAGTTTTCCGGCATTAACCTCCTGTCCTGATGGTTTGCTGCCGCATAGGGGTAGGGAACAAGTATCGACGGCTTACCCGTAACACATATCTCTGCAAGCGTAGTTGCACCTGACCTTGAGACAACAAGGTCTGCAACAGCATATGCCTCCGGCATCTGATATATAAAAGGCGTCACCATCCCTGTGTACCCATAACTTCTGTATGCATCCCTGACTGTTTCAAAGTCTTTTTCCCCTGTCTGATGAAGAAACTGGATATCCTCCCTGAGGTCAAGGAGATACTGCAGGGCATCTATCATGGCCCTGTTTACTGATTCCGCCCCGGCGCTTCCTCCGAATATAAATATGGTAAAGAGGTCGCCACCGAGTGAAAAAAGCCTGAGACCCGACGACTTGCTGCCCTTCAAAATTCTCTCTCTGACCGGGTTTCCCGTAAGGTGCACTTTTTCTCTCGGGAAATAGGCCATACTGTCCTGATATGTGATGCATATGGACTTCACAATATAGCCCAACAACCTGTTTGCCCTTCCTGCAACGGTATTCTGCTCAAGCAGCATCGTGGGGATGGAGAGCATCCATGCCATTACAAGCGGCGCCAGAGAGGCGTAACCGCCTGAGCCAACCACTATTTCAGGACGAATCTCCCTCAGATAACCGTAACTCTCCTTCAGCGCCTGCATGAACCTGTAGAGGGAGCGGCCCTTTTTAAAAAGGGAGACACCCACAAATCCCTCAGCCGGGATAAACTTTATTGTGTAACCCTCCCTCGGCACAACCCTTGCCTCAATCCCATGCCCTGTGCCCATAAACACAATCTCTGTTCGGGGGTCTCTTTTCTTCAGCTCCTCGGCAAGGGCAAGCCCGGGGTACAGGTGGCCTCCAGTCCCCCCCCCTGCAATCACAACCCTCATAATGATGACCTCCTGAGCCTGCGGGCCTTCAATCTCGCCCTCCTCTTTATCAGCATGTCACGACTCGGGAGGCTGTACTGCTCCAGGTCAGACCTCGATATCCTCAACAGCGTGCCTGCTGCCATAAAATTAACAAGCAGTGATGAGCCGCCATAGCTTATAAAAGGCAGGGGCAAACCCTTTGTGGGAACAAGCCCTGTGACAACCGACATATTTATCAACGCCTGCATGGTTATCATCATGGTCAACCCGAATGCCACATAATAAGAAAAGGGACTCTGTGCCTTGCCCGCAACCTTCAAACCCCGGATAAAAAAGGCAATAAAGAGGCACAGTACTACGGCAACTCCGAGCAAACCAAGTTCTTCACCAATCAGGGAGAAGATAAAGTCTGTATTAACCTCAGGCAGAAAGCTCAGTTTCTGCCTGCTTTCACCAAGCCCCACACCTTTCAGGCCCCCGCTGCCAAGGGCAATAAAAGACTGCACAAGCTGAAAGCCACTACCGTACGGATCTTTCCAGGGATTAAGAAAGGTAAGAAGCCTCTCCAGCCTGTAGGGCTCCATCAGGAGCTTAATCACAACAGGCAGCAACGAGACAAGCGCAAGGAGTATAAACTTCATCCTCGTTCCTGCCAGAAAAAGCATGGAAAATGTGATAAGCCCAAGGGTAAAGGCCCCACCGAAATCAGGCTGCATCATGATTATACCCTGCAAGGCAAACATTACAATGAGGGGTTTTATAAACGCCTTAAAACTGTCCCTGTTATACCGGGGTGAGGAAAGATACACCGCAAGGGACAGGACCATTGCGAACTTTGCAAGCTCAGCCGGCTGAAAGGTCGACGGCCAGAGCCTCAGCCACCTCGTTGCCCCATTGATCTTCACACCAAGTCCGGGAATAAATACACAGAGCAGTAGCAGTAATGAGAGAATAAGGAGTGGATAGGAGCACTTTCTTAATGTACCCGGGCTTATACGGTAGAAAAACCACATGGAAACCATGGCTATAACCAGGGTCATGACATGCTTCTTCAGATAGACAAACTGTAAATCAGAGCCCCCGGCAATCATTCCCCCGGATTTCGAGATGGACAGTAGCGCTGTTGAACTGTACACCATCACCACACCTGTAAAAGAGAGGAGCAGGACAATAAAGAGCAACCACCTGTCGGCTCTCCTGTTCTCTTTACTCTCCATCATCAGCTCTTTATTATCTATCATTGTCTTGATAACTCCCAAATATAACCTTACAAAACAAATTCTGCTGAGTGTATGGGTGCAGGGTTTGAACGGTTTTAAACATCACATTACCCTCACCTGGATGGTGAGGTGTGATGTTTACCTCGGAGTCCCGACTGGATGTCGGGACGAGAATGAGTGAAAACCCTGTACCCATACACTCTGCATTACTATTCCTAAACAACCAACACCTTCTTCAGCCTGCTTACAGATTCCTTAAAAACCTCTCCCCTCTGTTCAAAATCCTTAAACATATCAAAACTCGCACATCCGGGAGACAGGAGCACCACATCCCCTGCCCCAGCCATGGAATATGCCTTTGCAACTGCATCGGCCATATCTTCAGCCTCTAAAGTGTCTGCAACACCACCAAGCTGTCCGAGTATCTTCTCCCGTGCCTCACCAATAACCACAAGCCCCTTCACCCTTCCCCTCATATATTCCCTCAGTGGAGTGAAGTCACTGCCCTTGTCCCTGCCGCCGAGGATAAGGATGACACCATCCTGAAAACCCTCAAGCGACTTTATAACCGAGCCAATATTGGTCCCTTTCGAGTCATTGTAAAACCCTACACCTTCTATCTCCTCCACAAGCTCCATCCTGTGCTCAAGTCCCCTGAACTCTGAAAGCACATCCCTGATCACATCCAAATCCACACCGCAAAGGAATGCATTAAGAGAGGCAGCAAGTGCATTCTCTATATTATGGATACCCTTTATCCTTACATCCTCAACCCTTATAATCCTGTCCTCTTTCCCGTCAGCATTAATACAGAGCCAGCCATCCCTCAGATAAGCACCCCGCGGAATGGGCGGGGTAACCCCGCCCCTACTTGTCAGCGGATTCCCCTGCCCGGAGAAATAAAAGACCTCAGAGGGCGCATGAGGGCCGAGTTCCCTGACAAGCGGGTCATCAAGGTTCAGTATGAGACAGTCATCACTGGTCTGATTCCTGAAAATCCCGGTCTTTGCCTCAATATAGCCGTCCATATCCTTATATCTGTCAAGGTGGTCCGGGGTAATGTTCAGGATGGATGCCAGAGACGGGGCAAATTCCCGTATGCTTTCAAGCTGGAAAGAGGAGACCTCAACAACTACATACTCCACATCCCCTGCCGTGTCATCCTTCAGGCACCTCAAAACCTCCTCTGTTATTGCAGTGCCAAGGTTTCCGCCTGTAATCACTCTAAAGCCTCCCCTGGTTAACATCATGTCAATCAGGGTGGTCGTGGTTGATTTGCCGTTAGTGCCTGTAATGGCCACCCATGGTATACCGTAGGGCCTTAACACCCTGAAGGCAAGCTCTATCTCACCTATCACCTCAACCCCCCGTTCCCTGGCCAGGTCAAAAAAGGGCTGATTCAGGGAAACGCCGGGACTTACCACCACCATATCCGTATCCTCAAGAAGAACAGGAGAATGGACACCCGTCTCAACCCTTATATCACCGGGAAGGTTTTTGAGGGTTTGTGAAAGCACTTCCCTGTCCCTGGTATCCGTTACAGTCACTTCAGCCTCGAGGAAGTGGAGCAGTTTTGCGCAGCAAGGCCACTTCGCCCAAGACCGACAACCAGCACCCGGCTGGATTTAATTGACGATTGATGATTGACTATTGACAATTTAATAAGACCCCGTATCAGTTAATTTCATCTGTAAGCAATATCATTCCGGATCCAGCGACAAAACAGCGTCGGGTAATGTAACGGAGAGAGATGATAAACCCTGAACGGTTTTAATTTCGCAGTAAATTCACCTGGATGGTGAGTTGCGAAATTACCTCGGAGATGGACACGATGTCCATCGAGAATGAGTGAAGGGTTTATCATCTCTCTCCTTTAGACCCCTTGTCTCTGGACCCGGGATAATGGTTGTTTTTATCTTCAACATTCTTCAACGGACTCACCTCAGTTTCAGAGTTGACAGGCTCAGCAGGGCCAGGATAATCCCGACTATCCAGAACCTTACAACTGTTTTTGGCTCAGGCCATCCCTTTACCTCAAAATGGTGGTGGATGGGGGCCATTCTAAAGACCCGCCTGCCTGTAAGCTTGAACGATAGCACCTGGAGTATGACAGAGATTGTCTCCACTACAAATATCCCGCCGACCATGGCAAGGACAATCTCATGTTTGGTTATTACAGCAAGTGTACCGAGGGCGCCACCGAGCCCCAGGGAACCCACATCCCCCATGAACACATCTGCAGGGTAGGCATTGTACCATAGAAAACCCAGGGCAGCACCGAACATTGCACCACAGAAGACCGCAAGCTCCCCTGTGCCCGGGAGATAGAGTACCTGCAGATACTGGGCAAGCCGGACATGACCGCTGACATAGACAAGGACACCGCTTGCAAGGGCTGCAATGGCAACAAGCCCTATGGCAAGACCGTCTATACCGTCAGTGAGATTAACTGCATTTGATGATCCGACAACAACAAATACAGAAAAGGGAATATAAAAAACACCCAGGTCAATAAGCAATCTCTTGAAAAAAGGCACACTCAGTTTTGTGCTGTAAGGGTCAAGGGGATTATGATACAGGAAAAGGCTGATAGCCGAGGCAAGGGCTATCTGAAAGGCAAACTTGTAACATGCCCTCAGGCCCTTGTGATTTTTCCTGACGACCTTGAGGTAATCATCCGCCAGGCCTATAAAACCAAAGCCGGAAGTAGCGGCAATCAACACCCAGGTATATGGGTTTTTAAGATCCATCCACAATAAAGCCGTCAATAGAATGCTGGCAAGTATCAGGATACCCCCCATGGTCGGGGTACCGGCCTTTGAGATATGTGTCTTTGGTCCGTCCTCTCTTATCTGCTGCGTCAGACTGAAACTCCTGAGCCTCGCAATCACAAAAGGCGCCAGCATGAATGTCAGCAGGGAAGCCGTGATTGCAGCAAGAACGGTCCTGAATGTAATGTATCTGAATACATTGAACGGAAAATAGTATTCACTGAGAGGCCGTATAGAAGTTCGTATAACATTAATTTTCCAGTACCCTCTCCAGCCTCATTCCTCTTGAGCCTTTTATCAGGACCGTATCCTCCTTACCGACCATACCCAACAGTATTTCGCGCGCCTCCTGCGGGTCTCTGACATGCAAGGCCTTTAAATTGCCGTTCCCTGCTGAAAACTCCTCACATGTGTAAGACATCAGATCCCCTACTGCAATGAGCACATCCACATTCAGTGTGGCAAGCCACCTGCCAAGCTTTCTGTGGGCCTGCTCCCCATAAGGGCCAAGCTCAAGCATGTCACCAAGAACCGCCACAGCACGGCCCCTTCTGAGCCTGACCAGCTCCTTTACCGCCTCCTCCATTGAAGCAGGGTTGGCATTGTAAAGGTCACTTATAACCAGTGCACCTTTCAGTTCCTTCAGTTCAAGCCTCATCGGCACACCTCCAAACTCACCGAGAGACGCACTGATGATATCTACAGGCACATCCAGCAGCCGGCATACAGCCACTGCGGCAAGGGCATTGTAAACATTGAATAACCCGAAGACCCTGAGTCTTATATCAAAAGAGTCGCCCTCTTTCAGATGCACCCTGAAACTTAGCTCCCCCTCTTCATGTACAATATTATCCGCCCGGACATCTGCTTCCTGATTCATGCCAAAGGTAACAACCCTGCACTGCCCGGGGACGTCCTTGATGTTAGGGTCATCGGCATTAAGAACCGCGGTCTTCACAAAATCAAGTATCTCATACTTTGTCTCACGCACTATCTCAAGGGAACCGAACCCGTCAAGATGTGCAGGTCCTATGTTGGTTATCACCCCGATATCAGGCCTGGCAATATCTGACAGTTCCCGTATATCACCTGACCTGCTTGCACCCATTTCCAGAACTGCCATATCGTGGTCATCAAGGTCAGTAAGGCAGAGTGGAAGCCCGATCTGGTTATTAAGATTCCCCCGGCTGCTTAGTACCTTGTACCGTCCATCAAGAACTGCGGCTATCATCTCCTTTGTTGTTGTCTTGCCGTTAGTGCCTGTCACACCTACAACAGTCACCTGCCTGCTCAGCCGCCTGTAACGGGCTATCCGCTGAAGGGCCCGCAAGGTATTACTCACATGGATAATACTCCTTCCCCTTGGAACTACAGGGGGATAGCTCACAATGGCTCCCACACCCTTTTTCAGTGCCTCGTCAACAAACAGGTGTCCGTCAAACCTCTCTCCCCTCAATGCAACAAATAGATCCCCATCCTTTATTGTCCTTGAATCTATGGAAACACCACTAAAGGCATCGGCCCCTCTGAGTATAAGCCTGCCTGAAGTTGCCTCCAGTATCTCTGTCAATGTATATCTGCTCATCCCCTAATCTTCCTCAATCCCTGTTATTTATCATTAGTCAATGGTCAATCCCCTAATCTTTGCGACCTTTGCGCCTTTGCGAGAGACAGCCTTGAGCAGTCAATCCTCAATCGTCAATCCCCTGATCGCCTCTCTCAAAATCTCCCTGTCACTGAAGGGATACCTCACTCCCCTTATCTCCTGATACTCCTCATGTCCCTTTCCTGCAATGAGCACAACATCATCAGGACCTGCAATCCTGACAGCCTCCTTAATGGCCTTGTTTCTGTCAGGCTCAATAATATACTCTCCCTTTTTCATTCCCCCTATTATGTCATCAATTATACCAACAGGGTCCTCGGTTCTCGGGTTGTCCGAGGCAACAATCGCCGTGTCACTGAGTTCAGCTGCAATCCTTCCCATCTCCGGCCTCTTTCCCCTGTCCCTGTCACCCCCGCAGCCAAAGACCGTTATAATTCGGCCTTTGGCCAGCCTCCTGAGCGTCTCCAACACCTTTTGAAGGGCATCAGGAGTATGTGCATAGTCGATAACAGCAAGAAAATCCTGACCAGCCTTTACAGGCTCCATCCTGCCCTCTACACCGCTGCACTGTCTCACGCCTTCAACTATCCGCTCCCACTCTATCCCCAGGGCAACAGAGGCCCCGATGGCGGACAGAATGTTATATATATTTGTTACACCAAGCAGTGGAGAACTGACATGAAACACTTCCTGGCCATACATCACGGTGAAATCAAGGCCTTCAAACCCTTCCTTTATCTCAACTGCCCGAAGCTCGGCATCATCACTGTCAATACCACAGGTTATGATGCTAAAGTCTGCCTCCTGAGCCGGGCCTTCCCTGCTCTCCTTAACCAGCCTCCTGCCATAGGGATCATCTATATTAACCACTGCAGCGTGCCGGGCAAGTTCCAGGAAGAGCCTTCGTTTGGCCCTGTAATATGCCTCCATATCTCCATGAAAATCGAGGTGATCCCTTGTAAGATTTGTAAATACAGCAACATCAAATTCCGTAAAGTCAACCCTTTTCAGCGAGAGAGCATGTGATGAAACCTCGACTACTGCATGGGTTATGCCTCTGTCATGCATATCCGCAAGCATCCTCTGAAAATCCAGCGCTTCCGGGGTGGTAAACCTGCCCCTTAACTCCTGGCTGCCAAGGACATATTTTATAGTGCCGAGCAGGCCTGCCCTTGCACCGTCAGCTGACAGGATTGTGTGGAGTATGTAAGATGTCGTTGTCTTGCCATTGGTGCCGGTAATCCCTGTAACGGAAAGCTTTCCAGAGGGGTGGCCGTAAAACCTGTCGGCAATGCCTGCCATGGCAGTGTATATATCCTGTACCTGCACATACGGGACATCCAATGACAGGGATAAGGGGCTTTCGGATACAATGGCCCCTGCTCTTCTCATCAGGGCGTCTTCAATGAACTCATTGCCATCAAAATGCTCACCCCTCACAGCAAAAAAGAGGTCTCCCTCTCCGACATTCCTTGAATCGCAGGAAAGTCCTTCAATAACACAGTCACCTGAAACGGTTACCGGCATCAATCCTTCTATAAGTTTCCCCAGTCTCATAACCATACAATCAAAAATCCTGACTCTCCCGCCCGCCCCTGACGGGCTGCCCCATCACCAGTATATTATTGTCTCCCCTGTCTTCCATAGGTATAAACCTGTACGTAAGGGCCTTCTCGGCTATGGCCCTGAAGACAGGCGCGGCCACCTGTCCCCCATAATATTCTCCTCGCGGTTTCCATATAACCACGATAAGGGCAAACAACGGGTCATCAGCAGGGACAAAACCGACAAAGGAGCTCACAAAATCCCTCCGGGAATACCTGCCTGTGCGGGGATCAATCATCCGTGATGTCCCTGTTTTCCCTGCAACCGTATTACCATAAACAGACGCCCTCGGTGCAGTGCCACCTTCTTCAGTAACTGTTACAAAGGCCTCCCGCAGGCGCTTTACCGTCTCTCCTGAAATAACTCTCACCCGCTCAGACCTGTCTTCCTGCTGCAGCACCCTGCCATCAGGACCAAGGGTCTTTGCAACCACATAGGGCTTTACCAGATAACCCCCATTGGCAATCACAGAATATGCCCTCAGCACCTGGAGGGGCGATACCAGCACCTCATACCCTATTGCCATAGCCCCGATAGTCGTTCCGGACCAGCGCTGCGGGGGCTTTACAACA
This sequence comes from Nitrospirota bacterium, assembly GCA_013152195.1. Lineage (GTDB taxonomy): Bacteria > Nitrospirota > Thermodesulfovibrionia > Thermodesulfovibrionales > JdFR-85 > BMS3Bbin07. The sequence continues at coordinate 15,466 of JAADGU010000026.1, forward strand.
CCTGACACCTCTCCGGTAAGGTCAATCCCTGTCCTGTTTCCAAAACCAAAAACCTTCGCATATTTATAAAACCTTTCGGGGCCAAGCTTGAGTGTCATCTTTACAGCACCCACATTTGACGATTTCTGGATTATCTCCTTCAGGGTAAGCACCCCGTGCTTATGGGTATCCCTTATCTTTTTACCCCCAACTTCTATCTCTCCTTCAGAACAGTCAAACCTTGTATTCAGCGTTGCCATTTTTTCCTCAAGGGCAGCAGCAGCCATAACGATCTTAAAGGTTGAACCAGGCTCATAAAGGTCTGTAATGGCCCTGTTCCGCCTATTGGCTGCCCTGTATGCACCGGGACTGTTCGGATCAAAGGTCGGCCTGTTAGCAAGGGCAAGTATCTCTCCGGTATGAGGGTCCATCATTATTGCAGTGGCTGATTGGGACTTCCACTTCTTAACCGCACTCTCAAGCTCCGACTCAACAATATATTGTAACCCTTCATCAATGGTGAGCACAATACTGTTACCTACCGACTCATACTTATCGCCCCTGTAAAGTATGTTACCGCGGGCATCCCTGGCAAGGTAAACCTTTCCGCCATCAGCTGCAAGGGAGCTGTCATACCTCTTCTCCACACCCTCCCGGCCACGATTGTCAATATCAATAAAACCCAGGACATGGGAGGCAAGAAAGCCCTTGGGGTAAAATCTCTCTGAATCCGGCTCGACACCTATACCTTTAAGTTTCAGCCTCAGTGCTGCTACTGCCTGTTCAGGTGAGACCCTTCGTGCAAGCGACACATACCTTTTCTTTTTTTCCTTCAGTTTATTTCTGAGAATGGACGTTTTGGTCTTTATAACCTTACTGAGTTTCCGAGCAACATATTCAGGGGAATCAATCATGGAAGGATCCCCGTAAAGAGTGAAGCGATCGAGGCTTACAGCCAGTTCCCGGCCTCTGCGGTCATATATCCCGCCCCTTCTTACAAGGATTTTCTGTCCCTTAGTATGCTGTATTGTTGCAAGTCTCAGGAGCTTCTCATGATCAAACAGCATTAGTTCAGCAAGCCGGGCAAAAATTATCAGAAATCCGACTGCGATCACCGTAGCTATAATAAGTGGACGTCTTTTCATCCCCCGACTCCCCTTAATAGCCAACAGGTAAGTTTACTGGCCTGCAAGCTGATAAAGTTAACTCACCTTCTACTTCCCACTCCCCTTATGTAAGGGGCACCCTTGCTACATTACAGTCATTAGTCAATAGTCATTGTCATTCCCGCAATCCCGGGCTTTACCTCTTCCTCAGACCAGCCGTGTATGGTGTAGGACCACGATCGCTCTTAACAAAGAAAACCCTTTTCCTGTCAGGATAAACAAGACCCATCTTTTTGCCGGCTACATACTGGATCTTCTTCATGGAGGCTATCTGGGCCCTCTTTGCAATCAGTTCCCTCCTCTCCTTTATCAGGTTGGCCTTCTGCTTCTGTAACTGTCCCAGCTCGTACTCGAAAGCCGTAACATTTGAACGAAGCCAGACAATGGAGAAAAGAAGAAAAACGGCAACGACAACCAGCAACGGTTTGACAAGCCAGCCAAGGAGACTCCTTCTCTTTCTGTAAATCATAGCTTCTCCGCCCCCCTTAGTTTCGCACTCCTTGAAGAGGGATTTCTCCTCTGTTCATCCCTGAGAGGGACTATCGGCTTCTTGTTAAGCCTTACCAGAGTCCCTTCCTGCCTCTCGGCAGCAAGTATAAATCTCTTCACAATCCTGTCCTCAAGAGAGTGATAGGTTATTACACAGAGACGCCCTCCCTGCTTCAATATCTTCAGGGCATTTGACAGCCCCTCTGACAGTTGGTTCAGCTCGTCATTTACAGCAATTCTCAATGCCTGAAAAGTCTTTGTAGCCGGATGCGTCCTTCCACGCTTTCTGTATACCCTCTCAACAATGGCGGCTAACTGCAAACATGTCTCGATCCTCTCTCTCTTCCTCTGCTTCACGATTTCCCTTGCTATCTGCAAGGCCTTCCTCTCCTCACCGTATTCCCTGAGGATCCTCTCTATATCACGTTCGCTCCATCTACTAACAATTTCACCTGCTGTTACCGGCAAATCCCTGTCCATCCTCATATCAAGGGGCTCCCCTGAATTAAAGCTGAACCCGCGGCTGGCATCCTTCATCTGTGTCATGGAAAGCCCAAGGTCCATAATAACTCCGTCTATTTCGTGATAACCCATGGCCATTAACTTGTCTGCCATATCGGAAAAACTCCCGTGTACATACCTTACCCTCGGATCATTTATTTCAATCGCTGCCCTCTCAAGGGCCTCTTCGTCCCTGTCCATGGCAATGACAACGCCCTCCGGTCCCAGCCTTTTGAGCAATTCCCTTGTATGTCCACCACCACCAAGAGTTGCATCCAGGTATACACCATTGATAACCGGATTCAGCAGGGCCATCAGCTCCTGGGTAAGGACGGGAATATGTTCTGTATTTGTCATTTGTCATTTGCCATTTGTCAATATTCTATTGCCCATCCTCACATCCCAAGGGATGCAAGTTCCTCCTCCATTACCTTTCTGTCTATCTTTGCAGGATTAACAACCTTATCCCATTCCTTCTTGTTCCAGAGTTCCATCTTGTCAAACTGCCCGACAACCGCTACCTCACCATTAATATCAGTATCCGTCCTGAGGGATGCAGGTATAAGAATCCTCCCCTGCTTGTCCATCTCGCACTCATGAGCAGAGGCCACAACCCTCCTCATCAGCCACTTCACCGACTCCTTCATCTGAGGCAGAGACCTCACCCGTTCTTCAAACCTCTGCCACTCCTCAAAGGGATAGAGGTAAAGGCATTTGTCAAAGGCCGCAGTGGTAATATAGAGTTTTGGGCTATAATTACTGAGGAGTATCGACCTGTAAGGGGCTGGAATCATTACCCGTCCCTTTGGATCAACACTGTAATAATATTTACCCGCAAATCCCGGCACGTTTCACCACCTTTTACCACATTCTCCCACCTCTTAATAATATTAAAGATTGGGGCTAATGTCAAGTAAAAAATGAAGGCCGGAAAAGGTAT
>JAADGU010000114.1 GCA_013152195.1 Nitrospirota bacterium
GAGTATGCAATTGTTTCATCAAGGCTGGCTGGTATTCAGCCTGAACAGGTCCTTTACAGAATAACCATATACATTGAGACGACCAAGTCTGCTGGTAATGGGCCGGATTTCCTCAGGGACAAGATTGGTAAGGATGTCCCTTTTTATACAAAGGAGAAACTACCTCCGCAGTTGTTTGGCAGGAAGGTGCGGGCAAGGGTTCAGTTCAGGGGTGATGAGCGGGGAGGTCTCTTTTGGGTAAGGGATATAGAGATGAGATGAGGACAGGATTAATTAGAGTTGTTTTCTGTGTATTTCAGGTCTGTTTTCTAATCGGACTCCTGTGGATGGAGGAGTCCGGAGCGGTTGTGGCTGCCCCGGTTGAGCAAATTCTCAGACAGGGTGATGGAACAGAGTTTCCTGCCCGGCAGTGGGGTGATAAATGGTCACACGGCTGGGAGACGTTAGAAGGGTATACTATTATCCGGGATAAGGTTACCGGAAACTGGATTTATGCCATGACAGACGGCAAGGGAAGGCTTGCGGCCTCTTCCCGGGTTGTTGAGATTGGACTCCCTGTTGGGTTAAAGATACGCATCAGGCCGGCCAAAAATGCCGTTCTGGAAACCTCGCAGGATGAGTCTGTAAACTCTGCCGATACGCCTCAAAGAGTGGTGCCTCCCTCAGGGACGGCGAATATCCCTGTTATCCTCGTGAACTTTAATAATACAACAACGACATACAACACGCTGGATTTTGATATCCTGCTTTTCGGTACCGGAAACAAGAGCATGAAGGACTACTATGAGGAGGTCTCATACGGTGCCTTCAGCATATCTCCTGGCCCGTCAGGTGGTGTTGTGGGATGGTACACGGCAGCAAATACGCATGACTACTATGGGGCCAATGATGTGAAAGGGTGGGATAAATGGCCCGGAGACCTTGTTTACGAGGCTGTTGTGGCAGCAGACACTACGGTCGATTTTTCCGCCTATGATTCAGACGGGAACTGTTACGTGGATGTGGTGGGAATAGTCCACCAGGGTACCGGTGAGGAGGTTGGTGAATCCTCGACAGATATCTGGTCCCATAGCTGGGATCTCGCCAGTGCCCGCAACTCCGGATACAGTAACTACGGTTCCTATGTCACGGGCGATTCGGATGCGGACTGTCCGGACGGTTATATTGTTAACGACTACATCATCATGCCGGAGCTTTATCAGTCCACTCCTTCGGTAGTACAGTCAACGATAGGTGTTTTTACCCATGAGTACGCCCATGCCCTGGGATTGCCGGACCTTTACGACACAGACGGCAGTTCCTCAGGAATAGGCAAGTGGGGGTTAATGGGTGCCGGGACATGGAACTATGTGTCAACCCTTGGGGATACCCCTGCCCATATGTCAGCATGGAGCAAATACCGTCTTGGCTGGGTTACTCCAACCATGGTTACAGACAGCCTTAGTAATGAGTTTATAGATGCTGTGGCTACAGGTGCTGATGTGTATCAGCTTCTTCCAGGGAGTCCGGCTGCCGGCGGCGAATATTTTCTGGTTGAAAACCGGTATCGTGTAGGTGGTACTTTTGATGAGGGATTGCCGGGAGAGGGACTTGCCATATGGCATATAGATGAGAGCAGGCCAGACAATAACATTGAATGTTCTCCACCCGCTGACTGTTCGAAAAACCATTACAGGGTTTCACTCGTGCAGGCCGATGGTCTGTGGGACCTTGAAAGGGGCAAGAACAGCGGGGATGACGGCGACCTCTATCCCGGCTCTACGAATAATACGGCTTTTACAAGCACCAGCACTCCGTCCAGTCACTTATATAGCGGTCTGAGCAATATAGCTGACGTAACTGCAATCAGTCCTCCCCAATTAAACATGACGGCAACCCTTACAGTGTATCCAAATATATCAGTTGATCCATCATCAATTGATTTTGGAATCGTTGAGTTGAGTGATAACCCTCTATCCCGAAACTTAACTGTTACCAACTCAGGGCAAACACCTCTGGTGACAGGCACGATCAGCATTCAAGGTAGAGATATGCAGGATTTTGTTATACGGCAGGATGAGTGTTCAAATCTGACCATAGCGCCCCGGGAAAACTGTGAGGTTGCTCTGATTTTTGCAGCTACATCATATGGATTAAAGCAGGCAACCCTTGTTATACCATCCAATGATCCTGATACCCCTGATGCAGAGGTACCCCTGAAAGGTTTGGCGGGGGCAGCCGGTGATAACTGGGACTGCTTTATTGCAACAGCAGCATATGGCAGTTACCTTGACCCGAATGTTAAGGTTTTAAGGGATTTCAGGGACAGGTGGCTGATTCCGGATTTCAGATTCCGGGTTTTAGATCTCAGATTTGAGGTTCCCAATGTTATTGGAAGGAAGTTTGTGAGGCTCTACTACAGGTATTCTCCGCCGGTAGCTGACTACATAAGAGAGCATGAGGGCCTGAGGGCGGGTACAAGGTTGGCATTGACGCCACTGGTTTACGGTATAAAATATCCCGGAGCTGCAATTGCAGCCGGAATGATCCTTGTCGTACTTGTAATACGTAGAATTCGCAGGGCAGCAGTTCAGTAGAAAAGCCTGACCCCGCCGCCGCGGGCTGAATGATAATTCGACGGCGGCGGGATCTGGAGTGATCCTCTCTTCTATGGAACGGTTATGGAGTCACTCGTCTCATTGTTGGCATCGGGGTTATATATCCAGCCGTTCAGTGTTACATTGCTTACAGTGAAGGTAAAGGTTGTTCCGCTTGCCGGTCTTCTTACCCCGTCGGAGACCAGGGTTACTTTCCCTGCCGCATCTGTTGTGCCATAGTCAGAATCAGATGTGGCCCCGCTCCAGTAACCGGAGACTGTTGCTCCTGCAACCGGAGCCCCATTGGCATCTGCAACGGTGACAGTCGCCAGTGCTGAGGTGATGTTCCTTCTTGATGTTGTCTGCAGGGCCATGTCAATACTTGCTATGTGCATGGAAGGCGGCTCAACAATGTTGGTGGTAATGGTAACCGTAACGGTTTTTGAGTTATCAGAGGTGTTTGTCTCCCCTGCAACTACTGAGGCGCTGGCCTTCAGTAGATGGTCTCCGGGGGTGGCATTGAGGGTATCCCAGTAAAAGGTCTCTGTTGTTGAGGCCCCTGAAGTCAGGGCAATTGATCTGGAGCCTATCTCCACGCCGTCTGTGACATCGGTCAGAGTTAATGTGAAGGTTTCGTAAAAATCTCCGGGGTTTGCCGCGGTTACGTTAATAGATACCGTGTCACCTGAGAGTGCAGAGGCAGGTGCAGTGATCTTCGTTACTGCAACATTATGAACCGGCTCTGCTGTGTATCCCAGCGCTGCTGCAGCATCCACTCTTCCCCATCCATAAGTCGCATCCCAACCCGGCGCCCCCAGATCCTTGGCAGTACTCTGCAGGACTTGTCTGACATTATCCGGCCCTGTAACACCTGAAGCAATTACAAGGGCGGCAACCCCGGCAACATGCGGAGTGGCCATGGATGTGCCCTGGTAGTAAAAATAACCCCAATCTGTTGGGCTGCTGCCAAAGGTCTGCTGAAGGATTCCGTCTCCGAATCCATCGCCGTTCTGATCTACATTTGTATCTCCTCCAGGAGCAACAATATCCAGGTCAGGGCCGTAGTTGGAATAATAAGCCAGCGTTTCGTCGTAACGGGTAGCGCCTACTGCGATGACGTAAGCATTATATGCAGCAGGATAGCTGATAACATCAGTACCATCATTACCGGCTGCAGCCACTATGGTTACTCCTTTGTTGTAAGCATAAGCAAGTGCCTCTTCCATGGTAATGGATGCACTGGATCCTCCTAAGCTCATACTGATTATATCTGCACCGTTGTTGGCGGCAAAATAGATTCCATCTGCAATGTCGGTATAGGTGCCGGACCCCCTGCTGTCCAGGACCTTTACCGGCATAATGGAGGTATTAAAGGCTATTCCTGCCACGCCTATATTATTGTTTGTGCTCTGGGCTATGGTACCCGTAACATGGGTGCCGTGCCCTTCGTCGTCATTGGGGTGAGAGTCGTCATTGACAAAATCATAACCGGGTACGAAATTTGTTTCAGCAAGGTCAGGCGCCTGTTCATAGGTTACAGTCCTGTTCCTTCCTCTTGCAGCTGTGTCAATATAGTCCTCATAAGCCACTCCGGTGTCTATTACCGCTACTACCACACTGCTGTCCCCTGTATTAACTTCCCAGGCAGATTCCACATTGATTCCACCATACTTGTCATTGTAGAAGTTCCATTGGTAGGGGTATAAAGGGTCGTTGGGAATCCAGAATGCTTGGGCGATGTAGTTTGGTTCTGCATATTCAACATAGGGGTTTTTATTGTAAATATCCACCAGTTCCTCAACGGTCTTTCCGGCAGGGACCCTGAGACGGCTGAATTTTCCCTGCTTGCTTACGTAAAAGACCGCTGTGCCTTGCCTCTGGTTTATTCCTTTTATCGTTTCCTCAGAGACCCCGGGCTTGAATTTAACGACAATCTCGTCTTTTACAAAAGGACCCTGGCCAAAACTTGTGCCTGCAAATCCTAAAACCAGTAGACTTACCAGCACTGCAAACAGAATCTTTCCTATGTTTTTCATTTTTTCTTCCTCCTCTGATTCTGATAATGTTGCTTCCAACAACCATTTATTGCTGGTTTCGGGTTGTTCTGTTTTATTGTAGGAATTTTGACAGTAAGTCTTCGTGAGTTTTGGTTGCCGCAAATACTGCTGTTACTTATATTATATATCATATTTTATAAATTTGCCTGTTTGCGCAGCAGAGAGGCCCTTATAATTTTTGCCTCTTCAAAGCTTACCGTACCATTAAAATGTTCGACAACAGGCCTCAGGTTCCAGACCTGGAGGGTCAAAAAAAGCTTTTCCACGCTATTGCGCCTTGCGGGGTCAACGATACGGTCTATGTCAATGTCACGGCCATCCCTTATCAGTTGTTCCAGGTGCCCTGTGATTGTAGATATCGAGAGATTACGTCTTTCTGCAATTACTTCTACTGACAGGCCCTCACTGAAAAGCTCATATGTCTTTTCAACGGTCTCCCCTTTTGTCTTTTTCTGTAACGGATTGACAGGTGAGGCAGGATATTCCTTATCAGGAAGCTGGATGCCTGGGTTTTCGTTCAGGTATTCCTGTATCTCCATTACGAAATCGTCTCCGTAGCGTTCAAGCTTGGTATCCCCTACCCCGCTGATCCTTTTCATAGCCGCCAGAGTTGCGGGATAATACCTGCACATCTCGTGAAGACTCCGGTCTGAAAATATTATATACGGAGGTACCTGCTGCTCTTCGGCAAGGGTTTTACGCAAAACCCTGAGTCTTTTGAAGAGGTCCTTATCAAAGGGCTTGAATTCATCGTCTTTCACGTTCCGGCGGCTTGTCTTTGTCTCCTCCCTTTTCAATGCCGTAAGTTTCTCTTTTCCGTAGAGTATGTTTTGACCCTTTTCCGTAAGTTTCAGTACCGGATACTGATCACCGTCCTGGCGTATAACGTCCTGGGCAAGGAGTTCATCAACAAGGAATCTCCAGTGGTTTTTATCCTTGTGACTGCCTGCCCCGTATGTCTTTATGGTGTTGTGCTGAAGCTCCCGGATACGCTTTGTATTGGCTCCTGTAACAATATCAATGATATGCCTGATTCCGAAGCGCTGACCAGTCCTTGACATGGCGGACATCAGTATCTGAGCATCAATCGTAACGTCAACCTTTTCAACAGTGCCGGTGCAAATATCGCATGCGCCGCAATTTTCGTCTCCGTATTCCTCGCCAAAATATCCAAGCAGGTGTCTGCGCCTGCAGACATTATGTGATGCATACCTTGCCATCTGATTCAGTTTCTCAGTGGCGATTGTCCGTTCCTTGTCTTCGGGCATCTGATCAATAAAGTATCTGATTTTCGGGATGTCTCCCCTGCTGAAGAAGAGTGTGCACCAGGCTGGCTCACCGTCACGACCGGCTCGTCCTGTCTCCTGGTAATAGCTCTCGATATTCTTCGGCAAGTCAGCATGGATGACAAAACGGACATTTGACTTGTCTATCCCCATACCAAAGGCGATTGTTGCCACAATTACCGTCAACTCATCCCTGCTGAAGGCCTCCTGATTCCTCTTCCTTTGCTCAGGCGTCAACCCTGCATGGTAGGGCAGGGCCTTAATGCCGTTGGCTGTCAGAAAATCAGCCGTTTTGACAACAGAGTCACGTGTAGTGCAGTAAATGATGCCGGACTCATCAGTATGATCAGCAAGGAATTCCAGTATCTGTGATTCTACAGCAGTCTTTCCTGTTACCTGATAAAAGAGGTTCTGACGGTTAAATGAGGCACGCACCGTATATGGTGATCTGAGGCCGATCCTGCTGATAATATCTTCCTGAACTCCGGGGGTGGCAGTGGCTGTAAAGGCTGCAACCGGAATGTTTGGGAAGACGCTGGTAATACTGGAGAGTCTCAGGTAGTCAGGGCGAAAGTCGTGTCCCCACTCAGAGATGCAATGTGCCTCGTCTATGGCAAAAAGGGAGACAGGTATGGTTTTCAGTGTCTCAATGAAATCAGGCATTGCAAAGCGTTCAGGTGCAATGTAGAGGAGCTCCAGGGCATGATTTCTCAGCCTTTGATAAACTTCGGACATCTCCCTGGGTTTGAGAGAGCTGTTTATAAGGGCTGTGGAGATGCCGTTTTCCAGTGCAGCATCAACCTGGTCCTTCATCAGGGCGATAAGGGGACTTATAACAACCACTGTCCCCTGCATTATCTTTGCTGGTAATTGATATTGATAGCAGAGCGATTTTCCGCCCCCTGTAGGCATTACAGCAAAAACATCCCTGCCCTTCAGGATATTCTTTATAATCTCTTCCTGGTTCGGACGGAAGGCCTGAAAACCAAAAACTCTTTTTAATGTATCAAGCATGGTTACCTCTAAATTCAATCTGAAGTTTCACCCCTGTCGGCATAAGGAGAGCAATTGAAAAAATTCATTAACTCGATGAAAATTCATTAATACAGTCTGAAACCTTTTGCCTGTCAGATTAAAGGCCGGAGCTTGATGAACCGTATATCAAGGTATCGAAAATGAATTTTTTCAATTACTCTCCTTATGCTTTCCTTAATCAAGGTTTATATTCACCCGGATCCAGATATAAAAAGCCTCAATCATATCGCTTCCAACAACCTTTCATCACTGGATTCGGTATGTTTTATTAAGATAGCTGTTTTTTCACAAAGGACAGCAGTCCTCCTGAAAGCAGGAGGACACGGTCACGCTCACTCAGGTCAGTGAAGACGGTAAACTCCAGGCCCTTTGTAATGTTATTTACCCTGTATTCCTGGTTGGTGATGAGGGAGCTCCCGACTCCGGTAATGCTTAACACATCCCCCTCGTCTGTTTTATCCATATCCCCGGGGTTGGTGAATATCAGGGGAAGTATCCCGAAGTTTATAAGGTTTGCCCTGTGAATCCTTGCAAAAGACTTTGCAATCACTGCCTGGATGCCAAGATACATTGGCGCAATGGCGGCATGCTCCCTTGAGGAGCCCTGTCCATAGTTTTCACCCCCCATGATTATCCCGCCACCATGCTCCTTTGCCTTTCTGGCCCTCTCTGCAAAGGTTGGCTCAATATTGTAGAAGACATACTCTGAGATTGCCGGGATATTTGATCTGAACGGCAGTATCTGGGAACCTGCAGGCATTATATCATCTGTTGTAACATTGTCTCCAAGCTTTATGAGGACCTCAGCCCTTATCTCATCCTTTACAGGCTCTTTGAGGGGTACCTCTTTTATGTTCGGTCCCTTTATTATCTCAACTCCGTAGCCGTCATCCAATGGTGCAAGGAGCATATTGTCATTAACAAGGGCAGCCTCCGGTTCGCTAAACTCATCCACCACAAGGCCTGTCTCAGTCGGGTCTACTATCTTCCCCTTTAGTGCCATCACAGCACAGGCGAGGGGATTGGCAAGAAAGACAGAGGCATCCTTGTTGCCGCAGCGGCCCCTGAAATTCCTGTTGTAAGACCTTACGGAGACATGTCCTGTGCCGGGAGACCCGCCCATACCGATGCAGGGACCGCATGAGGCCTCGAGCATCCTTGCCCCGGCTGCTATCATGTCCGACAGGGAGCCATCCCTTGCAATCATCTCATAAACCTGTTTTGACCCCGGGTTTATATGAAGGCTCACATGCTCTGCAATCTTTTTTCCCCGCAGGATCGATGCAACCGCCCGCATCGCCTGATAGGAGGAATTTGTGCAACTGCCTATACATACCTGATGGACCTTCCTGCCCGAGATATCCCTGATCCTGACAACATTGTCGGGACTATGTGGCTGGGCAGTCAGCGGCTCAAGGCTGCTCAGATCTATCTCGACAATCCCGTCATATTGAGCACCTTCGTCTGCCCGGAGTTCTGACCAGTCCTCTTCTCTGCCCTGTGCCCTGAGGAAGTGTGCTGTTCTTTCATCAGACGGAAAGACGGATGTGGTAGCGCCAAGCTCTGCGCCCATGTTTGTGATGGTTGCCCTTTCTGTGACATTGAGGTCAGAGACCCCCGGGCCTCCATACTCAAAAATCTTTCCAACTCCACCCTTGACTGTAAGCCTCCTCAGGAGTTCAAGGATGACTTCCATGGCCGTAGCCCAGGGCCGCCTGAGCCTGCCGGTAAGCCTGACAAGTACTACTTCCGGCATCTTTATCTCAAAGGGCATCCCTGCCATAGCCGTGGCGGCATCCAGCCCGCCAACCCCGATGGCAATCATACCCATGCCGCCGTTTGTTGGTGTATGGCTGTCAGTCCCAAGGGCAATCCAGCCCGGGCTTGCAAACCTTTCAAGATTGACCTGATGGCATATGCCGTTGCCGGGCTTTGAAAACCAGGCGCCGAACCTTGCTGCTGCGGTCTGCAGGAAGAGGTGGTCATCAGGATTCATGTGGTTGGACTGAATCATGTTATGGTCAACATAGCTTACTGCAAGGGGGCCCTTTACCCTTTTAAGCCCCATAGCCTCAAACTGGAGCCAGGCCATGGTGCCTGTGGCATCCTGTGTATAGACTTCATCCACTCTCAGGGAGACAGTTTCACCCTTTTTAAGCTCACCTTTTACAAGATGAGATTCAAATATCTTCTGTACAATATTTTTCCCCACAACTTCCTCCATAAAAAGAATTTTTCATTGTCTAAATCAATTAAAAATGCTATACTTAGCATAAGTTTTGTGCCAGACCGGTTTATTTTAACACTTGGATGCATATTATGACCATGTGCCGGTCTAAAAGATACCGATAGTTTCTAAAAGATATTTTAAATTTCAAAGGAGGTTGCAGGTGAAAAAATCTGTTTTTTTTATTCCCTTAATGGTGGTCTTGGTGGTCTTGTTTATCTCTCCGGTCAGAACCTATGCACTTGGTCTTGAGGCAGCAGCAGGATACTGGAATCAGGCTCCTTCAGGTGACCTTCAGTACAGTGGTGCCCTGGGAGAGGGAACCAAACTTAACCTTAAAGAGGACCTTAACTATGACAGCAAGGCCAGACCCTATCTCCGGGTAAAGGCTGACCTGCCCCTCTTTCTTCCGAATATCTACTTTATGGCAACCCCGATGAAGTATGAAGGCCAAAGCTCTAAGGATTTCAGCTTTACCTTCGGAGATAAAACGTTTAATGCATCAGTTCCTTTTGAGTCAATGCTGCAGGCAGACCACTATGACATTGCAGTTTATTATTCCCTGCCCTTTCTCAACACTGCCACTGCCGGCAGTCTCAATGTGGAATTGGGGTTAAACCTGAGGATTATTGACTTTGAAGCAAAGGTTACGCAGGGAGCACTGTCGGAATCTGCAAACTATACCCTTCCGATCCCGATGGTCTATGCCGGAGTCCAGCTGGAGCCTGTTGATCTGTTCAGCATTGAGGCAGAGATAAGGGGAATTACATATGGTTCAAACAGCTATTATGACCTTATAGCCAGGATGAAGGTAAAACCAGCAGGCCCTGTATTTATTGCGGGCGGATACAGATATGAAAAGATAAAGATAGACCATAATGACGTAAAGGCATCTATGGAATTTAAAGGACCATTTATCGAGGCTGGCGTAAGCTTCTGATTTAAGTAAATTTTCAGGCAAAATACGGACTGTCCCGAGCATTCAGTAATCGTGTGTCTTTTTTGTAAGGGTTCCGGGGACTCTAACCACATGGATGCAGGTTAGCAGTCCATTCCGTGCAATTTTCATATTTTCTTCATCTTTTTGTGTCAATATCTTGAGTAGTTTTTGATTAAATTAAGACCAGGATTATAAGACGATTAGGGATTAGGGGGGGAGGATGGCTAACAAGGGAAAGAAGAAGCAAAAGGTTTCAGAGAAGAAAAGCAAACCCCCTGTTATCTGGATTGTCTTTGCCCTTTCAGTTCTCATCCTTGTACTTGCTGTCTCCGGCAAAATTCCTTTTACCAACTCGCAAAAAAATGACGGGAAATCCTTTCAAGTCAAGGGAGGAGAGACTCGTCCTGTGATAGACCCTTCAATGTTTGCAGGTCTGACCCGTGCAGCATATGCAGCAGCCCAGGAAAATCCGGAGGTGCTGGATCAGGTCTACTGCTACTGCAACTGCAGTGAGCCCCCATTTTATCACAAGAGCCTCCTGAGCTGTTTTGCAGGAAATCATGGAGCGGGTTGACTACTCTGTCAGCAGGAGGCCTTGAGGGCTTCCCAGCTTTACAAGCAAGGCAAAAAGATCGAAGATGTCAAGGCAACAATAGACAAGGAATTCGGAATGTAGGCTTCAGGCAGGTCTTTGGGTGTTTGCCTGGGATGTGCTGAGTAAGTGTTTTATAAGGTTGAGTCTCTCCCTGAGACTGAGTTCAAAGTAAACGTTACTTTCCATCAGGATGCCAACAATCTCTTTTGCCTCACGTGAGACCATAATAAACACACTCCTTAATTATTTTATCGGCTGCTGCAATAATGGAAGCAATTACTATACCAGTATCCTGCAATTCAGGTTGAATTTAAGAGGCGCAAAAATACGTGCGCTCTTTGAGCCCCGTATGGTAACATATTAACCATGTATGCATATGACATCATAAAAAAGAAGCGGGACGGGGAGTGCCTGAACAAAGAGGAGCTTCAGTTCCTCATAAAGGGATACCTTACTGAAGAGGTGCCTGATTACCAGGTGTCGGCATTTTTAATGGCGTCATTCCTCAGGGGGCTGAGTGAAGAGGAGACCATATTACTTACGGATGTAATGCTCCATACAGGACAGATACTCGACCTTACCGAGATGGATGACCCCAGAATAGACAAACACTCAACAGGTGGGGTTGGTGACAAGGTAAGCATCATCCTTGCACCCCTTATTGCAGCTGCAGGTGTTACCGTGCCCATGATATCCGGCAGGGGCCTCGGTCATACAGGGGGCACACTCGATAAACTTGCATCCATTCCTGGTTTCAGGACAGAGATGAGCATTGCTGATTTCAGAAATATCCTCTGGGAAACAGGAGTTGCAATGATGGGGCAGACAGATGATATTGCCCCGGCTGATAAAAAGCTTTATGCATTAAGAGACGTTACGGCAACTGTAGAGAGCATTCCCCTTATTACATCAAGCATTATGTCAAAGAAACTGGCAGAGGGCCTTAACGGGCTGGTGCTTGATGTAAAGGTTGGTTCCGGCGCCTTCATGAAGACCATGGAGGATGCTGAGGCACTGGCCGCTGCCCTTACCAATACAGGTAACCATTTTGGGGTCAGGACAGTGGCTGTAATTACAGACATGGATGAGCCCCTTGGCAGGACCGTTGGCAATTCACTGGAAATCAGGGAGTGTATAAATGCACTGAAAGGCAGGGCGGATAAAGACCTCATTGAAGTGACGCTTACTCTTGGGGCTTGGATGCTTTATCTCGCCGACTGGGTAGAAAAGGCCGTTGACAATCCCAGGACAGTGGTTCCCCGGATTACAGCTATAGATGAAGGAGCGCTTTCAGAGAAACGGGCGGAACTTGAAGAGCTGATTGACTCGGGTAAGGCCCTTGAAAGCTTTATGGAGTTTGTAGAGCGTCAGGGAGGCAATTCCGAGATAGTTGCAAACCCTGCTTTGTTGCCCGGGGCTGCTCACATAAAGCAGGTTCAGGCTGTTTCAGGTGGATACATACAAAGGGTAGATGCCGGGAAGGTGGGCACTGCCTCCATGCTCCTCGGGGCAGGCAGGCAGAGGCTTGAAGACAGGATTGACCATGGCGCGGGTATTATACTGAACAGGAAATCCGGAGACACTGTGCAGGAGGGAGATACTGTTGCTGTCCTTCACTACAATGATGAAACCAACCTGGCCGAGGCATCTCAGCTCATGGAGGAGGCTTTTGAGGTAGGAACGGAACCGCCGGGGTCAAAAAAGATGATTAAAAAAGTAATACTGTAAAGAGCAGGCTGTCTGTAATGTCTGCTACAGCAGGCCGTTTTCATAAAAGCTGTAGTGTCCGTCTCTCGTAATAATAAAGTGGTCATGTACCCTGACCCCCATCTCCTCAGATATGTTTTTAAGGCGTTTTGTCAGTTCAATATCACTCCTTGATGATGGTTTCAGGAGGCCTCCCGGATGATTATGTACGAGTATAATACTGACAGCCTTGTGTTTCAGGGCGTATTCCAGCACCTTTCTTGGATACACAACAGCCTGGTCAACCGTCCCCTCCTGAATAACCTCTTCTGACAGCACTTCATTCTGTGAGTTCAGATAAATTACCCTGAACTGCTCATCTCTCAGCCACCCCATTGAGACCCTGCAATACTCAACCACTGCCTCCGGAGAAGAGATCTTTACTTTGTGAAATGACCTTTCCTTTACGCAGAGTTCCATAAGTGACTGCATGAGATTTATAAGAATCGCTGTCTTCCTGCCTACTCCATCAATCTCTTCAAGCTCGTGAATCTCTGCCCCGAAAACCCCGGATATCCCTTTAAATCTTTTCAGGAGTGCCTTTGCAACAGGTTTTCTGTCTTTCTGTGCAACGCCATAGGTAAGCAGCAACTCAAGGACCTCATAGTCCTGAAGGCCCTTTATGCCGTTTTCAACAAACCTCTTCTGGAGACGGCTCCTGTGTCCGAGATAATGGGCCGGGCTGTCACTGGGTTTCATTAATTCTGTAATCCACAAAGACCTTCAGGTCTTCCCTTAATGTATGATAGACGGAACAGTACTTTTCATGGGATAAAGAGATCGCCCTCTGTACCTTCTTCTCTGTTATACCATCCCCTGACAGGTGAACAGTCATCCTGATTGTCTTGAAGTACTGAGGCGGGGTTGGGTTTCTCTCTCCCTCCAGGTCTATCTTGAAGCTTTCAATCCTGCACTTCATCTTCTGGAGAAAGGAGACCATGTCAATGCCCATACAGCCGGCAAGACTCAGGAGCAGGCTCTCTGTGGGCATGCAGCCCCATTCTACCCTGGCGTCGAAATCTATCTCATAGCCCCGCTGGGTTCTTCCGACAAAGATAAGGTCCTTGTCCCAGGTGAGGGTTGCCTTTGTAACCGGGGCAACCTTCTCCTTGTACCCTTCCAATGATTCCTCAAGTTTTTCGCTCTCCTCGGCATTACTCATCCTTTAACCCCTCCCTGCTAATTGATAGTAAATTTTCTGACATGGTGGAATATTCAGTTATGAAATTTTATAACAACAGGCGTTATTGTTTCAACCAGGGATAGCTCTTCCGGAACTGCCGGGAGAACCCCTGTCAATTTTTTTGAAGGGGATATGGATTCTTTGTCTTTAAATACACCCTTTAAGTTAAAATTAATGTATGGAACGGAATGGTGGAGAAAAGAGGGTAATTATAATTACCGGCCCAACAGGAGTGGGCAAAACAGGCTTTTCACTGCTCATGGCAGAGGCCCTCCGGACAGAGATTATAAGCGCTGATTCAATGCAGATTTACAGGGGAATGGACATCGGTACTGCAAAGCCTTCCCCGGAAGAGAAAGCGCGGGTCAGACATCAT
>JAADGU010000040.1 GCA_013152195.1 Nitrospirota bacterium
CCGGCATCCGTTCGACTTGCATGTGTTAAGCACGCCGCCAGCGTTCGCTCTGAGCCAGGATCAAACTCTCATCTTTTTTCCTTTGCTCTTTCGTTGTTTCTCTTTAAATCAACGGGACCTGCTTTTTAGTTCTCAAAGAACAATAATAAAACTCTATAATTTTCTACATTATGGACAAAAAAGGTCAACAGGACAAAAGAATCCTTCTTGTAGATAATCTGATTTATTTTTTTTGATCCCCGCGATACCTCCGGGAATCCTGGGCCTCTGAGGCTCTTCTCTAAGTGGGCGTCTTGATAAATGTTTCAGGCTTTCCCTCCAGCCTTTCAGAGCTTTCAGGCCTTGCACACCACACTTACCGCTGACTCCCTTACTTTGGATGTTCTCTCGAGCCCCTAACAAACCCTCATTAAGGTATCGCGGAGAAAGCGAGCAGCTTCATCAAATATTACCCTTCAAAGAACTTTACTTCATCCTCTTTCTGATTATAGAATACACCCTATCGTTAAATAAGTCAAGGGATTAAATTAACATATTTAAACAGATAAAGTCAAATTTTATATAAAAAACTACCCTTCTCTTATAAAATCATGCAAAAGCGCTTGAAATTATTACTTATCAACCTGCTGCAAGACGGGCAAATGAGAGTAACGGAGATGGATAAAGGCCTATAAATATAACCGCAATGGTGGTTATAAGGAGTGCAAGGCCAAGTGAGGGAGAGAGGGATAGGGTAACAGCCTCCCCTTCAGGCTCGAGCATATACATATACATTACTACCCTGAGATAGAAGTAAGCAGAAATCGCACTGAATATGACGGCAACTACTGCAAGCCATATGTATCCGGCACCAATAACGGCCTTAAAGAGATAAAACTTCCCTATAAACCCGGCTGTCGGCGGAATCGGAATCCCTGTAAGAGAGAACATGAATACAAGCATCATGGCGGCTGCAAGGGGATGGGTCCTGGCAAGCCCCTTAAAATCCTCAAGAGCCTCTCCCTGAAACCCCTCGCTCCTGAGCATTATAACCACTGCAAAGGCACCTATATTCATAAAACCGTAAATAAAGAGATAGTTCATCATGGCAGATATCCCCTCTGCCCCTCCCACGATAATCCCAAGAACAGCATATCCTGCATGTGCCACAGAGGAGTAGGCAAGCATCCTCTTTATATTGCTCTGCTGTATGGCTATTATATTGCCAACCGCCATTGTCAGTATGCTCAAAACAATCAATATGCCGGTCCAGTCCGCACTAAGCGAACCAAAACCCGTCAGAAAGACCCTTCCAAATGCTGCAAAGCCGGCAGCCTTAGGCCCTACAGACATAAAGGCAGTAATAGATGTCGGTGCTCCCTCGTATACATCCGGGGCCCACATATGAAAGGGGGCAAGTGCTATCTTGAACCCAAAGGCTACCATAAGGAATATGATTGACAGGAACAGGGGGGTGCTCAGCCCCTTTTCCGCCACTGCTGCCCCTATGAGAGAGATGTCCGTTGTACCCGTCAGCCCGTAAATAATCGTTATCCCGTAAAGGAGCAGGGCTGATGAAAACGCACCAAGGAGGAAATACTTGATGGCCGCCTCATTGCTCCTTATGTCATGGCGGATAAAACCCGCAAGCACATAGGTACTGAGGGCCATTAATTCAAGCCCCAGATACAGCACTATCAGGTCTCCTGCAGAGGCCATTATCATCATCCCGAGGGTTGAAAACATGATAAGGGCGTAATACTCGCCATGATTTGACTTCTCAATTACAAGATATCTCATTGAAAGCAGAACGGTAAGGATCAGATTTATAAAGAATATAAACTTAAAAAAGACGCTGTAACCGTCTGATATAAACATCCCCCCGAATGCCTTGCCAAAAGACTGCGGGATATAGTAAGCCACAATGGCAACTGATATAATGCTCAGGAGCCCGGCCGTCTCCTTTTTCCTGATAACAAGCTCAAACAGGAGAACCAGGAGGGCGGAAGCTGCCATGATAATCTCGGGCAGGAGCGGCCCGATAGTAGATATGTCCATATCAATAACCTCCGGTCAGGCCCTTGATTGCCATCATGGTATCTGATACACCATAATTGACTCTCTCAAGCAGATGATTTACGCTCACATGCATAAAGCTCAGGAATGTATCGGGATAAATGCCGATCCAGAACACAAAAACCGATAGAGACAGAAGGGGTAAGGCCTCCCTCAGTCCCATTGGCTCAATCCGGGCGATGTTTTCATTTACTTCATTGAAAAAGACTCTCTGATATAGCCACAGCATGTATCCGGCACCGATTATAATGCCCGTAGCTGCAAGGACACCGACAAGCTTTTTCGCCTTGAATCCCCCAAGGATGACCAGAAACTCACTGATAAAACCATTAAGGCCCGGGAGTCCTATCGAGGCAAGGGTAAAGAGCATAAAAAATCCGGCATACACTGGCATGACACTGGCAAGCCCTCCATAGTCAACAATCTCTCTTGAGTGGGTCCTGTCATAGACTATCCCGACACAGAGGAAGAGCGCCCCGGTTATAATCCCGTGATTTATCATATAGAGTATCCCGCCCTCCATGCCCTGGGAATTGAGGGTAAAGATACCAAGGGTTACAAACCCCATATGGCTGACAGAGCTATAGGCAATTAACCTCTTCAGGTCAGTCTGTGCAAAACAGACCAGCCCGCCGTAAATAATGGCAACCACCGAAAGACCGAGCATCACGGGGGTCATTGCCGTTGATGCATCAGGAAAGAGTGGAAGGGAGAACCTCAAAAAACCATACGCCCCCATCTTTATGAGGATTGCTGCCAGGATAACACTTCCCGCAGTCGGGGCCTCGGTATGGGCATCAGGCAGCCATGTATGCAGGGGAAACATGGGAACCTTAACGGCAAACGCGGCAAAAAATGCCCAAAAGAGCCACATCTGCAGGTTAAAAGGCAACGCCATCTGCGAAAGTTCAAGGATGTTAAACGTCCCACCCTTGAGATAGAGGACAATAATACCGATAAGCATAAAGATACTTCCCACCAGGGTGAAAAGGAAGAACTTTATCGCTGCATAGACCCTCCTCGGACCTCCCCATACCCCGATTATGAGATACATGGGTATCAGCATCGCCTCCCAGAAGATGTAAAAGAGAAAGAAATCAAGGGAGCAGAAGACCCCGATCATTGCACCCTCAATCAACAGAAGGGAGACATAGAATTCCTTTACCTTTATCTTGATCGAATTCCACGAGATAAGGACACAGAGGATCGTTATCAGCGCACTCAGAAGGACAAAAAGGACACTTATTCCGTCAACGCCGACATAGTATTCTACGCCCCAGTCAGGTATCCAGGACTTACGTTCCACAAACTGCATCAGATAGGTTGTCTTGTCGAATTCCGTAAAGAGGGGGAGGGAGAGCACCAGGGTAAGGGTGCTGAAGAAGAGAGCAGTCCACTTCACAACACTCTCCTGGTTCCTTCCTATCAGGAGCATGAGCAGCCCACCAAAAACCGGCAGGAAAATAACCGTTGAAAGCACAGGGTATCCTATTTCCATTTATCTGTTCCCCATATTATATTTGTCATTATTCATCTTTTATTTGCCATTTTTCATTTGCATATTATTTACTGACAACTATAAAGGCTATCGCCAATATCAGAAACAAACCAAGGGCCATCATTGTACCATAACTCTGCAGCAGACCAGTCTGCAGCCTTCTGACCTTTGCCCCGAACCAGTTAATAAGCGCAGGAACCCCGTTTACTATCCCTTCAATGATAACACCGTCAGTCAACCCGACAAGCACATACCTTGAAAATAACATGGTTGGACGCACCACGATCAGGTTGTATATCTCATCCACATAGTACTTGTTATATAGCAATTTATATATAAGACCATATCTCCGGGCAAGGCTTACCGGCATTTCTCTCCTCTTTATATAAAACAGCCACGCCACGGCTATACCAACCACGGCTATAGCCACGGAAAATGTCATCACCATCGCCTCTGTTGAGTGAGGTGCCTCAATCTCTGGATGTCCCAAAACCGGCTTCATAAACTCTGCAAACCAGTTTGCGTGTTCAACCCCTGTGATTGACGATATAATCGGGGGTATCCCTATCCAGCCCGCTGCAACCGCACCTATGCCGAGTATAATCAGAGGGATAGTCATCGTACCAGGGGATTCATGCAGATGGTGCTTCTGTTCCTCTGTCCCCCTGAATTCTCCATGAAAGGTGAGGTAGATAAGCCTGAACGAGTAAAACGCCGTCAGCAGGGCTGCCAATGTACCACCCAGTGCCCAGACAATCCTCCCCACACTTCCTCCGTTATACGCCATCCAGAGTATCTCATCCTTGCTGAAAAAACCGGCAAATGGAGGGATTCCCGAAATGCTCAAGGAGGCAAGCAGCATGGTCGCATAAGTTACAGGCATATATTTCCTAAGGCCCCCCATCTTCTGCATATTAACCTCTCCTCCCATGGCATGCATAACGCTGCCTGCACAGAGGAAGAGCAGGGCCTTGAAAAAGGCATGTGTATAGAGATGGAAGACGCCAGCACCGTAGGCTCCGACACCACAGGCTATAAACATATAGCCGAGCTGGCTTATGGTGGAGTATGCTATCACACGCTTTATATCATTCTGAACAAGGGCTATGGTTGCTGCAAACAGTGCAGTCACCGCCCCGACCACGGCTACAACATCCATTGCTACGGGAGAGAGGCTGAATATTGGATTGAGCCTCGCCACCATAAAGACACCAGCCGTTACCATGGTGGCGGCATGGATGAGTGCACTCACAGGGGTGGGGCCTTCCATGGCATCAGGCAGCCAGACATGAAGAGGAACCTGTGCAGACTTGCCTACTGCCCCGCAGAAGAGAAGGAGGGCAATCAGGGTTATGAGATCAACCTGCATGCCGAGGATATTTATGGATTGGGCTGCCATGCTTCCTGCACCCTCAAATACAGGGATGTAAGCAAGGGTGCCAAATGTAAGAAAGACCATGATAACACCAAGGCCAAAACCAAAATCACCAAACCTGTTTACTATAAATGCCTTCTTTCCTGCATTTGAGGCTGATTTCTTCTCATACCAGAATCCTATCAACAGATACGAACAGAGCCCGACCGCCTCCCAGCCAAAATACAACTGGAGGAAATTATTCGCCGTCACAAGCATAAGCATGGAAAAGGTAAAGAGGCTCAGGTATGCATAGAACCTGTAATAACCAGGGTCTTCCTGCATGTAGCCGATTGAATAGACATGGACGAGAAAGCTGACAGAGGTAACCACTATGAGCATGACCACAGTCAGCTGATCAATCAGAAATCCTATGGAGACCTTAAAGTTTCCGGAGACTATCCAGACATACAGGTCTTCATTCAGGGTCTTGCCCGAGAGGACATCCAGGAGAACCATTACAGAGACCACAAGGGAACCTGCTACAGCAAGTGTTGACGGCCAGTGTGCCTGTCTCCTTACTATTTTCTTCCCGAGTATCAGGTTGAAGAAAAAGGCCCCAAGAGGCATTAAAGGTATCAGTAAGTAATATTGCATAATCTCCTCATATGATTGACAATCGACAATTGACAATCTTCAATTTCTGTCATCCCTTCATCTCCGCGATTTCATCTGCATGCAGGGTGGCCTTGTTTCTGAACATGGCTATTATAATGGCCAGTCCAATGGCTGCCTCTGCAGCGGCAACGGCTATTACAAAGAAAACGAGTATCTGACCTCTAAGGTCCTGCATGTAATGACTCAGGGCAACGAGGGATATATTTACGCCGTTAAGCATCAACTCTATGGATAAGAACATGATTATAATGTTTCGCCTTGTAAGAAAACCGAATATACCTACTGCAAAGACCACACTGCCAAGCCATAGATACCAGTATAACGGCACCATATACGAACCTCCACTTTATCCTGCTGTTTGATGTTACCGTCTGTCGTCCGTCGGTCACGAGGCCCGTTTCGTCAGGCGGTTACGTCTTCTGTCTCTTTCACGTAACCCTTGGACGTCTCACGATACGGGCTTCGTCACCGTTTAACGTTACCTCCCGCCGGTCACGTCCTGAGCCGCTTCTTTGCAAGAAACACGGCACCTATTATTGCTACAAGGAGAATCAGGGAGGCAATCTCGAAAGGCAGTATATACTCTGTAAAAAGCACCTTTCCAAGCGCTTTTGTATGAGTTGCCTGCTCAATAGCCTCAATACTCCAGGGTCCCTTAAACCCAACCTTGAATCCATCAAGGACCTTTTTCAGGATGATCAGGATGCCTGCTGCAATTAAAAGTCTGAAAGGCCACCCACCTGTAAACCGCTTAATTCTCAACTCCTCTTTCAGGTTCAGCAGCATAACCACAAAGAGGAAGAGTACAAGTATGGCCCCTGCATAAACAATCACCTGAGTGGCAGCCAGGAACTCTGCATTGAGCAGCAGATAAAGTCCTGCCACGTGCAGAAACATCAGGAGCATCCACAACACGCTATGCACAGGGTTCCGGCTTAAGACAACAAGAATGGACAGAAGGATGACAGCTCCTGCAAGGTATCCAAAGAACCACTCAACCACTGAAACCTCCTATGATTCTCCCCTTAAACATCGCCTGCCCCTTAGGTGTTTTGTAATGGGCATCTTTTGGGTTCCAGCAGGTGTCAAAATACCGCATCCCGTCTTCACCCATGTATTTATCCCAGTTTTCAAGGAGTTTCTCTTTTGTCATGTAAACAGCATCCTTGCTGTAGTCTGCATACTCATAATGTGGAGTCAGGGCGATCGCCCCATAGGGACAGGCCTCAACACACAGGGCACAAAATACACACCTGAGAACCTCTATCTCATACCTGTCAACCACCTTCTGATGTTCTGAACCCTCAGAGGTATAGACGTTGATACATCTCGAGGGACATATCGCTGCACAGAGGCCACAGCCCACACATTTTGCATTACCTGTTGCCGGATTACGTACAAGTGCGTGAAGTCCCCTGAACCCTATGGCTACAGGTCTCTTCTCCTTGGGATATCTCCTTGTGACAGGTTTTGTAAAAAACCTGCTGAGGGTCAGGGCCATACCCTTGACTATCTCAACAAAAAAGACTTTTCTTATCAGATCCTTCAACGTCATCTCTTCTCCCAAATCATCATTTACCACTTTCCCGGTTTTCATTAATAATACATAGCAAATACCCAATGAAAAATGGAAAATAATTAAATAGCTATCTTTATTATCCCTGTTATCAATATATTCAGCAGTGCAAGCGGAATCAGCAACTTCCATCCTATAGCCATAAGCTGGTCATATCTGTATCTTGGCAGAGTGGCCCTTATCCAGTAATAAAAGAAGATGGTAAAATAGAGCTTTAACAGAAACCAGACAATTCCGGGAACATAATCGAGGAACGGAAGTACCCCTGTGATAAAATGTGGAATCGTCCAGCCGCCAAGAAAACATGTAACGGCAAGAGAGCCCATTATCATCATTCCTATATATTCTGCAGCATAAAAGAGGGCAAACCTCATCCCGCTGTATTCCACAAAATACCCTGCCACAAGCTCGTTTTCCGCCTCCGGGAGGTCAAAAGGAGACCTGTTTGTCTCTGCACCGGCAGCGACAATAAACACAAAGAATCCGAGTATCTGTGGAACTGCAAACATACCTGTGGGATAGTCGGCCTGAGCGCGAACAATATCAGTAAGGTTCAGAGAGCCTGCCATCATTATTACACCCACAAGGCTAAGCCCCATTGCCACCTCATAACTGATAACCTGGGCAGCAGACCTGAGACTGCCAAGAAAGGAGTATTTTGAGGAAGAAGCCCACCCGGCAAGGATTATTCCATAGGTGCCGACTGATGAAGCGGCAAGAATAAATAATAGCCCGATATTTATATTGGCAATAACAAAACCGTCAAAGAATGGTATGACTGCAAGTGACGACAGTGCAGCTGTCAGTGATATTACAGGTGCCAGATAAAAGACCGGCTTGTCCGCATTTGTAGGGATGACATCCTCTTTGAAGAAGAGTTTGATCATATCCGCAACCGGCTGCAGCAGCCCGTGCGGCCCAACCTCCATCGGCCCCATTCGCACCTGCATGTGTCCTATAACCTTACGCTCAAAATAGGTTGCATATGCAACGTGAAACATGGCTACAGCAACGACAATAGCAATCTTCAGGACAATAGCCCCTATATTCAATATGACATCAAAGCTTCCCGGTTGCATCAAAAACTCAAAGACACTCATACCAGCACCTTCTCCACTCTCACAGTATTATCCCTGATGTACAGAGAGCCGATATCCGGATCTATCCCGAAACCAATTAACCCCATAGCCCCGAAGCCCTTAAATATATTGGAAAGGAACACCTGACCATCAGGCACGTCTTCATTTAGTTTCACCTTCAACTCAAGTACGCCCCGTTCATTGCTTATCCTTGCCTTCTCACCCTCTGCAAGTCCAAGCCTCTCTGACAGCAAGGGGTTTATCGTTAAATAGGGCTCCGGATAAATACTGAGCAGGGCCCTGGACTTCCGGCTGAATGTGCCAGAGTGATACAGTGGTTTCTCTATCATTAAATAAGGCTTTTCGGAGTCCTGGATACGGGGCAGATCCTTAAGCCCCTCAACTGAAAAATCACCTTCCATCCCCCTCAGGGGCTCTCCGGAATAGGGCCAAACGGCCTTTCCATCCGCAATATCCTCGTAACTGAGTCCGGTATGCAGGGCTGAGACATGCATTATCTCTTCCCACACATCCTCCACCCTGTGATATTTCCTCGTCATTCCGAATCTCTCTGCGATATCTGCAATGATCATCCAGTCATCTCTGCCATAGGATGCCATCTTGCCTCTCCTGGCCTTCCTGACCCTCTGCACCCGCCTTTCAAGGTTTGTAAATGTCCCTTCTTTTTCAGGCCAGGCAGTTGCCGGCAAAACCACATCCGCAATCTCTGCAGTCTCCGTAAGATGAACATCCTGTATCACGAGCAGCTCCAGATTTCCGAGTGCCTTTTTCACCCTTGCACTGTCAGGAATATTAAAGAGTGGGTTCTCACCCATAACATAGAGTGCCTTCAACCCCCCTGTTTCCGCCTCATTTATCATCTCAAAAAGGGTCAACCCCTTATCTTTCGGTGCCTTCAAGTCCAGTGCACCCTCTATCTTATGCCTGAACATCTCAAGCTCAACCGGCCTTCCACCGGGAAGGAAATCCGGCAGACACCCCATATCCATCACACCCTGGTAATTCGGCCTTTCGGAAAGGAGAAAGATCCTAGCATTTATAAGGTAGGCTATCGCTCCAAGAAGGAAGAGGTTTTTGGATGCCCTTTCCCGCTGTATGATATCAGGGCCAATAACTACAACAGGAGTTGCCATCCCTGCAAGGTCATCAGATGCCCTCGCAATATCTTCAGGTGATATGCCCGTCACCTTCAGATCCTCATCTGAAGGTATCCTGAGGCTCCTGAGTTTTGCCTCTACTGCCGTGTTCTCACCACTAAGAGTCTTGCCTTTCAGGAGTCTGCCCACAATGGCTGAGAGTATAAGCTCCTCCGAGTATGGCTTAGGCATCAACTCATAAGCTACAAACCTTTTCAGTCCCCCAGGTGCGCCAAGCGCTATAACTTTACCGCCACTTCTCCACGAAGCCCTTACCTGAAGCCCAAGTATCGGATTTATCGCCGTGGGATCGCCGCCAACAACAAGGACACCATCTGAATTGGCTATACCGGAGATAAGGTTTGCCGTAATTCCCTGCCCGAATATACTCTCAAGATATGTCTCTGCCGGGGCATAATAATTCCTCGCAGAGGAGTCAATGTTGTTTGAACCAATGACAAACCTGATAAATTTCTGCAGCATGTAATTATCTTCATTCGTACATCTTCCCGATGCAACAGCACCGATTGCCTTCCCACCAAATGAATCCCTAATCTGTTTAAGACGTCCGGATATAAAGGTAATCGCCTCTTCCCAGCTTACCTGCTTCAGGTCTCCATCCACCCTCATAAGGGGGGTTGTAAGCTGATCTTCACTTTCAATATTTTCATAACCGAATCGACCCCTTACACACAGGAGACCTTTATTGAAGCCAACATCCATCCTTGGTATGGCCCTTATTATGGAGTTCTCCCTCATCTGAAGCACCATGGAACAACCTACCCCGCAGAAACCGCAGACAGTCTCTATCTCCTTCTCAACAAACCAGGGCCTGTAAGTGTGCCTGTGAAGTCTCGACATGATTGCACCAACAGGACATACCGTGAGACAGTTGCCACAATATTCACAGTTGTATTTACCACCGGAGAAGGGCTCTACAAATGAATGGCTGCCCCTTCCTGTGACCGAGATGGAGTACGAGGCCTGAAGGTCATTGCACATCCTCACACACCTCGTACAGAGCACACACCTCTCCATATTCCTCACAATAATCGGATCATCAAAGCTTTCAGGATGCCGTCTCTTCCCCTCTGCAAAACGGCCTGCCTCAGGCCCGTAGCGTGCAACAAGGTCCTGCAGGTCACACTCCCCTGCCTTGTCGCAAAAGGGACAGTCAAGGGGGTGGTTGATGAGCAGAAATTCGAGTATCGAACGTCTTGCTGCCTTTATCTGATCAGTCTCTGTCCTGACCACCATCCCGTCCGCTGTCATAAGGGTACATGAAGTCTGCAATTTGGGAAGCTTCTCTACCTCCACAAGGCAAAGCCTGCAACCTCCAAATGGCGTCAGTCCCTCAAAGTAACAGAGCGTTGGTATGATAATACCCGCCTGTTTTGCCGCCTCAAGGACAGTCACAGGGTTTTCAAGCTCAACATCTCTTCCGTCTATGGTTACCTTAATCATCTTCCTTTTATTCCTGTTACAGGTTGCAGGTCCGAGCTTCAGCTTTTAAGCCCATAACCCCTGATTATCCAGCACTCTGAGAGCCTTTATTTACCATACATTTTTTATTCGTGATATGATACATGAACTCACCGGAGATTCTTTATAAACCCGAGCACAACACCTGCAGCGCCATCACCCAATGGACAGAAGGTCTTTCCGGTAATGCTGAGTGCGATATCCTGCAGCAGCTCTATATCACTGTCACGGCCGAATCCACCCTCAATTCTTTCAAGAATATTCCTCAACCATCCGGTACCCTCACGGCAGGGTGTGCATTTGCCGCACGATTCATGTTCGAAAAACTTCATTGCACGCCAGCAGACCTTCACCAGGCATACGGTGTCATCAAAGACCATTACCGCCCCTGAACCAAGCATACTGCCGCGCTTTGGAAGATTAACGAAATCCATGGGGCAGTCGATCCCGTCGGGCGTCAGCACCGGCGTTGATATCCCACCCGGAATTACTGCCTTTAGTTCCCTGCCACCCCGGACACCACCGGCATGGTCATATATAATCTCCTTGAGGGTGGTTCCCATAGGCAACTCATAAACACCGGGGCTTTCAACACAGCAGCTTACAGAAAAGAGTTTCGGCCCGGGACATTCAGGGTTTCCTATTGCAGCATACTTTTCAGCACCTATGGAGACAATTAACGGTATGTTCGCCAGGGTCTCCACATTGTTGACAATTGTAGGCATCCCCCAGGCACCGACATTAACGGGAAACGGAGGCTTGATCCTCGGCTGCCCCCTCCTGCCCTCAATTGAATCGATCAGGGCAGTCTCCTCTCCGCAGATATAGGCCCCGGCACCCTGATGAACGCTCAGGTGAAAACCAAAACCCTTCCCGGCTATATTATCTCCAAGATATCCCTTTGCGTATGCCTCTTCAATGGCCTTCTCAAGGACAATCTTTGCATATGGGTACTCACCCCTAAGGTATATGTACCCCCTTTCTGACTTAAGGGCATGGGCAGATATTACCATCCCTTCGATAAGGAGGTGCGGATTTTTTTCGAGTATGGGCCTGTCCTTAAAAGTCCCTGGCTCACCCTCATCAGCATTACAGATAAGATATTTCGGGAACTTCACGTCTCTGGAGGCAAAATCCCACTTCATTCCCGTAGGAAAACCTGCCCCTCCCCTGCCCCTCAGCCCTGCTGCCTTGACTTCTGCAATAATATCCGAAGGCTCCATCTGGAGGGCCTTGTTCAGGGATTCATAACCACCAACCTTCAGGTATTCCTCAAGGCTGGCCGAAGCCGGATTTTCAATGTTTTTTAAAAGAAACTTTTCCATAATCTTAATAAGTTCAGCCACGAA
>JAADGU010000147.1 GCA_013152195.1 Nitrospirota bacterium
ATAAGAACCTCAACCCTTGCTGTCAGATACCCGGTTTTTATGGCATTGATTATTGCCTGGAAATTTGAACCTCTTCCTGATGCAAGCACACCTATTTTCAACATGGTTAGCTCCCCGTAAAAAAGCCTTAACGAGCAATTTTATTGTAGATCCACCCGATCAGAAAACCACTTACCAGTCCATCCAGAAACCCGTAGGCAAGACCGAGAAAACTGCCTGCCGGCGTGATTGAATAACCGGGGTAGATCGATTCTGCAAGGGCCTGAAGAAAAAGCCTTCCATACCCGGTTTGGTAGCTGATCCAGGTAGTAAAAAAGAGCGAGCCACCCCATACTGTTCCAAGCGCCACACCAAGTGCAAGGGGTTTAAGCTTCATCCCTGTCCTCACGCCTCAAACTCTCGTCATAAAGGGCCTTTTGACTAAGGCCATACTGTTGCGCTATCGTCCTTGCAGCTTCTTTGCGTCTCAGCCCCTTCTTCATCAGGCCCCAGACCTCAGGAATTGCATCTTCCACTGTAATGCCCTCCACTGCTTTACCCTCAAGCACCAGCACATACTCACCCGCAATAACCTTCTGTTGAAGCTCCTCAATCAACACGGATAGCATGCCCCTCAAGACCTCTTCATTTAATTTGGTCAACTCATGACAGACGGCACAGTACCTGTCTCCAAAGACCTCGTAAATATCGTTTAACGAGTCCAGCAATCTATGAGGGGCCTCGTAAAAGACAATGGTCCTGTGCTCAAGCCTGAGTTCCTCGAGCATCTTTACCCTCATATTATGTTTTGGCGGCAGGAACCCGGGATATACAAACTCCCTTGCTGTTATCCCTGATATTGAGAGGGCCGCAATTATAGCGGAAGGTCCCGGCACTGCAACAACATTCACCCCCTCAGCTATTGCCTCTCTTATCACCACATCCCCTGGATCGGAGATCCCGGGGGTCCCTGAGTCTGTAACAAGGGCAACATCCTGCCCATCTTTGAGCCTTGCAATCACAGCTTCCGATTTTGACTTCTCCTTGGCCCCCCAGTAACTGACAAGCTTCTTTGATATGCCGTAACGGCTGAGCAGTTTTCTTGTATGTCTTGTATCCTCTGCCGCTATAACATCAACCTCTTTTAATATCCTCAGGGCCCTTAAAGTTATATCCTCAAGGTTTCCTATCGGTGTTGCAACTATATAGAGTATACCATTCATTTTCAGTCAAATTTTCGGCTGCAGATATTCACTGACTGAAATCCGCCGCAGAGGTCTCAAAGTTTTAAAAAATAAAACAAAGACAACAGTATCCGGCCACAAATCCTCGCAGAAACACTCAGATAATACAAATCTGTATTTGTCAGTGGCCAGGTTATTTACTTTAACAAATCACTTATTTTAAAAATCTGTCCTTAAACCTGTTCAGCCACGTAATATGGCTCTGCTCCTCGTCTATTATTGCGTCAACAATATCTTTTTCCTTAACGGTCTTTCTCAAACCAAGGAAATAGAGCAGGGTCTCTTTTTCAAAAGCCAGGGCAAAATCAACCGCATCCTGAACACTCTGTATTTCCTTCATCCTCATAAGTGCTTTATCAGACCCGAGAAAGAACCCTGACTCCACAAAGGCCCTCATATATTCAGAGACATCTTCCCACCCCTCTGTCTCCTCATCATCAATACTCTCCTGCAATTTCTCAAACCTCTGTTCGTGTATCTGTTCCTTTTTAGCAAGGGTTTCAAACAGGTCTTTAAGTTCTACCCTGTCCTTAAACCTCTCAGCCATTGACGAATAAAAATCATACCCCAGTTTTTCAGTCCTTACGGCCTGTTCAACTATCTCCCTGACAGAAAAACCTTCTTTTCCCATAGATCTGTCCCTCCTTTAAATGTTCATTTCTGTAAACTGTTCAGATTGGCCTGTCCTTTTTCATCACTATCATTTTCAGACAAATATCTCCTTAATCTCTTGTCTGTATTGATTATCTTCTCGCTATCATCCCCCCTCAGCTCCCACGTATAATCACCCTTTGACGTCCTCTTCAGGACAATCCTTACAGGCTTTTTCGGCGTAAGCTGGATAATCTCGGGATTGGAGGTTTTGGTAAAAGGACTCCCTGTTTCAGAGCTGTTCCGGCTGCATCCGGAGAGGAAAAGAACCAGAACAATATAGAGGAGCAGAAACCTGAAAACCGGGAGTCTAAATCTGCGATTTTCAATATCTACCATCAGTAGCTCCTGTACTTATTCGTGATGGGGAAGCGTCTGTCACGGCCAAAGGCCCTTGGGGTAATCTTTATTCCCGGGGGCGACTGCCGGCGTTTATATTCACTCCTGTCAATCATATCAATAACCCTTTCTGTGCACTCCACCTCGCAGCCAAGGTTTATAATCTCATCAAAGCTCCTGTCTTCCTCAATGTAGGCCTTAAGGATCGGATCAAGCACCTCATATGCAGGGAGGGTATCCGTATCTTTCTGCTCAGGCCTTAATTCTGCCGACGGCTCCTTCCACAACACCCTTTCAGGTATAAGGTCCTTTCCTGCCTTCTCGTTTCTCAACTTCGACAGTTTATAGACAATAGTCTTCGGAACATCTTTTATTATTGCAAACCCGCCAGCCATGTCACCATAGAGTGTTGCATAACCAACTGACATCTCCGATTTATTCCCGGTTGTCAGGACAAGCCATCCAAACTTGTTGGACATGGCCATGAGCAGATTACCCCGGATCCTTGCCTGAATGTTTTCTTCTGCTACATTTGGGGACAGGTCCTTAAAAAAAGCGCTGAGGGCTTTAAGGTAAGATTGAAATATATCGTCTATCGGTATCTCTGACACCTCTATGCCCAGGTTTTCTGCAAGCATGAAAACATCCTCCCGGCTCTCCCCGGAAGTATAAGGAGAAGGCATAAACAATCCTTTTACCCGTTCCTTTCCAAGGGCATCAACTGCGAGTGTTGCCACAAGGGAAGAATCAATCCCCCCGCTCAGACCTATTACAACGTTTTTAAATCCGTTCTTCAGAACATAGTCCCTTGTACCAAGCACAAGTGCAGAATAGACCTCTTCCATCTCGCTGCAAGGCAATGACGGGTTAAAATTGTACTTCACTTTTTTTTGCATCACTCTGTCATGGACAGGAACGATAGAAACAGTCTCTTCCCGGAGGGCAAATACCTCCTGACGCCTTCTCGGATCATGAAGTCTCCTCATGAATACGGCATCGAGGTTCAGGTCTATTATAATCAGCTCCTCATCAAACTGTTTCCCCCTGAAGAGCAGGTTCCCGCACTCATCAAATATCAGGCTATGACCATCAAATACAAGTTCATCCTGTCCACCAACCATATTCAGATATGCAATGATTACAGAGCTGTCCGATGCCCTTGTTGAAATCATTCTTTCTCTGAAGTCTGCCTTGCCGATATGATAAGGTGAGGCGTTGATATTCACAATAACCTCTGCTCCTGCAAGTGCCTGTGTCCTTGAAGGACCGTCAGGATACCAGATATCCTCACAAATATTGACCCCCACGAGAGTATCACCAAGCTTGTAGACCTGGGACTTGTCACCAGCCTGAAAATATCTCATCTCGTCAAAAACACTGTAATTAGGGAGATACATCTTGTGATATACATGGACAACCTCTTTATTGTGTACAATGGCGGCGGCATTATAGATATCAGATGTCCTGTCAACAAACCCCACAACAGCCACTATATCCCCGACTGAATTCCTGATCTCATCAAGGGCAGACAGTTATCATCTATAAATTTGGGTTTCAGCAAAAGATCCTCAGGGGGGTAACCTGTGACTGCCATCTCGGGGAAAGCGACTATATCGGCTCCAGCTTCCCCTGCCCTCTGAATATTACGGACAATCTTCTCCGCGTTTCCCTCAAGGTCACCAACTGTGGCATTAATCTGTGCAAGGGCCAGTCTTAAAGTTTTCATGCTGGAAATAATTATAGTCTTTAGGTGAGGATTTTGGCAATTGAAACCCCGCTGCTCACTGAACAAAAACAACTCCTGGCATGCTGACACGGAGAATCTGGATATAAGCAGCGTTTGGTTAAAAAAGCAGGGTTTGTTGTAAAATAGTAGTTTGTAAATCCTTAATAGTAAAATGACAATATTCATTATAGTGACGAGGGTTACATGAAGAACTTCTTCAAGACACTCCGAAACAAGTGGAACGTGGTTGAAAAGGAATGGGAAATTTCCGACCTCGGGTTTCTGATTCTCAGGGTTATTGTACTTGGTGGCGGGTATGGTTGGCTGAAATTCTCACAGATACATGAAGAGAACATCAGGGTATTTTCCTCAATACTGCAATACTTTATAGCATACTGTTTTTTGATCTATCTGCTGTTATTTCTGAAATTTGAAAAAAAAAGGGCTATCTATGTCCTCTCACTGGTCTTCGACCTCTCCTTTGTTTATCTCCTGACAAAATATTCCGGAGGGTTTAACAGCAGCTTCTTCATCGGATTTTATCTCCTGACAGCCCTTCACGCCTTCTATTATGGATACCTTTTCGGCCTTGGTGTTGCTGTCATATCAACCATCACTTACATGTTCAGCGGCAATTTTGATTTCACAGCCCTGCACTGGACCGAGTTCTCCTTACGGGCATCCTTCCTGTTCCTGATAGCATTGCCCCTCGGCCTGCTGTCAGAGAAGTTGAGAAGGGACAAGGAAGAGATCGAAAAACTCAACAGGGAGCTGCTCAAATCAATTGACGAACTGAGAAAGTTGCAGCACAAACTCATAGAGGCTGAAAAACTTTCTGCACTCGGCAGGCTCACAGCTGATATTGCTCATGAAATAAGGAACCCGTTGACCGCCATCGGTGGTTTTGCAAGAAGGCTTGAGAAACGTATAAAGAAAAACTCAAAGGAGGAGGAATACGCAAGGTTAATATCCTCGGAAGTGGAGAGGCTTGAGCGGATACTGAGAGATGTCCTGAGTTTTTCCAGAGAGGCAAAATACCATCTTAACTATGAAAATATCAATAATATCGCGTCGGAGACATTAAAAGCCTTCAATGAATTGTGCAAGGAACGTGGAATCGAGATTAAAAAAGAATTAGATCCTGACCTGCCAAAGATTCTTATTGATAAGGACCAGGTCATACAGGCACTCAACAACCTTATTATTAATGCCCTTGATGCAATGCAGAAAGGAGGTATCCTGACTATCAGAACACGCCTGGAACAAAAAAACTATATTAACTACGTGGTTTTTGATATAATCGATACAGGTACAGGTATTTCCAAAGAAAAGCTGGAAAGACTTTTTGAGCCATTTTATTCAACCAAACAGGTAGGACAGGGCACAGGGCTGGGTCTCTCAATATGCAAAAAGATTATGGATGAACACAGGGGGTTTATAAGTGTCTCCAGCACTGTAGGAGAAGGGTCAACATTCAGCCTTTACTTCCCGTATGTGCCTGCAAGTGATGCATTCAAGACACAATGCTGGGAATATAATAAATGCGGGGTTGATAAAGCCGGGAATAGCGACGAGAGCGCCTGTCCGGCTTATCCCAATTACGGAAGAATCTGCTGGGGTGTGGCAGGAACCTTTTGTGAGGGAAGGGCCAGGGGAATCTTCGCACAAAAGATAGGTGATTGCAAGAAATGTGAGTTTTATAATAGAGTGGTCATAAAAAAAGACCTTTAATTGTGTAATTTGTTCGCCCTAAACAACAACAAAAAGGAGGACCATGAACGACATTAAAAACAGGGCAAAACCGTTTGAGTTCATGCAGTGCATAAGTATCCTGAAATCAACGGCAAAGAGGGCAAAAAATCTTCACGAATTGAGAGATCTGATAGCCACTGTCAGTGAAGAATCAATATTTCATCATACCTGTCAGTACTTTCTGAAGGGGAGAATACGGGAATATACAAATGATTTTGCTCACTGGGTAGGTGAGTCCCTTGAAGAGAGCGCCCTGGCTGAACAACTTTCAAGCATTGACCCCTACGAGTTCAAAAACATCTCTGAACTGAGAACCGCCCTCCTTACGGTAATAGACAATTACCTGGAAAATTTTCCTGAACCAAGGGAGGCCCTGGCCGGAGAAGAGTTTTACTTTAATGAAACCATAACCATTGTCTTTCCTGCCCGTATCAGGGCAAGAAATCTTGCTGAGTTCCTTATTGCAATCAGATACATTGATGGCGCATCTATTTACTATCATTTCCACGAGGCAAGGACACGGCTTGGCGGAGGGATTGATGACTTCTCAAAATGGTTTGATGAAGTGCTGGGTGAGCAGGATCTTGCAAAAAGACTATGGGCCATTGATCCGTTCATGCATAGCATCGAAGGGATCAGGGAGCATATCGTGGAGATCGTTAACGAGAAGGTTAAAAAGGATATGGAAATTACGGGAGTTGAGGAATGATAGCTAAATATGCCGGAATAGCACCAAAGGGTGACTTAATTCTTTTGCAAAAGCTGGGAGAGATATTCCGTGAAAAATCTTTTCTGCATATAAACTCCACACGTGCAGGCGGTGGTGTTGCCGAGATACTACAGAGGATGATACCGATACTCAGGGACCTCGGCATTGATGCAAGGTGGGAAATAATAGAGGGGGATGAAAGGTTTTTTGATATAACAAAAAAGATTCATAATGCCCTTCAGGGTAACTTTGAATCTATAACAGAAGAGATGTGGCAGTACCACTACGAGGTCAATAAGAGGAACGCCAAAAAGCTCAATCTTGAAGCAGATGCAGTCCTGATTCACGACCCCCAACCTGCTCCACTGATAGAATTCAAGGTTCAGGATTATTCAGAATCCGACATTGCTCCATGGCTGTGGCGATGTCACATAGATGTCTCAAATCCTGTGCAGGAGGTCTGTGATTACCTCAGGCGATACTGTGAAAAATATGATGCTGCCATATTCTCTGTCTCAAAGTTTGCAAGAGCGATGTCAATAGATGAGTTCATTATCCCTCCATCCATTGACCCGTTAAGTGAAAAGAACAGGGACCTGACTGAAGATGAAATAAGAGAAACACTTGAGAAATATAAAATACCGGCTGACAGGCCGATAATGCTTCAGGTATCAAGATTTGACAGATTCAAGGACCCCATAGGGGTTATAAAGGCCTACAGGATCGTCAAAAAATACAACGATTGCATCCTCGTTCTTGCAGGCAGTCCTGCAAGTGACGACCCGGAGGGGGAGATCGTCCTGAACGAGGTCAGGGAATATGCATCCAATGACCCTGACGTGCATATACTCCTGCTTCCGCCCTTCAGTGACAGGGATATAAACGCCTTGCAGAGAAGTGCAACCGTTGTATTGCAGAAATCACTCAAGGAAGGCTTCGGGCTAACAGTTTCCGAGGCAATGTGGAAGGGAAAACCGGTGATAGGAGGGGCAACAGGCGGAATACCTCTGCAGATTGTGCATGGATTTACCGGTTTCCTGGTCCATACATCAGAGGGAGCAGCGTTCAGGGCAAGGCAGTTCCTGAACAACCCCGAAATGGTGAAGAAAATGGGGGAAAGAGGTAAGGAGTATATAAGGAATAACTTCCTTATAACACGGCAGATACGCGATTATCTTTCCGTCTGGTATGCGATTAAAAACAATGAAAAATCGGTATTAGAGCTGTGAAATCCAAAAGGTTAAGGACATTTATAGAAGATAATTTTATAGACAAGGGTCTTTTTATTATCTCAAACAGGGAACCCTACATTCACAAGAAGACACTCAAGGGCACCAAAGTGGATGAACCCGCCGGGGGGCTTACATCAGCCATGGATGCTGTTCTGAAGGCTACCGGGGGCACATGGATAGCATGGGGCAGCGGCAGCGGTGATAAAGAAGCAGTGGATGAAAAAGATTGCATTGCAGTCCCACCGGACAACCCCGCCTATACGCTCAAAAGAGTCTGGCTACCCAAAAGGGTATCAGAGAATTATTATCATGGCTATTCCAACCAGGTGCTCTGGCCCCTCTGCCACATCGCTCTCGACAGGGTCTACTTCAGGAGGAGATTCTGGGAGGATTATGAAAAGGCAAACCATTTCTTTGCTGAAGCCACCCTTCAGGAGGCAGAGGATGATTGCGTTGTCTGGATCCATGATTACCACCTCTGTCTCGTCCCCCGAATCCTGAGAGAGAAGAAACCTTCTCTCACAATAGCCCATTTCTGGCACATACCATGGCCTGACTGGAGTGTATTCAGGGTATGTCCTCAATCCACACAGATACTGGAGGGCCTGTTAGGTAATGATATTATCGGGTTTCAGATACCACTTTTTGCAAAAAACTTTATGGACTGTGTGAAAGAGACCCTCGATGCAGAGATCAACTACGACGAATCAACCGTAATATACAGGGGGCAGACCACAAGACTGAAGGCCTTCCCGATAAGTATTGATTACGACAGATTCAATTCAACAGCCCATTCGAAAAAGGTCACCGGTTTAATGAAAAAACTGAAGGTAAAATCCAATCTGCCTCAATACACAGGGGTCGGGGTGGACAGACTGGAGTATACCAAGGGACTGATAAAGCGGCTGCAGGCGCTAAGCCTCTTCTTTGAGAAATACGAGAGATACAGAAAAAAATTCACTTTTCTGCAGATTACAGTTCCGACAAGAATGAAGGAACCCTATATCAGCTATCAGAGAACAGTTGAAAAACTCATAGAAAAGATAAACAAAAAATATGCAACCGATGACTGGAAGCCGATTATTAACATCAATAAAAAGCTTGATCATCCGGAGCTTGTCGCATATTACAGAATGGCGGACATAGGACTGATCAGCTCGATATACGATGGAATGAACCTTGTAGCCAAGGAATATATAGCCTCTCAGGCCGATGAAAAAGGTGTGCTTATCCTGAGCGAATTTGCCGGCGCAGCGGATGAACTGGAGGGAGCTATCCTTGTAAACCCCTATGACATAGAAAATTTCGCAGACAGCATAAGCAGGGCATTAAAGATGCCGCAAAAAGAAAAGAAAGAGAGGATGAGGATACTGAGAAGACAGGTGGAGGAACACGATATATACAAATGGATACTTGACATCTTCCACGAGTTGACCATCATATCCTCCATGAAACACAATCAGTGTAAATACCTCTTTGACCACAGCAGCCTTATAAAAGAGAAACTTGCCCGTCACAAACTCTTTCTCTTCCTCGACTACGACGGAACCCTGACACCCATTGTTGACTCCCCGGAAAAGGCCGTTCTCCCGGAAGAGATACGCTCTCTTATTGTGAAGCTGAAGGAACGTTTTCCGGTTGCCATAATAAGCGGAAGAACGCTTCAGGATGTAAGAGAGCGGGTCGGCATTGAGGGTCTGGTCTACGCAGGTAATCACGGCGCGGAGATATGGGATGGGGAAAAGACGTTTATCAGCCCTGAGTTTTCAGTCAACAAGGATCAACTGAAGGATTTTTTAAACAGGTTGAGTGAGGCCCTCTCCCATATTCAGGGTGTTTTAATAGAGGACAAGGGTATCACCGCAAGCATACATTACAGAAAGGTAAGAATCAAATACCTGGGAGAGTTTTTAAATATATTCTGGAGTATAGCAACCGATTACAAGGATGTATTCAGAATAACTTCAGGCAAGAAGGTCTTTGAGATAAGGCCGCTGAATGCATGGAACAAGGGCGATGCCGTCAGGTGGATATGGGAGAATCTGGGAAGAGAGAGTCTGCCGGTCTATATAGGTGACGACACCACAGATGAGGATGCCTTCAGGGTACTAAAGGGTAACGGGATATCCGTCTGTATCGGCTGCAGTCCTGAGGCCGACTATTACCTGAAGAGCCAGAAAGATGTTAAGGAGTTTCTGCAGTTTTTGCTGTCATGAAAAAAATTGTCATGAAAAAGACAAAAAAAACTTCAACAACAGCAGCAGCATATCCGTGGTATACAGACCAGTACCTGCCCGTAACTTTGGGGTATTCGATATTACTGCTTCTTTTGCTGCCGCTGCTTGCAGGATGTGTATCAAAAAAAGAGCCCTCTCAAGACGGGGTGACCACGATTGTCTTCAAGCACGGTAAAATTGCAGGTGACCCTGCCCTTTTCAGGAAATTAATAGACAGGTTTGAAGCCCTGAACCCGGACATAAAGGTTAAAGATGAGACCCTCCCGGCATCTACTGACGAGCAGCATCAGTTCTATGTAATAAACCTTGAGGGCAAGAGCTCGGACTTTGATGTCCTGAGCATGGATGTCATCTGGGTGCCTGAGTTTGCAAGGACAGGACAGGCTGGCTGAGGGACCTGTCAACCCTTATCCCCAAAGACAAGAGGGAAGAGTTCTTCCCCGGCCCCATGCAGGCCGTCACCTACGAAGGCGGTATATATGCCATACCCTGGTATATTGATGCAGGTCTGCTCTATTACAGAACGGACCTCCTCGATAAGTACGGTTTTGCGCCACCGAAGACGTGGCAGGAACTCGTAAAGACTGCCCGCAGCATCATGGAGAAAGAGCCTCAGGTATACGGCTTCATATGGCAGGGCAAACAGTATGAAGGACTCGTCTGCAATGTCCTCGAATTCGAATACTTCTGGAGTAACGGCGGAGATGTACTGAGAAACGGCAAGGTGGTTATCAACAGCCCTGAAAATGTAGAGGCATTACAGTTTATGATAGATCTGATAAGGAAATACAAGGTCACCCCCCCGCTTGTTGTCACTGCAATCGAGGAGCCCACAAGGCATATTTTCGGCAGTGGCAGGGCACTCTTTATGAGAAACTGGCCCTATGCCTGGAACATATTTCAGAGGGAAGACTCCGCAGTGAGGGGAAAGATAGGGGTATCAAGGCTGCCGTCATTTCCCGGTAAATCCTCTGCATCAACCCTTGGCGGGTGGCAGCTCGGGATAAACAGGTATTCAAAAACCCCCCGGGCCGCAGAAAGGTTTGTTAAATTCCTCACATCCCCTGAGTCCCAAAAGACCCTTGCCCTCACAATCGGCTATAAACCAACAAGAAAATCCCTTTACAGAGATGCGGACCTGATAGCACAGCAGCCTTTTATTGCAAGCCTTTACGATATATTTATGACGGCAAGGCCAAGACCCGTAACGCCCTATTACATGCTTATCACCCAGGTGATGCAGCCCGAATTCAGCGCTGCCCTCTCCGGCATAAAGACCCCTGAAGATGCATTAAAAACAGCCCAGATACAGATCGAGCGCATACTCGGAGCAGAATAATGCGGGACGAGGAGAGGGGAAGATGGTTCGTAATGCCTTCTCTGGTACTGCTCTCCATTGTCACGATATATCCCCTGATATACGTCCTGTACCTGAGTCTTCAGAGGAGACTGCTGATATTTGATGTCTCAAGGTTTATCGGTATTGATAATTATCTCTTTCTCCTCAAAGACGACAGGTTTTTTAATGCCTTTAAAAACACCCTGTACTTTACAATAATGTCGGTTACACTGGAGCTGTTGCTCGGACTCGCAATAGCCCTCCTCATCAACAGGTCCTTCAGGATGAAGGGTCTGATGCGGGCAATTGTCCTCATCCCGTGGGCAATCCCCACGGTGGTTTCTGCAAAGATGTGGGAGTGGATTTACAATACGGATTTCGGGATACTGAATTATCTGCTGGGAGTAAAGATAAACTGGCTCGGAAGCCCTTTCTGGGCCATCAATGCAGCGGTATTCATGGATGTATGGAAGACCACCCCCTTTGTGGTAATCCTCCTTACAGCTGGACTGCAGGTCATACCAAAAGACCTCTACCAGGCCGCCAGGGTGGATGGAGCAGGAAGGTGGGATATCTTCACAAGGATAGTCCTGCCACTTCTTAAGCCCGTAATCCTGGTGGTCCTCATATTCAGGACACTCGATGCCTTCAGGGTCTTTGATGCCATCTATGTACTGACAGGGGGAGGCCCTGCCAACACAACCGAGACCCTCTCGATATATGCATACAAGGTCCTTTTTCAGACGCTTCAGTTCGGCTACGGCTCCACCCTTGCCGTAGTTGTCTTTCTCTGCACAGGGGGGATCAGCATATTTTACATAAGGATGCTCAGCAGGGGAGTCAGATTATGAAAAGAGCCCTCTTCTACCTCCTGATAATCCTTCTGGCCCTTTACTGTACGGGACCGCTTCTGTGGCAATTTATTACAAGCCTGAAACCTGACACAGAACTGACAAAGCTCCCCCCTATCCTGCCCAAATCACCGACCATGGATAATTACATCTCCATCTTTACGGGACACCCCTTTTTAAGGATTATTCTCAACAGTGCAATAGTTGCAGCATCAACCACCACACTCTCCCTGATTCTGGGCTCCCTCTGCGCCTTTGGCCTTGCAAAGCTGAGGATCGGGTACAAGGGATTGATCCTCGGCTTCGTCCTTTCAGTATCCATGTTTCCGCCGATCGCAACAGTTAGTCCGCTCTATATAATAATCCGGGCCCTTGGTCTCAGGGACACGCTCTTCGCACTGATAATCACCTATACCACTTTCTCCCTGCCCCTGTCCATCTGGGTGCTTACGAATTTCTTCAGGGAGATTCCTGACGAGATATACCTTGCTGCCCGGGTGGATGGATGCACACCGTTTCAGGTCTTCTACAAGATCATGCTGCCCCTTGCAGCGCCCGGCATCTTTGCAACGGCAATACTCGTATTCATATTCTCATGGAACGAGTTTCTCTTTGCCCTTACATTCACATCCACTGTTGCCTCAAGGACAATACCGGTAGGGATTGCGCTGTTCCCGGGACTTCATGAAGTACCGTGGGGCGACATTGCAGCCGCCTCGGTAGTCGTCACCATCCCCCTGATAATTCTCGTATTTGCATTCCAGAAGAGAATTATCGAGGGACTCACAGCAGGCTCGATCAGGGGATAGGCCCGAAGCGACATCTCATGAGACGGTACAACCTCTATGACCTGAACTTCGGTCTCTTGTTGGCCTCAAGAACTTTTTTCCGCAGCCTCACGGATTGAGGAGTTATCTCCACTATCTCGTCTTCCTTGATAAATTCTATGGCCTGCTCAAGGCTCATCTGCCTTGGCGGCACCAGTTGCAGTGTATCATCAGCAGCAGCGGCACGCATATTTGTAAGCTTCTTTTCCTTTGTGATATTCACATCCATATCATTTTCCCTCGAATTCTCACCCACGACCATACCCTCATAGACACGGGTGTTTTCCTTGATAAAAAGGGTTCCTCTGGGCTGTATGTGAAACAGCGCATATGGGGTAGCCCTTCCCGACCTGTCGGCAACAAGTGCACCAGTCTTTCTTTTTGTTATGAGACCGTGCCACGGTTCATATCCGTCAAACAGGTGGTTGGAGAGGCCTGTTCCCCTTGTATCCGTCAGGAACTGGGACCTGAACCCGATCAAACCCCGGGAGGGGATCCTGAACTCAAGGACGGCCCTGCCATGTCCATTATTCTGCATCTTCAGCATCTTGCCCCTCCTTATCCCGAGCTGCTGGGTCACTACACCAACATATTCTTCAGGGACGTCTATGACGAGCAGTTCCATCGGCTCATGCAGGACACCGTCAATATCTTTTGTTATGGTCTCAGGCATTGAGACAGAGAGCTCATACCCCTCTCTCCTCATCATCTCTATAAGTATTGCAAGCTGCAGTTCTCCGCGCCCCATCACCCTGAATGAATCGGGATTCTCAAAATCCACCTTTATGGATACATTGTAAAGCAATTCCTTCTCAAGACGTTCCCTCAGTTTTCTTGACGTAACATACGTGCCTTCCTTACCTGCAAAAGGAGAGGTATTAACAGAAAAGACCATTGAAATAGTCGGTTCATCCACCTTTATTCTCGGCAGTGGCTTTGGTCTCTCTATATCCGTGATCGTATCACCTATGGTAATCCCCTCTATCCCGGCAAGGGCGACTATATCGCCGGCAGTGGCCTTCTGTGTCTCCACCCGGTCGAGTCCATCAAAGGTGTAGATAGAGGTTATCCTCGTCTTTACCGCCTCGCCCCTGTTATCAATCATGGCAACAGTATCTCCAACCCTGACAGTGCCTGAAAAAACCCTTCCAATGGCAAGCCTGCCGATATAATCGTTATAATCAATATTGGTTACAAGGAGCTGCAGGACACCTTCGCTGTCACCTTCCGGAGCGGGAATTGTCTCAAGAATAAGGTCGAAGAGCGGCTTCAGGCTCTCTGATTCATCATCAATGCTGAGTTTTGCAATCCCGTCCCTGGCAATTGCGTATACAACAGGAAAGTCCAGCTGATCCTCCGAGGCGTCCAGGTCAATGAACATGTCATATATCTCATTCAGAACTTCCTGTATCCTTGCGTCAGACCTGTCAATCTTGTTTACAACCAGTATGGGAATCAGTTTAAGTTCCAGCGCCTTTTTAAGAACAAACCTGGTCTGCGGCAGGGGGCCCTCCGATGCATCAACCAAAAGCAATACCCCGTCCACCATCTTCAGTATCCTTTCAACCTCACCTCCAAAATCTGCATGTCCGGGGGTGTCAACAATAT
>JAADGU010000113.1 GCA_013152195.1 Nitrospirota bacterium
GAGGTGAGGGCCCCTGAAAAACTCGTTCAGGAGATATACTCTTTAAGAGGGCTCCTCTCTGAAAAAGGACGGCTATTGCTCCAGACGGAGATACCATGGCATCCTGTATATAAATACTTAAGGAAATGGGACTATATGGGATTTATAAAAGACGAACTCAAGGTAAGAAAAGAGAGCTCCATGCCGCCTTATACAAAGCTGGTGACCCTCTGCATCTATACGAATGACGATACGTTCACCACTGACAGGCTCAGTGATACCATCAGGAGAGCATGCGGCAGGATAGAGGCCATTGGCCCCATCAGAATAACACCGAGGATAAAGGGTTACTCCTCCTGTTTTCAGGTTATTTTAAGGGATATGAACAGACAGACACTGAAGGAGTGCGCAAAGTCCATAAAAAAGGTTGTTGAGCATGCCGGTATGGCACTAAGGATAGACGTTGACCCGGTGCTCTTTTAGTATCAATTTTGCTGTCTCTATATCCTTGTCTATCTCTTTCTTGAGTGATTCAGCATCAGGAAAGGTCTTCTCGCCACGGATTCTGTCAATGAAAAAGAGCCTGATATCCTTGCCTAACAGGTCACCGTTGAAATCAAAGAGATGGGCCTCATAGCTCAGTGCCTCACCGCCGAATGTTGGGTTTTTGCCTATATTGGCCACTCCGTCATAGACATTGCCGTTTATCTTCACCTTAACGGCATAGACACCCTCTCTGGGTGCCAGTTCATTCGGGGTTTCAATGTTTGCAGTCGGTATGCCGAGTATGCTTGCCCCCCTGCCAGCCCCTGTGATCACTTTGCCGTGTATTGAATAGGGCCTTCCAAGCAAGGTGGCAGCCTCACATACCCTGCCCCACAGGAGCAGCTGCCTTATCCTGCTGCTGCTTACAATATAGCCGGAAATCCTCCTGTTTCTCACAACATTGACCTTAAACCCATACTTTCTGCCGCGCCTCCTGAGCAGGTCAGTGGTACCCTTTTTTCCTTTACCAAACCGATAGTTATGGCCTACTATTACATGTTTTACCTTAAGTTTCCCGACCAGCAC
The DNA here is from genome assembly GCA_013152195.1 of Nitrospirota bacterium. Lineage (GTDB taxonomy): Bacteria > Nitrospirota > Thermodesulfovibrionia > Thermodesulfovibrionales > JdFR-85 > BMS3Bbin07. The sequence goes on from JAADGU010000113.1 coordinate 1,051, forward strand.
TTCCCTGACAAAGTCCTCGGGATCCATCTTTGCAAACTCCCTGTCAAAATCAATACACAAAAAGACATCAATTCCAATCCTCTCAATAAGCCTTATCTTCTCATCAAGGGGAGTAAGGAGTTTCAGTTTCCTGTCAGGGGCTATCACCTTGAGTGGATGGGGATCAAAGGTGAGGACTATTGAGGTACCGCCACCACGGGCTGCATCCATCACTTTACGGAAGATCTTCTGATGACCGAGATGGACTCCATCAAAATTACCAATCGTTACAACAGGATCCGGGAACTCTTTATCCAATGCCTGGAGACCTTTGATTACAACCATCTGACCTTTCTGCAACATATTATTTTAACGTTTGACATCTTTAGAACCAGGTTCCCTTAAGTTATATGAAAAAAACCGGCACATTTTGTGTAACGGATTTCCCATTAGTTTTATTTATTGTAGTTTTCTTCTTCATATCGTGCAGTTCATGTTATCAGAAAATTATAAAACCTTGCCTTAATTAAAGTAAATATGCAAAATATATGGCATTCGACAAAATACCTCCGGTATCAACTCTATATACAAACTATGTCAATGATGTGTCATCATGTGTCATCTTAAAATAAGCCGGAGTATTCCAGAATATTGAATTCAGGTCAAATGCCTGTATACTGTAGACGGTATACTTTTTGCAATAAATCATACACTATACGATCGCGAAAGTTAAATAATTTCAATAATAAGGAGCTCCATGCCTGAAGATTTGACCTATAAATCAGCCGGCGTTGATATCGACGAAGGAGAACGTTTTGTAAGGCTCATCTCACCAATGGTAAAGGAGACCTTCCGCAAAGAGGTACTTACCGGCCTTGGACAATTTGGAGCCCTCTTTGAGCTGGATACAGGCAAATACAAAAGGCCTGTACTGATAAGCGGAACAGACGGTGTCGGAACAAAGCTGAAGATCGCCTTTATGTGTGACAGGCATGACACCATCGGCATTGACCTTGTAGCGATGTGTGTAAATGATATCCTGACCTCAGGGGCTGAACCCCTCTTCTTTCTCGACTACCTGGCAACCGGAAGGCTTATGGCGGAAAAGGCAAGCGAGATTGTCGGTGGGATTGTGAGGGGTTGCAAGGAGTCCGGATGCTCACTTATCGGTGGTGAAACAGCAGAGATGCCCGGTTTTTACAGGGAAGATGAGTATGACCTTTCAGGTTTTGCCGTTGGTGTTGCAGAGAGGGAGAAGGTAGTGAATGGAAGTACGGTCTCCCATGGTGACATCATTGTGGGCATTTCATCAAGCGGACTTCACAGTAACGGATACTCCCTTGTGCGAAAGGTATTTTTTGATCTGAAGGCACTCAGGCCCGATACATTTATGGAAGAGTTCGGCAGAACACTTGGAGAAGAGCTGCTTGAGCCCACAAGGATATATGTAACGGCCTTTAACCTGCTGAAAGATGCAGGGCACAATATCAAGGCAATGGCCCATATAACAGGCGGCGGAATACCCGGAAATCTCCCAAGGGCGCTCCCTGAAGGGATGGAAGCGGTTATCAGAACGGGTTCATGGCCTGAGCAGCCAGTTTTTCAGGTGATCCGCAAAACCGGCAACATATCAGAAGAAGAGATGAAAAAAGCCTTTAATCTCGGCATCGGATATATTATAATATTACCCCCTGATCAGGGAGACAGGGCTGTTTCTCTTTTAAAGTCATCAGGCTACGAGAGCTTTATCATAGGTGAAATACAGAAAGGAAGCGCAGGGATCAGGTATGTATAAAATGAAAAAGTTCATACGCCGTCTCTTCAATCCGGTTACCATAATCCTTGTCTCCAGCGGCAATAAAAAACCTGTCAGTGCCAAACTCCCCTCTATCGGAATCATCCTGCTTCTCGCTTCATGGATAGTATTTACCGGATATATTATCTCTGTGGGTGTAACAACCACGAAATACTTTGCCATAAAAGACAAACTCGACTTTTACTACAGCCAGTTTGTTGAGCTGAGAACCACCATCAATTCCCTTAAAAAGGCAGAGACACAGTTTAACAGGCTTTTCTCTCTGAAGAGCAAAGAGGATATTCTTGAGACCCTCGATGTTTCCGATACAGGCTCTCTTGACATGGATCTGCTGAAAAAACAGATCGAAAGGAGCATGGAGACTGTTGGCGAGATAAAAGACTATCTGAGACAGCAGAGAGACATATATTTTGCAACTCCGATCGGCATGCCTGTTGATAAAGGATATATAAGCTCCAATTTTGGATGGAGAACCCATCCGCTGACAGGCAAAAGAAACTTTCATTCAGGGGTGGATGTGGCTGCCTGGCCCGGCTCACCTGTCAGGGCAACTGCAGATGGGATTGTCAGCTTCGCCGGATGGAGTGGAGGAAGCGGCAAGCTTGTTGTTATAGAGCATGGATTTGGTTTCACCACGTGTTTTGCCCATAACAGAAAAATCATCGTGAAAGTGGGACAACGGGTCAAGAGGGGTGATGTCATTTCATATGTCGGCTCAACCGGTAATACCACGGGGCCTCATGTCCATTACGAGGTCTGGATAGACAAGAAACCTGTTAACGCTAAAACCTTTATGGGGGTGAAGAAAAATGTTCAATAAGAAAAACGACAGGATTGAGACACTTATCGGCAGCAACACCATCATAAAAGGGGACATTGAGATAAAGGGGACCATACGCATTGACGGAAGATTCGAAGGAACTATCAAGGCAGACTGGATCGTGGTTGGCGAAAATGGACATTTGAAGGGTGATGCATTTGCCAATGGCGTAATTGCCGGTGGAACGGTTGAAGGCAATATCTCTACCAGTGAGTCTGTTGAGATAAATTCCAGCGGCAAGGTATTTGGAGATGTGCAGACCAAAAAGCTTGTTATTATAGAGGGCGGCATTTTTGAGGGACGCTCAAGGATGCAAAAAGGACAAAAAGAAGAGAAGAAGGTTGTTGAGCTCCAGAAGGGACAGAAGGCTGACTAACCTGAGAGCTCGTTATTTTATTAAGATACCTGAAACAGTGATAAATGGTTGAAGGGAGCGATATGACAGATTCTTCACTCATTCTCGATGGACATCGTGTCCATCTCCGAGGTAATTTCGCAATTAACCATCCGGGTGAATTTACAGCGAAATTAAAACCGTTCAGACTCTATCATACCGCTTCCTTTTCAGGTTTTGTAATCAAAAAACCCGAGTGAAGCAATCCCGAAGAATATATCAGGATAACACACCCCTTCAGGACGCAATTGAAAAGTGGCTGGAGATAATCAGATCCCTTCTGCCAAAGGAAGGGGAGTTTATTCCTGCGCATCAGTCTGCTGGCAGGATAACCGCCCGGGCAGTACAGGCCATGATATCCTCTCCATTCTTTCATTCCTCTGCAATGGATGGCTATGCCGTACACTTTCATGAAACCTTTGGTGCTACCGAGACACATCCCCTGCGTTTAAAACTCAACGAGCAGGCAATTCCTGTAAATACCGGTGAGCCCATGCCCCATGGGTTCAATGCAGTCATAATGGTTGAGGATGTCAGCATCGAGGGCTCTTTTATCGAGATAACAGAATCCGTCACCCCATATCAGCACGTAAGGACCGTAGGTGAGGATATTGTCCAGACTGAATTGATACTGCCGGAAAATCAGAGGATCAGACCTGTGGATATCGGTGCCATACTTGCCGGCGGACATACCGGGGTTTTTGTCAGGAAAAAACCACTCGTGACCCTGATACCAACCGGCAACGAGGTGGTAGATCCGGGAACTACCCCGCTCAGAAGAGGAAATATAATAGACTTCAACAGTTACATGACAGGTGCCCTGATCAACCAGTGGGGCGGGGAGTTCAGGAGAGAAAGCGTTGTTTCAGACGATAAGGAACTGCTTAAGGAGAGAATTTCAGAGTCATTGAATGATAGCGATCTTGTTGTGGTTATCGCAGGTTCTTCTGCAGGGACAAAGGATTTTACACCAAATGCAATCGGCGAGCTCGGCAGGATCATCGTCCACGGCATCAATATAAAACCGGGCAAGCCCGTACTCCTTGGCATGGTTAAGGACAAACCGGTTATCGGGCTTCCGGGTTATCCGGTCAGTGCCTATATAACATTTGAGTTATTTGCAAAACCGCTCGTTTACCATTTACTCGGCATTGTGCCGGAGATGCCCGAAATGTTAAAGGCCTGGCTCTCCAGACCTGTAGCCTCTTCAATCGGACAGGAGGAGTTTCTGAGGGTAAAGGTTGGCAAAGTCGGGGACAAATACATTGCCACACCATCTGGCAGGGGGGCCGGAGCCCTGATGACGCTTCAAAGGGCTGACGGGATTGTCAGGATTCCGGCAATGAGCGAAGGTCTGGCACAGAGGTCCGAAGTTGAGGTAACCCTCTTGAGATCAAGAGATGAGATAGAGAATACAATTGTTTGTATCGGAAGTCATGACAACACACTTGACATCCTTGCAAACCTCCTGAAGAAACGGTTCCACTCCTACAGTCTCTCCTCAGCCCATGTGGGCTCAATGGGGGGTATAATGGCTATAAAGAAGATGGAGGCACATATCGCGGGTACACACCTTCTTGACGAATCCACAGGAGAGTACAATATCCCGCTCATTAAACGGCTTCTCAAAGATATTCCGCTCCTGGTGGTAAATCTTGTTCATCGTCAGCAGGGGCTTATAGTCCGAAAGGGTAACCCAAAAGGAATGAGAGGGATTGAAGACCTTACCCGCGAGGATGTTGTATTTATTAACCGGCAGCGTGGCTCCGGAACCAGGCTCCTGACGGACAAGTGTCTTAAGGACAGTGGGATCCCCCCACAGGAGATAGAGGGCTATGACCGGGAAGAGTATACCCATATGGGCGTGGCCTCTGCAGTTGCTACAGGTGTGGCAGACGCCGGGATGGGGATTCTTTCGGCTGCCCTGGCACTGGGGCAGGAGTTTATTCCGGTGGCAAAGGAGAGATATGACCTGATAATAAGGGGTGAGTATATCGAAACCCCAAAGATACAGTCTCTCCTTCATATCCTGACATCCGACAGCGAGTTCAGGAATCTGGTAACGACCCTGGGAGGGTATGATGTGAGTGACATGGGGAAAGTTATCTACACAACCGTGGGCCCTCCGCGCAATTGATATTTCAATCAGCGAGACAAATCCTGTAATATTATAGGATGAAACCTTTAAGCTTCTCTTTAGACTTAAAACTCCCCCTGCCCTCCCCTGATGACAAGAGGGCAGATGTGGAGAGACTCAGTGAGACCGCTGCCATAGAGGACATTCATGTTCCCCTTGAGCTGATGAGGGCCCTGCCCACGGTGCTGAGGGAGAAGAACTTTGCAATAAAACCTGTTTTCGGCATAACCGGACCCTGCACCAGATTACTGGAAATAGATTCAGAACAGGTCTTCGGCATTGCCATTGATATCGGTACCACCAACATAGTCGCCTCCCTCTTTGACTTAAAAAGCTTAAAAAAGATTTCAGAGAAGAGCATGACAAATCCCCAGACCGTTTATGGTGATGATATCCTCAGCAGAATGCATTTTGCCATGAGCCGTGGGGCTGAAGAACTGCAGAGGGCGGTTATCGGTGGCCTGAACAGTATAATCACATCACTTGCGGATGACGCAAAGATAAAGACCCCTGAGCTATTTGCTGTCACTGTGGCTTCAAATACAGCAATGACCCATCTTCTGCTCGGCCTTGATGTGAGCAATATTCCGGTTGAACCATACATCCCTGTGGTACATTCACCTGATTTTCTGAAAGCAGGTGAGCTTGACCTTGCAGCGAATCCTGAGGCAGTAGTCTATGCATTTCCGAATGCCGGCAGCTATGTAGGTGGCGACATTATCTCGGGAATACTCTCTCTCGGGATTCATAAGGCTGAGGCCCCGACTGTCCTTATTGACGTGGGAACAAATGCAGAGATTGTGGTCGGCATGAAGGACTGGCTCTTCGTAGGTGCCGGCGCTGCGGGTCCTGCACTTGAGGGAGGTATCTTCAATGCAGGAATGAGGGCTCAGCCCGGGGCCATTTACAGGATTGACATAGATCCTGTCACTCATGGTGTAAGGTATAAAACCATAGGAGATGCCCAGCCTGCCGGTATTTGTGGCTCGGGTGTAATTGACCTGATTGCAGAGCTGTTTGAAAAAGGGATTATTGACAGTATGGGGAGATTCAGGGAGACAGCAGGGGTAATCAGGACAGAAAACGGACCTTTGTTTGTTGTCGTACGCACTGAAAGAGCAACGATAGAGGTTAGTGAACGGGAGATCAATAATTTTCTGAGATCAAAGGCCGCAATGTTTACATCCCTTCATGTACTGCTTAAATCCCTTGGTCTTGGGTTCAGAGATATAGACAGGTTTTATATTGCAGGTGCGCTCGGTTCAGGGGTCAGGGTTCGGAAGGCAATAGGCATCGGTATGCTCCCTGATATACCTGTTGAAAAATATATCCCTGCAAACAACTCCTCGCTCAGCGGAGCTGAATTGTTACTCACAAACGGCGAACTATACAGGGAAGTGGAAAAGATACGCTCAATGATTACCTACAGGGAAATGAACACAGATACCGAGTTCATGAAGGAGTTCCCGGATGCCCTCTTTCTTCCACACCTTAACCCCGACATCCTCACTAACGGATGATGGTATCGTAAAAAGCCCTAATTGTCATTGCGAGGAGCAAAGCGACGAAGCAATCTGTTTTAATATCCGACGGATAGAGATTGCTTCGCTCTGCTCGCAATGACAAAAAAGAGGTATTTTCCAAAAGCTACTGTTTCTTATTTGCAATCCCGGCTTTCTGTGGCTTATTTGACCCTCAGTTTGATTTTATGAGATAATGACAGGATGAAGAAAAGGTTGTTGTTATTCCTGATATCACTCACCCTTGTCTCCTGTGTCACTCCTGCAGTAATAAAGAAGCCGGATACCGGGACAGTGGTTGAAACAGGCAGCACGAAAGAAGCCAAGATTCCATCAACAGCCAATGAGGAATCTTCACTCAACTATATCCTCGGCTATCAGGCTGAGATGGAAGGCAGATGGGCTGAAGCACTCAAATACTACGAAGAGGCATCAAAACTCGACCCTGCTTCTCCTTATCTGAAGGTTCAGATTGGACGCATCCTGCTCAGAACCGGCAAGGTAAAGGCTGCCACAGAAAAGGTAGAAGAGGTAATAAAGAGTTATCCCGATTATCTGCCTGCCCTCAGACTCCTTGGACAGCTTTATAATGGTCAGAAAAGGACCGCCGATGCCATCAGGATTTACGAAAAGATTATTAAGATTGATCCAAATGACACTGAGGCGCATCTCTTCCTTGGTGTGCTCTATGCCGCTGAGAAGAAGTACCCGGAATCGATCGATGTCCTTGAAAAATTTCTTAAAAACAGTCCAGACAATCTGATGGCACTTTATTATCTTGGATCGGTCTATTTTGATATGAAGGATATCGAAAAGGCAGAGGAGTATTTTCAGAAAGCACTTGAAATAAAGCCCGATTTTGACGCCGCCCTCTACAGGCTCGGCCTCATCAGTGAGGTCAGGGGTAAAAACGATGAAGCAATAAAATACTATAAAAAGGCATCGGAAATTAATCCGTTTAATTTTCAGGCCAGGGAAAGACTTTCGAGATTATACATAAAGGAAAACAAACTGCAGGAGGCCATTGGCGAGCTTGAAAAGATAAGCAGTCAATTTCCAAAAAACACCGAGATACATAAAAGACTCGGGCTTCTGTACTTTGATAATAAAGAGTATGAAAAGGCTATCGACCAATTCAGACTCGTGATAGAGGCAAAACCTGATGACCTTGCAGTAAGGTATTACCTATCCCTTGCCCTCGGAACACTCAAAAAATACGACTTGGCCATAGATGAGCTCAAGGCGATACTCGCCCTGGACCCAAAAAATATCCAGGCATTCCTGAATCTTGCCTACATTTATTCAGACTCCGGACAATACGAGGATGCAATAAAAACATATGATAAATTAATCGCCATTGACGCCAAACCTGAATATTATATATACAAGTCATCAAACCTGCTGAAACTTAACAAGACCAAAGCCGCTGAAGAGACGCTTAAGGAGGCGATTGAAAGGTTTGGCGAAAATGACGAACTCTACTTTAATCTTGCAGTTGTCTACGAAAAAGAGAAGAGATTCGATGACATGGTCAAATTTCTCAAAAAAACCTTAAGCCTCAATCCAGACCATGCTGATGCACTTAATTTCCTTGGGTACAGTTATGCTGATAAAGGGATTAAACTCGATGAGGCATTATCAATGATACAAAAAGCCCTCTCTCTTATGCCGGGTAACGGTTACATTATTGACAGCCTTGGCTGGGTTTATTATAAACTCGGCAGATACGAAGATTCCCTGAAAGAACTCAGAAGGGCTCTCAAGACAGTAAAGGATGACCCTTTGGTTTACGAACACCTTGGTGATGTGCTTGCAGCCATAGGGAATAAAAAAGAGGCCCTTGAGGCGTACAGGAAGGCCCTCCTTTACTCTGACAAAGAGGAAGGCCTTAAAGAGAGGGTCGAGAAAAAGCTGGAAGAATTATCCAAGTAAGCAAATATTAGCCTGGATTCAGCGATAAGCAGCGTCAGGTAACGTTAAGGAGAGACATGATAAACCCTTCACTCATTCTCATCCCGGCATCCTGCCGGGGCTCCGAGGTAAGTATCACGGTTCACCATCCAGGTGGGTGAAGCCTTTGTGATACTTTCATGGGTGCTTCATGGTAATGAAGCAAATTTGATAGTTTGTATTACTCCTTGCATGGAGGCGAAGCCTCTTAACCGTTCAGGGTTAATCATGTCTCTCCTTAAATCATATTATCACAGTGCCCGGGATTAAACTGTAAGCCTACTGATGATATCAATCCAATCACCTGCAAAGATAAACTGGTTTCTTAAGGTCCTCGGCAAAAGAGCAGACGGTTACCATAACATTTATTCCGTTATGCAGAGGATTGCCCTGAGTGACACGCTCTCTTTTGAAGAGACAGAAGGGGTGATAGTGATAGAGTCGGACCTTGAGATTGCAATGGAGGAAAACCTTGTTTACAAGGCTGCCGTACTTATGAAGAAACATACCTCCAGCTCTTCAGGAGCCAGGATAAAACTTGTTAAAAATATCCCCCTGC
>JAADGU010000076.1 GCA_013152195.1 Nitrospirota bacterium
ATAATTTACCAGTAACCCGTCAAACGATTCAATTGTAACCCTCTCCAGGGCCTTGAAAGACTCCCGAATCAGGGCCATCCTGTCTTCAACCTTAAAAAGAGGCGTCTTCTTGGGATTCGGGGCAACAGCCACGACAATCTCATCAAAGATACTGAGACTCCTCATGACTATATCAATATGCCCGTTGGTGATGGGATCAAAAGTTCCCGGACAGATAGCAATTCTTTTCATTCAAACTCCTTCTTGATTCAATCTGTTAGCTTATTCCCAAAACCAGGGATAAAAACCTCAATCATGGGAAGGAAGCGATACGACAGACTCTGAACGGTTTTAATTTCGCAGTAAATTCACCTGGATGGTGAATTGCGAAAATACCTCGGAGATGGACACGATGTCCATCGAGAATGAGTGAAGAGTCTGTCGTATCGCTTCCAACAACCATTTGTCACTTTATAACTGGCCCCGGTTTATTTAAATGTCGTCAAGATAGTATCCCCGTAAATATATCTCTTCTTCTGCCTCAAAAACCCCACTGATTCCGGTAGCAACTTCCCGGAAAAATGCTCTACCACAACCATCCCCCCGTCTCTCAGCATCACTCCCTCTGCAATGAACGGCAAGACCTTCATCACTTCTTCGGATTGATATGCGGGGTCAATAAAGATAAAATCAAAGGTGTCACCATGCTCTTCGGTCTTTTTGAGATAATCAAAGGCATGCATCCTGTAAACCTTCATACGCGTTGAAAAACCAAGTTCCAGGCCGGTCTCCTTTATAAGCTCTACCCTTACGGGGTTTATCTCAACAAATACGACAAATCCAGCTCCCCTGCTTAGTGCTTCAAAGCCTATGGCACCTGTACCGGCGTAGAGGTCAAGAAACCTTGCACCACAAATCCCGGGACCTGTTATATTAAAAAGAGCCTCCCTCACCTTTGATGCGGTCGGCCTTAAAGGTGACCTTTCCGAGACGGCAACGGCCTTCAACCTTCTCCCCTTTGCCGTGCCTGCTGTAATCCTCAATTCCTTCATCCTGTCCTTACAATGAAAAAGTTGTTCAGCCATAAAACTATTTTTTATTATAACACCTCGAAGGCACGGGGAGAAAGCCGGGCATATCAACAATTCACGCTTGTAATTCAAGATTGATAAATTATTAAATAACGTGCTAAAATCTGACTCTAATTCAACATCTAATCTCTATAGGAGGAGACATGAAAATCAGGTTAATCGCTATAGCTGCAGGAATCGGATTACTGTTATCTTTGGGGGCATGTAAAAAGAAGGAAGAGCCTGTACAACAGGCAGCGGCACCAGCTCATGAAACAATGATGCCTAAAGGGGAATCAATGATGCCCAAAGGTGAGACCAGGATTGTTGTCCCGGATTCTGTCAAGGGTAAATGGGAGGCCGTAAAAATAGAGATACTTGACAAGACCTCAAACAAAAAGGAAGTGGTCACTGTAAAGCTCGGCTCTGAGTACACAATTCCAGACTCAAATATAAAGATCAAGGTTGGAGATTTTCTGCCCGATTTCAGAATGGATGGACTGAGCATAACCTCGGCTTCGGACGAACTCAAGAATCCGGCAGTCCATATTACAGTTTATGAGGGAGACAAGGAGATATTTAAAAGCTGGCTCTACTCAAACTTCCCCACAATTCATCCTTTTCAACACGAGAAGTACAGCCTGACCCTTATTGAAGCAATACCTGCAAAGAAATAATCAAAAAAACTACAGCACTCCCCGCCGCTTGGTCGGCGGGGATTATTCCCGGCCTTCCATTCCCTTGACTAATATCTCTCTCATCAAGTCAACAGGAGGGACAACACCTGTCCATATCTGAAAGGCTAACACCCCCTGCCAGAGCAACATTCCAAGTCCGTTAACAGTCCTGCACCCCTTCTCTCCTGCACCCTTTATGAGTGGTGTATCCCAGTAAATAAGGTCACATACAACCTGTTCCCTCCGGAGGAGGTCCATCTGCAGCGGAAGCGGGTCATCCTTTTTCAGACCAAGGGGGGTAGCATTAATAATTATGTCAGAGAAACGTATACTATCCTTGTCCTCTGCAACAAAAACCTCTCTGTTCAGCTTTTTAAGGTCTCTCACAAGCGGCAGGCTCTTGCCTGAATCAAGATCAAAGATATAGAGTCTCAAAGCCTTCTGAGCAAGGTAATAACCTATAGCCCTTGCCGCCCCTCCGGCACCCATGATGAATATATCCTTGCCAAGAGGGTCAACCCCTGCCTCTTTCAATGACTCCATAAACCCCCTGCCGTCTGTATTAAACCCCTTCAACAGACCACTGTCATTCCTTATGGTATTTACGGCACCAATAAACCCTGCCTCATCATCAATCTCATCCAGAAGCGGAATTACATCCTGTTTATACGGCACGGTAACATTGCAGCCATGAAAGCTCAACGCCCTTATGCCCTTAACGGCATCCGGGAGTCCTCCCGGGTTAACAGGCATGGCAATATAGCAGTAATTCAGACCAAGATGCTCAAAGGCAGCATTGTGCATGTCAGGCGACAGGCTATGCTCTACAGGATAACCGATAAGACCTGTTGTTTTTGTCCTGGCATTGATAGACATATTTTATTCCTCCAGTGCATTTATTAAACCCCGTGGTGTCGGATCAATCACCCTTACCCTGATCCTCAGTATACGCTCAAGCTCCTCCACTGTTATGTCATCGAGAAGGACATCCTGACCGTCCCTGAATATAACGTCAGGCAGGAGCAGCACATCATAGTCAGAAGATCTATCAGCAACGCTCTGTATGATATCCCTTCCCGTAAGCAGTCCTGCTACTGTCACCGTTTCACCAAAAAACCTGTTCTCTACAGGAATAACATCAATACAGACCTGGTTCTTCAGACGCTCAACAAACCTGCTGAGAAATGGATAAAAGGATGTGCCGGTTATGGCCAGGAATCTCTGTTCGAAGGGCTTTTTAAGGGGTTTTATCCTCGCTGCCTTATGGAGAAAAAGTGCGACCATACCAACACCATTTTCAATCTGTGGAAATTCACCATAATACTTAAGGGGAGGAAACTTCTTTTCCGCCCGGATATAGAGTTCATCAGCTCCGTATACCAGTGCATCACCATGCTTTTTCATAAACCGCTTCTGGAAATCCGATATTATAGCAACGGTTTCAAGGGCTTCGTCTTTCCCCACCGGCTTCAGCGGGGACTTCCTGTGCCTCGTCAGACCAACAGGCACAACTGCAATAGATGAGACATATGGATAGAATTTATGCAGGTCATTTATGGTACTCATGAGTTTATCCCCATCATTGTACCCCGGACAGAGGACAATCTGTACATGAATCCGTATCCTGTTCTTTGCAAGCCACTTCAGCTCCTTCATTATATCCGCAGCATTACTGTTACCAAGAAGGGTGTTTCTTATCTCCCTGTCTGTTGAATGGACCGAGATGTACAGGGGGCTCAATCTCTGTTCAATAATCCTCTTCTTCTCTGCAGGGGTTATGTTGGAAAGGGTAATGTAGCTGCCGTAAAGAAATGACATCCTGAAATCCTCGTCCTTGATGTAAAGGCTCCGCCTCAACCCCTTTGGCAACTGACTAACAAAGCAGAAAATACACTTGTTCCTGCAAGTCTTTATGCGGAACGGACGAAGCTCGATCCCGAGATCCTCTCCTTCATCTCTGCTTACCCTGGTACGTATAATCCTGTCCTTTCTCTTTACCGAGACATTCAAATCCAGATCGTCAGTATAAAAAACAAGATCAATTGAGTCGTGAATTCTCTTTCTGTTAACGGTCAGCAACATATCACCAGGCCTGATCCCGGCCCTTTCAGCAGGACTGTCAGGCCTCGTAGTTCCAACTATATTTCCCCCTGTCCCTCCCATCAGGCAAGCCCCCTGTAGATGTAATGAACCCCGGAAAGGACCGTTAAGACAGCTGTCACAATAATCAATGGTTCCGGTGCGGGCAAAATATCCCTGTCAAGATTTACACGAAGCAGGATATAAACGAGTAAAACAAGCTGGGAGGCATTTGCAAGCTTTCCGAGAAGACTCGGCTCCACTCTCGTTCTGTGAGAAGTCAAATACAGTATCAACCACCCTGTCACTATGATAATATCCCTGCTGATAACTGTTATTGTCAGCCATTTCGGCACCAGACCGTATACGGCAAAGAGGACAAAAGAGGTAACAAGCAGAAATTTATCGGCCACAGGGTCAAGGAATTTACCAAGTGCTGTCTGTTGATTTCTCGCCCTTGCAATCAGTCCATCAAAAAAATCCGTAACTGCAGCAACAATAAAGACATAAAGGGCATAGTCATATTTCCTGTAGACTAAGGCACTCACAAAGACAGGTACAAGGATAATTCTGAGGGTGGTCAGTGAGTTAGGTATATTGAAATGCTTCAAGGTCATCTCCCCGGAGTCTGAAACAGCAAATTCAGGCCCCATTCTCTACCCTGAATCTCCTGACAACTTCAGAATAATCCTCTGAATTAAAGAAAGCCGACCCCATAACCAGTATATCTGCACCAGCATCAGCAATCTCCCGCGCGTTATCTATCTTGACACCCCCATCAACCTCGATAAGGACATCAAGCCCCCTCTCCCGGACAATTCTCTTCAGCATCCTGATCTTCTCAAGACTCTGAGGAATAAAGCTCTGCCCGCCAAACCCCGGGTTAACCGACATTACAAGAACAAGGTCAACCTCTGAAAGAATGCTTTCAAGGCTCCACACAGGGGTGGCAGGATTAATTGAGACCCCCGCCTTTTTACCGCTTTCCTTTATCCATTGGACAGTTCTGTGCAGATGAGAGGTGGCCTCCAGATGCACTGTAATTATATCAGCCCCGGCATTAACAAAGTCAGAGATATACCTGTCAGGGTCTTCTATCATAAGGTGAACATCAAAGGGCAGACCTGTGGCCTTCCTGATTCCCTTCACCACTTCCTGGCCTATGGAGATATTCGGAACAAAGTGGCCATCCATTACGTCAATGTGAATCATGTCAGCTCCGGCTTCCTCTGCCTCCCTGATCTCTTCGCCAAGCCGGGTAAAATCAGCCGAAAGTATGGACGGCGCAATCATAACCATCTGATTTCCTGTTCCTCCTCGTACTTTAATCTTAATTTAACAGACTCTCCCCTCCTGATAATACTCCCTGGAGAGGGTGTCTGTTCTGCAATGAGACTGCCGTAATCGATCAATTCAATATCTATCCCCAGGCGATTAGCAAGGGTCTTTGCCTCATCAAGGGACATCTTCGTAAAATCAGGACACGAATAAAGTGTCGGAAAAGGTCCTTTACTCAGAAGAAAGGTAATATTATCTGAGCCCTTCTCTTCAGGGGCAGGTCTCTGTGCAATAACTATCCCCTTTTCAAAACTCTCGGAATGAACCTTGATAATCTTCCTTATCTTGATGCTCTTTTTAATTGCAAGTTCTCTTGCCTCATCCAGATTGAGCCCTACAAATGACGGCATATAGTATATCCGTGGCCCCTTACTGATTATTACCCTAATGGTTCGCCCTTCCTTTATCTTGTTATCCGGGGGAATCTCCTGCCTGATGATATATCCGGTCGGCACATCGGTACTGAAGTCTTCACCCCCTATCTTCAGATAGAGTCTCTTTGACAGGAGCTCCTTATTTGCCTCAACAAGGCTCTGTCCCCTGAGGTCAGGGACTGTAACAGTCTTTTTGGAACCCATCACCCAGAAGGTAAGATAACTGCTCACAATGGCCAGGAAGATAAACAGCGAGATGTAGAGGCTTATTTTTATAAAACCTTTCATATTCCTTTTCTTGAGAGCCTTACTGCAAAGAAACCGTCCATATCATGCCTGTGCGGATAGGTCCTGAAGTATCCCTCATCATTTATCAATTCTCTCAAATTATCCACTACAGGACCTTTATCACAAGTTGAGGGTAAACTTTCCGTATCATCTATAATAAAAAATTCCCTTTCTTTATGCAAGAAACTCCTAATAACATCCTCCCCTTCCTCAGGCTCTGTAGAACAGACAGAGTACAACAGTATCCCGTCGGGAAGAAGATGCCTGCTCACAGCGGTAAGCATCTCCAGCTGTCTCTCATGAAAACGTCTCAGCACCTCCGGGCTGTGTTTGTACCGGACATCCGGATTACGCCTGATAACACCAAGGGACGAACAGGGGGCATCGAGCAGGATTCTGTGAAAACCTTCCGGGGGCCTGAACTCTCCGATATCCGAGCAGATCATTTTAACTGAACCGAGGCCCTGTCTCCTGACATTTTCCTGTAAAATCCTCAACCGTTCGGCACTGCTCTCCACAGCATAGACCCTTGCACTGTCCCCGGTCAACTCGGCAATATGGGTCGTCTTTTTCCTCCCGGGGCTGCACAGGCATCGAGTATTGTCTGACCCTCCCGGGGCTGTAAAAGATAAGTTATAAGCTGAGCCGCCTCATCCTGAATAAAGACATCGCCCAGCAAACCCTCTATCTCCTTGAATACATAACTACCCTGGATCTTTATCCCGACAGGTGAGATGTCTGTGTATTTGAACTCCATGCCCATCTCCGACAATCTTGCGGCCACCTGTTCCCTGTCTGTCCTGAGTGTATTTACACGAAGGGTCAGCGGTGGTATCGTATTATTTGCCTTTGCCAGTGCCTCTGCCTCAGTGATACCAAACCGTTCAATCCATCTTCTTACAAGCCATACAGGATGAGACGTAAGAATTGATATCCTATCCACCGGCTCCTCAGGCAAGGGAGGG
>JAADGU010000078.1 GCA_013152195.1 Nitrospirota bacterium
GTCCCCCTGCCGGGCTCGGAATAAAGGTTAATATAGCCACCATGGTTTGTAACTATTGAGTGGATTATGTATAGACCAAGGCCCGTACCTTTTCCTGTCTCCTTGGTTGTAAAAAAAGGATCAAACACCCTGCTCTGGAGATCATTATCCATCCCTTCGCCTGTGTCGGATACAGCAAGCTTTACAAAGCCACCATCTGAATCTGAAGCAATCCCGTTTGCAGCCCCGCTTTCCCTGCCAACCCTGTCCGTTTCTATCCTTAATTTTCCACCGTCAGGCATGGCATCCTTGGCATTGATTGCAAGATTCATGATTACCTGCTGAATCTGTACAGGGTCAGCTTTTATCGGGGGTATTCCCTCCCTGAGATTCAACTCAATCTCAATCTCTTTGGGTATGCTTCTGTTTAATATGTCAAAGGTCTCTCTGATGATTGCATTAATGTCCACTACTTTCAACTCAAGTTTTTCCTTCCTTGTTATCCCCAGTATCCTGCCGGCAAGGACTGCACCCTGTTGTGCCGATTTCTCAATAATAGTGATTCCCTTGTATATCGGGTCATCCCTGCTGATTTTGTTCTTTATAACCTCGGCATAACCAAGAACAGCAGTAAGTATGTTGTTAAAGTCATGGGCAATACCTCCGGCAAGTGTACCTATTGCCTCCATCTTCTGAGCCCTGAGCAACTGCGCATACAGCTTCTTCTCCTCTGTTATATCCCGCTGAATGGAGACAAAGTTAATAGTTTTGCCGCTGTCGGAGTGAATGGGAAAGATAACAGAAGAGACAACAAATTCTTCACCGCTTTTCTTTTTGTTAATCAGTTCACCCCTCCAGGGATTCCCGGACCTTATGCTATTGAATATATCTGAATAAAAGTTTTCACTGTATATTCCTTCATTGAGGGCAAACAACCCCTTTCCTGACATCTCGGACTTCGTGTACCCCGTCAGTTCCTCAAATGCCCTGTTTACATAAACAATATCTCCCTTTTCATCAGTAAAGGTAACGATGTCAAAGGCCGAGTCTATAATCTTTTTAAATCTCCTTAATTCCTCTGTTGCAGATACACGCTGAATAGCAACGGCCGCATCAGAGGCAATTGCCATAAGAAATCTTTCGTCCTCATCAGTAAAGGACCCCGTAGTCTTGTTTGCAAAATAAATAGAGCCAAGCGGGGTCCCCCTGCTTGAAAATATTGGATAACCAAGAAAATTCCTTATTGCGGGATGGCCATCGGGCAAACGCCCTGAAAAGGCCCCGTGTTTCGTTATATCATCTATTCTGACCGGCGTAAGGGTCAGCTGCATCATCCTTAAAATCCCTTTTCCCCGTGGATACATCCCAACCCTCTTCCGTATATCCTCGGTATCAATACCATTGGATATAATCTTTGAAAACTCACCCTTCTCATTAAACAGGGCAATAGCAGCATAGTCGGCATAAATCAATCCCCTGGCTGCATCGAGTATTGTCCTGAGTGTGTCATCAAGGGACATGGATTCATTAAGCGCAACGGCAGCCCTGTGAAGTATCTCTGTCTTTAAGCGTTGCTCCTTCTCTGAGTCAAATGCCCCGTTTATCGCATCCACAAGAAAGTCAAACTCCTTAACCCCTGTATGTGTAAGGGGTTGACCCTCTCTCAGTTTCCGGATAAGTCTGTCCAGAGGCACTTTCAGGTTCCTGTTTACAACAGCCATTATCCCGATAATAAACAAAACGGCGGCAAAGCTTATGCCCGATATCATTATATTGTTGGCAGCCTCAACAGAGCCCGGCATCACAGGGGAACTAACCAGAACTATCTCCCAGCCCCACGGGGCATAACTGAATCGATAACCATAACCTCTTGTGCCGTTTATTCTGGTCTTCACAAGTTTGTCCCTCTCCCTGATCCCTCTTGTTACGGAGATGTCGCCTTTACTTAAAACAGGCATGCCATCGTTAAATATTGCATATGTGATACCCTCTTTATTTTGATGTTCTCTTATCTGCTTTATGGCATCATCCATATTCTTCGATGATTTGATGATTGACTCGATTTGCAATCGATGGAGTTTAAAGAAGGTGCTGAAATATTCCCTGGAGACACGGTTAACTGTTGAAATTGAAACAGAGATAATGAAGACAATGATTAATAAAAGGAAGACAAGGATGGGTATACGTATCTTGGAACTTATGCTTCCATTCTTCATGACCTACACCCAATAAACTGAAAATTCATATAATTCAACCTCTATTGCAGAAAATGCCCCAGCCAGCAGATTATGGCAGAACCGGCAATCTGTATTTATCCTCATTTTACCATAACCCCACATATTTGAAGATACAGGCACAGACAACAACCTAACCGGAATAGAGAGCAGCCATCTCCTCTGTATATAATCCATCCCTCTCATATATAAACAGGGGGTTCTCCACTTTTAATTCAACCCCGCCGCCCTTGACTGCCTCAATGAGGACCATTGTAGCCTCCGAGTTGCTGTCGGGATGGACAAACCTGACCCTCTTTGGCTCAAGGAGAAATTCTTTCATTGAATAGACTACTTCACTGAAACGGTACGGGTGGTAAACCATAAAAAACCTTCCCCGGTTCCTTAAAAGCGCAGACGAGGTCCTGATCAGCTCTGTCAGGGTTAACATGATCTCGTGTCTCGCTATAGCCCTTTCACCATAAGGACTTATCCTGCCGGTACCGGGCTTTCTGAAGGGTGGGTTTGATACAACGACATCAAACCCCTCTATGAGGTCAGGATTGTTATCTTTAAGCACGGATGATACATCAGCCTTCATCACCTGAACCCTCTGTCGGAGCTGGTTGATCTCTAAATTCCTTTGTGCAAGAGAAGAAAGCCCCTCCTGAACCTCAATCAAGAGCACCTCTGTCCACGGGTATCTCATTGCAAGAACAAGCCCCACAACACCCGAACCGGCACCAAGATCAACCACCCGTTTACTCCTCCTGGAACACCCTGCAAAACCGGCAAGCAGGACGGAATCAATGGAGAATCTGTATCCCTTTACACTCTGATATAATCTGACTCCACAAATACTGTCAAGGGTAAGGTTATCCACTGTAAAACCCTCTGCCGCCAAGGTAAAGGTGGACATAACTGCCAACAGTATTCAAGTATCTGTACCCCCCGCACTCAAGTCCAGGGGGATGGGCAACCCTGTATACACGCTCGATATTCTCAGGCATGGGGTCTATATCCGAATAGTGGAATTCGTGTCCCCTCACCCGGACACCCTTCTTCCCGACAATGGAATCCTCTGACAGAAGAATCTCCCTGTAACCAAGCCTCATACGTTTTTTCCTCATCGAGGCCCTTGTTGGAAAAACCCCGGCCATCGGATAAAAATTATCCTCAAAATCACGGATACCCTCTGTAAGGTACATGAACCCGCCACACTCGGCATAGGTGCGCCCGCCACAAAGGCACCACTGCCTCACGGCCTCCCTCATCGGGGAATTTTCTGAAAGCCTCTCAGCATAAAGCTCAGGATACCCGCCTCCAAGACAGAGTATGGCAATCCCCTCTGGAAGCACCCTGTCACTGAGTGGACTGAAAAAGACGAGCTCGGCCCCCTGAGCCCTGAGTGTCTCCAGAAAATCCTCGTAATAAAAAGAAAACGCCCTGTCTCTTGCAATGGCTATCCTCATCGCATCAAGTGATTTTTTTACCTCTACGTTCTTCCTTTCAGTTTCGGGTACTTTATAGTCTGTCAGGGTGAGGAGTTTTCCCAGGTCCAGATTTGCTTCAATAAAGGCAGCAAGCCTCTCTATCTCTGATTTTTTCAGCGGAGTCTCGTCTGCAGTATAAAGCCCCAGATGCCTCTGGGGAATGGCTATTGCTTCCTCAGAAGGGAGAAACCCGATTATCTCTACCCCTTCCACACTCTCCATCCCCCTGATTATCAGCTCCCTGTGCCTCTGGCTGGAGACCCTGTTGAAAATAACACCGGCAAGCCTCAGACCCTGCTGATAGTCCCGGAACCCCTTTACTACGGCCCCTGCGGACTCAGCCATAGAGCGGGCATCAACGAGCAGTATAACAGGAAGCCCGAGCACCTCTGAAACCGCAGCAGAAGAGCTTACACCCCCATCATACAGCCCCATTACCCCCTCAACTACGGCAACATCCGTATGAACACACTTATTTGCAAAGAGGCCTCTGACATGATCGCCACCAGCCATCCAGATATCGAGGTTATAGGATTTACTGCCGCTAACAAGGCTGTGCAGTCCCGGGTCTATAAAATCCGGCCCCACTTTAAAGGGCTGCACTCTCAGTCCCCGCTTCATCAGAGCTGCCATCACCCCAATGGATACCGTAGTCTTACCTGCACCACTGTGTGCAGCACCAATCAAAAATCCCTTCATCATCCCCCTTGCCCCCAGGCAGCTTAAAAGCTCATATAAGCTGTAATCATTCCATTTACTGCAAATGATTATAGCAAAACACCAGGGTTAACTCCCAGGATACCACCATAACACCACCCTAAAGTTACCACTTGACATATTCTGTTTTTTTTGTGTATATTTCAATCGGCAAAAGGGAAAGGAGTTTACTCTTATGTATGTTAATCTTTCCAAACATCACAACATGATTATCAATTCAGTTATAAGCATGAAGCCATTCAGGCTTACATCAATCCATACCAAAAATGTCCTGTCATTCTTTACTACCTGGCATGAATTTTGTATAAATCATGCCAATAAGAAAATAATTTAACGAAAGGAGGTGAGATTAGGTGAAGAAACTACTTATGTTAGCGATCATTCTGACTTTTGCACTTGCCTTTATTGGAACTTCCATGGCTGTCCCCCCCGGCAAGACGGTTGAGTTTACTAAAAGTCCGATGGGAAAGGTTGTTTTTTCCGGCAAAATACATGCTGATGCCGGCAAGAAATGCACTGACTGCCATCCGAAGATCTTCAAGATGAAAAAGGGTGCAGACAAGGTAACCATGAAAGACATTTATGCCGGAAAGTTCTGCGGAACCTGCCATAATGGCAAGATTGCATTCAATGCAAAGACCGGTTGTATGAAATGCCACAAAAAGTAGCAATAAGACCACACTACATTAAAAACAAAAGAGGGCTCCTGAATCAGGAGCCCTCTTTTGTTTTATTAAAAAACCATTGTCCCTAAATTATGGTTAACCACTCCCTGTATCTCCTGTTCTCGCCCCTTACAATGCTGAAAAAGATATCCTGAAGTCTCCTTGTGATTCCCCCCGGACTGCCATCACCTAAAAGCCTTCCATCAAGCTCCCTTATCGGGGTTACCTCTGCAGCAGTTCCTGTAAAAAAGGCTTCATCGGAAACATAGACTTCATCCCTTGTAAAACGTTCCTCACTAATCCCGATACCCTCATCTCCGGCAATGGTTATCATGCTGTTCCGTGTAATTCCCTCAAGAATGGAAGTAAGGGGGGTGGTCTTCAGACGGCCACTTCTGGCAATAAATATATTTTCACCGCTGCCCTCTGAGACAAAACCTTCGGTATCAAGCAAAAGGGCCTCGTCATAGCCACATGAGATAGCCTCTTTCTTGGCCAGCTGGGAATTAACATAATAGCCACATACCTTGCCGTGCGACATATTTGAATTGACATGGTTTCTTATAAAAGAAGATGTCTTCACCTTTATACCCTTTTCCAGGCCCTCATCTCCGAGATATGTACCCCATGGCCATACAGCAATAGAGACCCTGACAGGATTGCCCCTGGGATAAAGCCCCATGGCTCCATATCCGATATAAACAAGGGGCCTTATATAACACTCTTTTATTCCATTGACATCCACGGTCTTTATAATGGCCTCCTCGATCTCCTCTTTTGTGAAAGGGATATCAAGGAGAAAGATTTTCGCTGATTTAAATAGCCTCTCAACGTGTTCCTTAAGCCTGAATATGGCAGGTCCCTCCGCTGTCTCATAGCATCTTATCCCCTCAAAAACACCAAGGCCGTAATGCATTGTATGCGTAAGGATGTGAACCTTTGCATCATCCCATGCAACCAGATCTCCGTCCATCCATATCTTTTCAGTCTTGTCAATCATGTTGTATATTTAAACAGTAACAGGCAAAAACTGTCAATATTATTTTCGTGGACGCCAAACAAGACGGTAACGTCAGCCGGTAACGAAGCCCGTATCGTAAGACGTCTAAAGGTTACGTGAAATACAAAGGACGTGACCGTTGAACGAAACGGGCCTCGTTACCGTATAATGATAAACATGCGTGGAGTTAGGGACTGATGATTTTTAACAGGAAAAAGATAGAGTCGATCCTCAGGGAACGTTTTGTTGACGGTAATATGGTACTGCTTCTGCACCGGGGGCCCGAGACGTTTGAGACTATTTTCA
>JAADGU010000051.1 GCA_013152195.1 Nitrospirota bacterium
GCATTGATTTTTCAGATGCTCTTAAAGAGGCCCAGAGCCTGGGTTATGCAGAGGCCGACCCAACCCTTGACATTGAAGGATTTGATACAGCGCATAAACTCACCATAATCTCCTCACTGGCCTTTGGAATTCCCCTCTCTTATGAGAAGATTTACATTGAAGGGATTACCAAACTCACTTTGCAGGATATAGAGTTTGCCGGGGAATTGGGTTACAAGATAAAGCTTCTTGCGATTACAAAGGCTGTAAATGGAGAGGTTGAGCTCAGGGTGCATCCAACCATGATACCTGAAAATTACCTGATATCCAGGGTTGACGGCGTACTGAATGCTGTTTACGTAATGGGAGATGCAGTTGGTGAGACTCTTTATTACGGCAGGGGTGCGGGTGACATGCCGACAGGCAGTGCTGTTGTAAGTGACATTGTGGAGATAGCAGGGGATATCAAAACCAAGGGTACCTCCTCTCACGGAATTGAGTTTATCGGAAAAAGGAGTGACCTCAAAATAAAGGCTATCGGTGACATAGAGTCCATGTATTATTTCAGGTTCACCGCCCTTGACCGTCCAGGCGTCCTCTCCAGGATATCCGGAATCCTCGGGGAGTATAATATAGGCATAGCTGCAGTTATACAGAAGGGCAGACGGGCTGGTGCGGCGGTTCCACTTGTTGTGCTGACTCACAAGGCAAGGGAACGTGATGTTCAAAAGGCCCTTCAGGAGATAGACAGGCTTGACGTGGTAGCTGACAGGACAGCCTTTATCCGTGTAGAAGGCGAGGAAACAGAGGGATTAAACGATTGACGAAGGACGATTTAATCTGCTAATCTTCAATTCTTGAAGGGGAGGTAATTTATGGAAGAGATTAAGCCTGATAAGACCATTAACATAAAAGGCCTGGTCTGCCCTTACACCTTTGTAAAATCCAAACTCGCTATAGAGGATATGGAGGTTGGAGAGGTGCTTGAAATTATCCTCGACTATCCGGAGGCATCAAGGAGCATACCCAAATCCATGGAAGACCACGGTCACAAGGTACTGAAGGTTGAGAAGATCAATGATACAGACTGGGTAATTGTTATAAGAAAGGAGAGGGAGTGATGGAACTTAATGACGAACAGATACACCGTTACAGCAGACATATTATTTTACCTGAGGTTGGAGGCAAGGGACAGAAGAAACTGCTCTCAGCAAGGGTCATCCTGGTTGGAGCCGGGGGACTCGGGTGTCCGGTAGGCTATTACCTTGCTGCAGCCGGTGTGGGAACTATAGGAATAATAGACAACGACACTATCGAACTGAGTAACCTGCAGCGCCAGATCGCCCACAATACAGAGCGGGTCGGCATGCACAAGACCGACTCGGCAAAGAAGACATTTGAGGCCCTTAATCCGGACGTTAATGTGATTGCAATAAAGGAGAGAATTACAAAGGACAATATCCTTGACTTTATAAAGGATTATGACATTGTAGTCGATGGCAGTGACAACTTTCCCACAAGATACCTTGTAAACGACGCATGTGTCCTCTCCGGCAAGCCGTTGGTGAGTGGCGCCATCCTGAGATTCGAAGGCCAGGTGACTACAATCCTGCCTAAAGAGGGACACTGCTACAGGTGTCTCTTTGAAGAGCCACCTCCTCCGGGGCTTGTCCCGTCATGTCAGGAGGCAGGGGTTTTGGGTGCGCTTCCGGGTGTTATAGGCGGATTGCAGGCCATGGAGGTACTTAAGCTGATACTCGGAAAAGGGGAACCACTTAAAAACCGGTTACTCATCTATGATGCCCTGAAGACGTCCTTCAGAAAGGTCAAGATACCCAAAAATCCTGCATGTCCTGTATGTGGAGAAAACCCTACCATTACAGAGCTTCATGATTATGAGGCTGAATACTGTCAGATGAGGCTCTAATTGCAGGCCTTTTAGCCGCAGAGGCAAAAGATACCGGAAAGCAACTACAGGGGTCAGGGGTACAGGAGGAATGAGAGATACAGTGCCTTCAAAAGTCTTTTTTGCACCTGCAAGGGTTACGAAGTGGAAATATGATGACAGTATGCCGGGAAAGCTTCAACGCCTTCTGAAGACCTTTAATCTGTCTGCAGTATTTGACAAAGACGAGTGGGTAGCAATAAAAACACACTTCGGCTCCCCGGGTGCGCACCGGATTGTCAGGCCTGTCTTTCTGAGCAGGGTCGTTGACGCAGTAAATGAGGTGGGGGCCAACCCCTTTGTCACAGACACGGTAAGGATCAAGGGACTTGAATACCTGAAGGTGGCAAATTCAAACGGAATAAACCATCTCTCGGTCGGAGCCCCTGTAATACTTGCTGACGGACTCTTTGGCAATGACAATATCATATTGCCGGCAGGTGAAATTCTCGGCAGGATTGCCGTGGCCTCGGCAATACACGATGTAACGGCCATGGTGGTCTGCTCCCATGTAAAGGGACATATAAATGCCGGTTATGCAGGGGCATTAAAGAATATGGCCATGGGTGGCGTAAGCTCCTCTCACAGAGAGTGCGGATGGAAATGCGGCAGGGGATCCATGCATACCATCGGAGAGGGAGAGCTTACATGGAATGAAGAGCTCTGTAACTACTGCATGCAGTGCGTGGAGCTCTGTCCCCTTGAATTGCTCGCCTTCAAAGATGATAAACTCAGGTGGGACAAGGAGCACTGCTGGAGGTGCGGCCGCTGTGAAAGGGGCTGTCAGGCAGGGGCCATCCACTTGCCGGGAGATGATGAGAGGTTCATGAGGTCCCTGGCAGAGGCCGCCATGGTTGTGATTAAAACCTTCAGACCTGACAAGATTATTTACATAAACTTCCTCACAGAGATCCAGCCCGAGTGTGACTGTATGCCGGCAGCTGATGTACCTGTTGTACAGGATATCGGCATCTTGTTAAGCAATGATATAGTTGCCATTGAACAGGCCTCCATTGATGTTCTGAAAGAAAAGCACCTGCCGTCCTCCATGGCTGAAGATGTGGATGCAGAGGGCGATATATTTAAAGGGCTCCATAGTAAACCCTATGAGCTACAGGTATCAGAGGCTGAACGTCTCGGCCTTGGCAGCAGACGATACGAGTTAGTCACTCTTTAAGTAAGGCTTACCCTCCTGTTAACCTACAAGGAAAGGAAGAAGACATGCTGATAGAAAAACGGCTCAGGGAACTTGAAATAGAACTCCCTGAAGCACCATCTCCCCTCGGCTCATACACCCCTGCCCTGATGACAGGAAACCTGCTCTTTCTCAGCGGAATATTGCCCCTTAAGGACGGGGCGCTGCTTGCAGAGGGTATAGTTGGCAAGGATGTCGATATTGATACTGCCACAGAGAGGCAGCACGCCGGATAGTGGTTAATGCCCTCTCGATCGTCAGGGAGACCTGCGGTCTCGAAAATATCAGCAGGTGCATCAGGCTGAATGGTTATATTGCCTCAGAGACAAACTTCCATGAACAGCCCACAGTACTGAATGCAGCCTCTGACCTGCTCAGGGAGATATTCGGAGAGCGGGGCATTCACACAAGAACAGCCATCGGTGTCGCTGTCCTGCCGATGAATGCACCTGTAGAGATAGATTTTATTTTTGAGGTGAGACAAACAACAGACGGGCAACCACGGGGGGGTGCCCCTACCGGGATTGTGCAATGAAATACAATCCTGATATCCATCACCGCCGTTCCATTCGATTAAAAGGTTACGATTATTCACAGGCGGGATTATATTTTATAACCATTTGCATACAAAACCGATTGTGTTTGTTCGGGGAGATCAAAGAAGGAGAAATGGTTTTGAATGATGCGGGCATAATGATCAAAACCGTATGGCATGAAATCCCGGAATATTATCATGAATCCAATGTTCATGATTTTGTCGTTATGCCAAATCATGTTCATGGAATCATTCAAATCATATCCAATCCCGTAGGGGCTGGCCCCCGTGCCTGCCCTATCTGTTACCGCCCTATCCGTGCCTGCCCTACCCACCCTATCAATGAATTGCAAACAACAAACGGTCGACAAACAACGAATGGGCAACCACAGGGGGATGCCCCTACGATGTCATTATCAGATATTATACATCGGGTTAAAACATTAACCACAAAACGGTATACGGACGGGGTTAAAAATAATGATTGGGCTCGATTTAACAAAAAATTATGGCAACGCAATTATTACGAGCATATTATCCGTGATGAAAAATCATATTATCAGATATCAGAATACATACAAACCAATCCTCTGAAATGGCAGGATGACGAATATTATGCATAAAATCACGAAACCCGTAGGGGCCGGCCCCTGTGCCTGCCCCATGTCTTGCCAACCCGTACCTGACCTGACATTCATGAACATCAAAATAACGGGCAACCACAGGGGGGTGCCCCTACATTATTATCCCGAAACATGCGAAGCAATACCTCGTTCATAGACAGTCAAACCTGATTTCTGCCATATCTGTTATACTATTTATTCCATGCCTAAACCTTTAATCGCAATAATCGGAAGGCCCAATGTGGGCAAGTCCACACTATTCAACAGGATGACCCGTACACACAAGGCCATAGTTGAAGATATACCCGGTGTCACAAGGGACAGGATTTACGAGGAGGCCACCTATGACGAGAGGGAATTTATTGTCATAGATACCGGCGGCCTCTTTCCTGAGACAGATGAGGAGATCCTGATTCAGACCAGACAGCAAGCCATGTTTGCCGTAGAGGAGGCTGACCTTATAGTGTTACTCCTTGACGGAAAAGAAGGCCTTACAGAACTGGACAGGCAGATTGTCGGCATGATGAGACCCGTAAGAAAAAAGGTCCTCTATGTGGTCAACAAAATTGACGCCCGCAACAGGGAAGACAGGCTCTTTGACTTCTATTCCCTTGGCGTTGACGAGCTGATTCCTTTATCAGCAGCCACAGGATACGGTTTTGCCGAATTTATGGAAAAAGTCCTTGAAAACCTGCCTGAAAAAGAGGTTGTTGAAAAGGCCGCTGAGGGCCTGCCGGGAATTGCCATTGTGGGAAAACCGAATGTTGGAAAGTCCACCTTTGTTAACTCCCTGCTCGGAAAGGATCGAATGATTGTAAGTAGTGAACCAGGGACTACACGGGATTCCGTTGACAGTATCTGCAAATATTACGGAAAAGAATACGTCATCATTGATACAGCAGGCCTGCGCCGTAAATCAAAGATAGCAGACCACTCGCTGGAAAAATTCATGATTATCAGGGTGGTCAGGAGTATCGAGAGGGCTGATGTAGTACTCCTGCTCATAGACGCCAGTGAAGGTATATCAGAGCAGGACCAGAAGATAGCAGCATTGATCAGCAGATATGGAAAAGGACTTGTTCTTCTCGTTAATAAATGGGACCTCATTGAAGACCCCGACAAGAGGTACAAGGAACTCCTGAGGGAGATTCACTGGAAACTGCGCTTTGTTGAATATGCCCCTGTCCTGACAATATCCGGACTCTCACACAAGAGGATTACCAAGGTCTTTTCCATGGTTGACGAGATTATAAACGAACGGAAAAAGCGTATATCCACCTCAGCCCTTAATAAATTCGTCTCGGAGATAGCACCGTTACTCCCAACACACAAGGGTAAAAAGACAAAAATATTCTACATGACCCAGACGGAGACCGAGCCACCTACATTCGTCCTCTTCGTAAACTATCCGCAGGTCTTCAAACCGGAACATGTAAGGTTCATGGAAAGACTGATACGGCAAAAGTACACATTTAAAGGCACCCCCATCAGGGTCTTCATCCGTCAAAGGAGCAAATGAAAAAACCCTCACCCTTCCCGCAGCAATAAAATCTCAGAACAGCGCATAGATAAACGGTGCCACGGCAGAGCCTTGCGTAAAGACTATCAGGGCTCCCAGAAGTACAAGAAAGATGATTATAGGCGCTATCCACCACTTCTTACGTTCCCTGAGAAAATCCCAGACTTCTGCCAAGACTGATAACTTGCTCATTTTTCAACCCTCCCCTTAAAGAAATCCTTTATGGCTTTCCCAATAATATGGTGTCCTTCATTATTGAAATGGATATCATTGGGAACATAAATAGGTTTCTTTTCTCTCCTCACATACGACCGCAATATTGGCAGCAGATCAAGATATGGAATTGAATGGGCCTCCGCATATTCCTGCACATATCTTTGTGGCAAATTAAGATCATAATTCTTACCCGTTAATGATGCACTATAAACCTGTTCCCTATACGGAATTGAAACAATTGCCAATTGAATATTATTCTCGGAAAGGAGCCTCCTGATATTATCCAGGTCCTTCAATGTCTTATCCCTTGCCTCAATGGCAACTTCAGGATAATCCTTCCGGCTCCAGAATCTCTGTGAGCTGAACAACCTGCTCACAGAGAATTCGGAAGGGGGGCCTAATCGTCTTAAAAACATCGAAATAAGACTGTCGAAGCGGCGGTAAATAGCCAGGTCTTTTATGAAGCTCATAATCGAGCTCTTTTTTCTGAATGCCGCGGGTATTCTATCCTTCCTGATAGCTTTATTCCACTCTGTAA
This sequence comes from Nitrospirota bacterium, assembly GCA_013152195.1. Taxonomy (GTDB): domain Bacteria; phylum Nitrospirota; class Thermodesulfovibrionia; order Thermodesulfovibrionales; family JdFR-85; genus BMS3Bbin07. The sequence goes on from JAADGU010000051.1 coordinate 6,551, forward strand.
TCCCATTAACTATCTTGTACTTATTCATCCCCCAATAGGCATCTTTAAAATCATTGCCGTTATAAAATATCAGTATTACATTGTCAGGTTTAAAGGCAAGGACCTCTTCCCTGAGCTGCAATTCTATATCAGGAGGACCGAAACCAGGCACGCCAAAGTTCAAAACCTCATACTTTTTCGAATTCAGGAGAGAATCAAAGACACCAACCATGCCCTTCTCGGGCGTGTCTGCCCATAATCCAAAAGTGAAAGAATCCCCTACAAACGCTATCCTTGTCTTTTTTAACGGATTCTTCCGGGAAACCTCCCGCCACCACATACCATATGAGTTTGTCTTTAGAACTATTTCCTTTGAGCCAACGCCTGCCACAATATTTATATCTGGCCTGACCCTGTACGATCCTGTTCCTCTTGGGTTTTCTACCAGGAGACCATTTATAGTTGCAGGCTTTGGCTCTAATAACCTAAGGATACCTTCAGTAGCGAACAAGCATATCAGCAAGCTCACGAGTAGTATTATCAAGTTCACAACCTGATGCCTTTTGGCAAACGAGATGAATATGAGTCCCGTTGAGACGAGAAATATATCAAGAACCCAGATAGCTATTCTGGTATTGGTTCTCAGGACTCCGTCGGGACTGAATAATCGTGCAAGTATCCATTCATTGCTGATAATTCCAGCTAATATGAAAACGATACCCGTTGCTATCAGGGTTTTTTCTGCTCGACTGAAATTGTCTTTCATGATCAGACCTTTTAATTTCCTGACCTCTCCCGATAATCACCGGGCTTTTCCTCAATCAGGCTCAAACTCTTTATACCAGTCCGTATCTTCTTATAAAGGCTTCTGCCTCTTCCTGCCTAACAACAAGTTACAATCTCATGGCATTCAAATCAGAACAATTAAACCCGAAAACAGATAAGGTCCCGGGAAAAGACAAAGGGCATTAAAAATCTAAAACAGGAAAACCCGGAAAAGTGAATATGGACACATATCACAAAAAAGAACAACCACAAACAGCCGGGTATCAGCAGGTATCAGCAGGTATTGAGAAGGTATTTGTTTCCGAAGAGGTATATGAAAAACAGAAAGCATCGTATAGGGAGATGTAAGGGTCTTTATCCCTCACAAGACCCTTACAGAGCTCCGGATTTTTCCAGGCAAAAACAAGCCATTTTAGAACAATGCATAGATAAACGGTGCTACAGCCGAACCTTGCGTAAAGACTATCAGTGCGCCCAGCAGTACAAGAAAGATGACTATAGGCGCAATCCACCACTTCTTACGCTCCCTGAGAAAGTCCCACACTTCAAACAGAACAGATACTTTACTCATTGTTCAACCCTCCCCTTGAAGAAGTCTGCAATTGATTTCCCCACAATATAGTGCCCTTCGTTATTGAAATGTATGTCATTTGGGACATATATAGGTTTCTTTTCTCTCCTCACATACGACCGCAATATTGGCAGCAGGTCAAGATATGGAATTGAATGGGCTTCTGCATATTCCTGAACATATCTTTGTGGCAAATTGACATCATAATTCTTACCTGTTAATGATGTAGCATAAATCTGCTCCTCATACGGGATTGCAACAATTGCCAATCTGATATTATGCTCGGCAAGAAGTCTCCTGATATTTTCCAGGTCATTCAATGCTATGTCCTTTGCCTTGATGGCAACTTCAGGATAAACCTTGTGGCTCCAGAATGTTTGCGAGCCAAACATCCTGCTCACCCTGAAATCAGAACCGGAGTCTGAATGTTTCCTTCTGGATAAATACATTGAGATCAGGCTGTCGAAGCGGCGATAAAGAGCAAAGTCCTTTATGGAGTTCTCAATCGATTTTTTTCTCCTGAATGCTTCAGGTATTTTCTCATTCTCAACAGATTCATTCCACTCCGCTATCCCGTCAACTATCTTATATTTATGCAATCCCAAATACGCATCCTTAAAATCATTGCCGTTATAAAACATCAGGATTACATAATCAGGTTTAAAGGCAAGGATATCTTCCCTGAGCTGCAACTCTATGTCAGGAGGACCGAAACCAGGCACACCAAAGTTCAAAACCTCATACTTTTTCGAATCCATCAAAGAATCAAAGACACCAACCGAGGTCTTTTCGAATGTATCAGCCCATACCCCAAACGTAAAAGAATCCCCTACAAATGCTATCCTTGTCTTTTTTAGCGGATTATCCCGGGAAACCTCCCGCCACCACATACCATATGAATTCGTCTTTATAACTATATCCTTGTTACCAAGCTTTGTCACAATATTCACATTAGGCCTTAATCTGCACGACCCGGTTCCATTAGGGTTTTGTATTATAAGTCCCTTTATTCTTACGGGCTTTGGCTCCAATAGTCTAAGGACTCCTTCTGCAGCGATAAAACATATCAGCAAAGTTACGAGTAGTACTACCAGAGAAGTAACATGATGCCGTCTGGCAAAGAAGATAAACATGAATCCTATTGCAACCATAAAGATATCAAGACCCCATATAAGTATCCTGGTATCGGCTCTAAGGTCTCCATCGGGACTGAATAACCGAGCAAGCACCCACTCATTGCTGATCAAACCAGCTATGATAAAAAGGATGCCCGTTGCTACAACGGTTTTCTCTGCCCGGCTAAAACTGTCTTTCATAATCAGACTTTTTAACTTCCTCCTTCCTTTTAGGAATCCAGTAACTGCTGCAGGAGTCTCTATCAATTTTCAACCGCAGCAGGTCACGGTTCAAAATCCGTGCAAGAAGGCCTATCGGGGTAACTACCATAAAAAAGAGGACAAAGAGTATCAGCCTTGTCATTACCCATCCCATCAGGACTGCCAGAGTCATCCAGGCTTTCTGCAAGGGTTTTAACAGGTTAGGCAGAAACAGTCCAAAAGCGATAAAAATGCCTGAAACTATCAGGAAATATAAATAATGATCCTTGTGACGCCATAAAAGCAGTCCGCCGATCAATCCTGCAACAATACCAATAGTCAGGCCAAAG
>JAADGU010000004.1 GCA_013152195.1 Nitrospirota bacterium
CTAACATGGGTCCAGTTTTTCTGTTCTACATGAGCATTATCATTTTTGTGGTAGGGTCTGCTTCTTGTAAATTGAACTGGCTGTTTTCTTTTAAGAAAGTGGCGCAGCAGGTGGTAGTTTAAGAATTCAGAGCCATTATCAGAGTCAAATCCAAGTAAAGGGAAAGGGAGATAATCTTCAATGTCTTTAATTTGCTCTAAAACTCCTGATTCTCCTTTACCCCAGACAGCTCTTTGTTCAGTCCAGGTGGTGGCTATATCTACACAGTCTATGGTGAAAGCAAACATACCAGCCATTGACTCACCGCAGTGGGCAACTGTGTCAGCTTCCAGGAATCCCGGACGTGTTTCATCCCACTGATCAGTTTTTATAGGGATATGCTTCTTAAGAAGGCTTCCTGGCTTAGTGGTAGATCTGCCACGCCCTTTGTACTTTGTACGGGTAGGCCGAAGTAATCTGTCAATAGTGGATGCAGATATGTCATATAATGCTGTTGATACATCGTGCGGCAATTTGCCAAACTCTTTCTCGTAAGAAGGAAGCCATAAAGGCAGGATGGCTTTCAATCTCTTGGAGCATGGCAGATTAGCAGCAAGCCATATGCGTTTTAACGGCTTAACGATAGAACCCTTGTTGTATACAGACGGCTTGCCCCGTTTCTTTGGCTTGGGCTTGGTAAACCTCTTAAAAGTGTTCAACGCCCTTATAGCATGCTTTCTGTGATAACCACAGTTGTGACAGAACTCGTTAAGGATTGTGGATTTTTCTTTTCGGGTTGCTCTTTTATAGCGTAAATATACAGCTTTGAGATATTCCATCCTGGCTCCGGGACCCATGTTTTAACCCCCCTTAAAAGGGTTATTTTTCCGGTAACATCTTTTATGAGTCAACGAAGCCCTAAATTTTTATTTTAGGTAACATTTAATGTGAAGCAATTCGCTCATGACAGAGTGATGGACGAATTTCAGAATATGATATATAATGTTAAGAGTATATATTTTTTATATACACTGAATACGGAAATATCACGAATAGAAAGGGGAGTCAAAATAATTTTTTCTTATTTTTCAGCTACTTCATCATTTACCCACCCTCGCCTGAAGAGTGGCAAAGGAATTGCTATAACCTGTCTTGTAATGAAAGGAGGTAACCATGGATAAAGGAAAGATAATTGTACTTGATGACGATCCTGTTGTAACGCTCAGCTGCAAGAGGATACTCGGGGCAGAGGGTTACAATATCACTGCAGTGGGCAAGGGTGAGGATGCACTGAGACAGCTGGAGAAAGAGGAATACGACATCCTGATTACCGATATACGCCTGCCGGACATATCAGGCATTGAGGTCCTGCGTGAGGCACGGGTCATTCAGCCAGACACCGATATTGTTGTTATAACCGGATACCCTACACTGGAAGACGCCAAGGAATCCATAAGGCTTGGGGCCTTTGAGTATATTGAAAAGCCTTTTACCCCTGATTTCATGTTAAATGTTGCCAGAAAGGTCTTTGACAAGAGGGGCTGGATACTGAGGCAGGCATATATAGATGAGTTCCGGGATTACCTGGTACCTCTGCGGGACAAGGAAAATCCCGTGATATTCTATAAGGAAGGTGTATGGGCAAGGCCGACAAAGACAGGGCTCTGGGAGATAGGCTATGACCTGAGATACGAGATGGCCGCCGGCGAGATGCTTTATGTCGATTACCTGAAGGTAGACAAGGTAAAGGCTGGAGAACCATTCGCCAGGCTGCTTACAGGCTCGGGAAAGATCGTGGATATATCCTCACCAATGACTGCAGAGATAAAAGAGACCAACGGGAAGGCCAATGACATCATCTGCTCCCTTCTCAAGGAACACCTCTCGGAGGGATGGCTTGTATGGCTTGCAAAGGTGATACCGCTGGAAATGTAAACCGGTGATTCTTGCACTGTTTTTGATTATACTGATTATATTGTCGGGATTATCTATATTTGATGAAGCAGTAAAAAGCCGTAAAGCAGCGTTTCTTGTCATTGCGAGCGGAGCGAAGCAATCTCTATCCGTCTGATTTTAAAACAGATTGCTTCGTCGCTTTGCTCCTCGCAATGACAGTGATGGACTTTTTAGATGAGAACATCACATTTAATATTTTAAAATTCAACTAATATTTTAAAATTCAACTACGGAGGTTATTCTATGGCAGGGAGTGTCTTGATAGTAGACGACGAGACGGTTGTTATAAAAAGCTGCGAGAGGATACTCGCTCCGGAGGGATACAGTGTCCAGGGTGCCACCAGGGCTCGTGAGGCCATGGATATGATAAAGAACGGGGACTTTGACCTCGTTATTACCGACCTCAAGATGCCCGAGGTAGATGGAATTGAGCTAATACGATGGATAAGAAAGAACAGCCCTAAAACCGGCATAGTCGTTATCACGGGTTATCCCTCACAGGAGAGCATAAAAGATGCCCTTGAGCTCGGCATCATGGATTATCTTCCAAAACCCTTCTCTCCCCAGCTTCTGATTGATGTCACGGAAAAGGCCATAGCTACAGTAAAGGCAACGGTGGGAAAAGAGAGGCCTGAGGCGGAAGAAGATATAGAGGCAAAGCTGAAGGACATAATGGAGGTTATAGAGAAGTACAAGACCAAACCCGGCGCATTAATCCCTGTCCTGCAGAAGGTACAGGGGGTACTCGGATATCTGCCCCCTGCTGTACAGCGTATCATAGCCAAGGAACTCAACCTCCCTGTCAGCGAGGTACATGCTGTTGTCTCCTTCTATTCATTCTTTACCATGAAGCCCAAGGGAAAACATAACGTCAGGGTCTGTCTCGGCACTGCCTGCTATGTGAAGAGGGCCGCCGAGATACTCGAGAAAGTAAAGGAATACCTCGGGATTGAAGAGGGGGGGATTACAGAGGACAGAAAGTTCTCCCTTGAGACTGTACGCTGTCTTGGTGCCTGCGGGCTCGCTCCTGTTGTGGTTGTCGACCATGACATATACGGGAGTGTAGACCCCGTCAAGGTACCCGAGACAATAAAACAATATAATTAGGGGTGAGAGGTGGATAAGGGTATTGTAAAAAAGACCTTTATCCTTTAGCTTAATAACCAGAAAGGAGGCCGCACAATGGCAAGACTTACGGTAGAAGATCTAAAAAAGATAAAAGAAGGATACAAGGCAAAAACTGCCCTCAGGGAGGGGGCTTTCAGGGCAAGGGTTACAGTCCATATGGGCACCTGCGGTCTTGCAGCAGGGGCAAGAGAGATAATGAACGTTATACTTGAAGAGCTGGAGAAGAGCGGGGCCACAGATGTGGCTGTAAACACCTCCGGCTGTGCCGGGCTTTGCAGCCGTGAGCCGATGATCACGGTTCAGATCCTGGACGAACCTCCTGTAAAATACTGTGACCTCAATGAAGAGAAGACAAGAAGGATAGTTACTGAACATATCCTCGGAGGAAAGATTGTGGAAGACCTGGCACTCGTAAGGGGATGCGAGACATCCTATTAGTTATTTACAGTATTTTCGTATTTCGTATAACGATAATGGAGACGGAGGTAGCCATAGATGGAAAGGTATAGAGTAAACCTGATGTTGTGCGGAGGAACGGGATGTATAGCAACCGGGAGCCTGAAGGTGAGGGATGCCCTGCTTGAGGAACTCAAGAAGAGGAAGATGGAAGATGAAATCTCAATAACCCTCACAGGCTGTAACGGCTTCTGTGCACAGGGGCCAATCCTTATAGTACACCCCGACGAGATTTTTTATGAAAAGCTCAAGCCTGAAGATATCCCCTACCTGGTTGAAGAACATTTCCTTAAAGGCAGACCTGTTGAAAAGTTCATGTACCATGAGCCCCTGAAGAAGACAACCGTCCCTTCCATGAACGAGATACCATTCTTCAAGTATCAGGTACTGAGGGCCCTCAGAAACAAGGGCCTTATCGATCCTGAAAACATCGAAGACTATATTGCAAGGGATGGATATATGGCGGCTGCAAAGGCCCTGACAGAGATGACCCCGGAGCAGATAATAAAGGAGCTGAAAGATTCAGGCCTCAGGGGACGCGGTGGCGCAGGTTTTCCAACAGGACTCAAGTGGGAGCTTTGCTCCATGGCCAGGGGAGATCAGAAGTACATACTCTGCAATGGTGACGAGGGTGACCCCGGAGCATTTATGGACCGCAGTATCATGGAGGCCGACCCGCATGTTGTGCTTGAGGGGATGATAGTAGCGGCAAAGGCTATCGGGGCAACAAAGGGTTATATCTATGTAAGGGCGGAGTACCCGCTTGCTGTCAAGAGGCTGCAGCTTGCCATAGACCAGGCAAATGAGCTGGGGCTTTTGGGCGACAATATTTTAAACTCCGACTTCAGCCTTGACATAGAGATATATGAGGGCGCCGGGGCCTTTGTGTGTGGTGAGGAGACAGCCCTTATGCGCTCCCTTGAGGGCAAGAGGGGAATGCCCATCCCCAGACCTCCCTTTCCTGTAAATCAGGGGCTGTGGGGTAAGCCGACTGTGCTTAACAATGTCGAAACCTATGCAAATATCCCGCAGATCGTCCTTAACGGTGGTGGATGGTTCCGCAATCTCGGCACGGAAAAATCAACCGGGACAAAGGTCTTTGCGCTTACAGGCGCGGTTAACAATATCGGCCTGATCGAGGTGCCGATGGGCACCCCTTTGAGGAGAATAATATTCGACATAGGCGGTGGAATAAAGAAGGGCAGGAAATTCAAGGCTGTCCAGCTCGGTGGACCATCAGGCGGCTGTGTCCCTGAACACCTCCTTGATACACCTGTAACCTATGAGGATATAGTCAAGACAGGGGCCATTGTCGGCTCCGGCGGAATGGTTGTGATGGATGACTACAACTGCATGGTGAACGTGGCAAAGTTCTTTCTTGAGTTTACCGCAGACGAGTCATGCGGCAAATGCCCCCCATGCAGGATAGGGACAAGGGTGATGCTCGACAAACTGGTTGACATTACGGAAGGCCGGGGGCAAAAGGGTGATATAGAGCTCCTTCAGGACCTCGCTGGTGATATCATAAAGACATCCCTGTGCGGGCTCGGCCAGACAGCGCCAAACCCGGTACTGACTACAATACGTTATTTTAAGGACGAATATGAATCACATATATATCAGAACTGGTGCAAGGCAGGGGTCTGCAGGGATTTGTCAACATTCTACATAGATGCAGAGGCATGCAAGGGCTGCGGCGTCTGTGCAAGGGCATGCCCCCAGGATGCAATAGCAGGAGAGAAGAAAAAGCCCCACGTCATAAACCAGGAACTCTGCATCAAATGCAGGACCTGTTATGAAAAATGCAAATTTAATGCTGTCAAGGTGGGTCCCAGAGATATGTTTAAGGGGGAGGAGATACAAACAACGGTAGAGAGTAAGGAATAAGGTTGCAGGTCGGGAATATGTATTTAAAACTTTGCTCAGGAGGTCTTGATTAGATGATAGAACTGACGATTAACGGCAAAAAACTCCAGGCCAGAAAAGGCATGACAATACTTAACGTGGCAAGGGAGAACAACATATACATACCCCATCTATGCTGGGACAGGAGGCTGAAGCCCTACGGGGGGTGCAGGCTCTGCCTTGTAGAGGTTGAGGGGCAGAGAAAGCTGATGGCGTCGTGCTCCTCACCTGCTGAAAACGGAATGGTCGTTCATACCGACACCCCCGCACTGCAAAAGGCAAGGAAGACAGTGCTTGAGCTCCTGCTCGTCCATCACCCCCTTGACTGCCCGATATGCGACAAGGCCGGTGAGTGCAGCCTCCAGGACCTTGCATACAAATACGGTCCTTCACAGAGCCGGTTCTATGGTGAGAGGAAACACGATCCAGAGGCAACAAGCCCCCTGATTGACCGTAACCCCAACAGGTGCATACTTTGCGGCCGCTGCGTAAGGGTCTGCTGGGAACACCAGGGCGTTGGGGCAATAAACCTGATCGGCCGTGGTTTCAAGACAAAGATAAGTCCTGCCTTTGAAGAGACCCTTGACTGCGAATTCTGCGGCCAGTGCATTGATACCTGCCCTGTTGGCGCCCTCGGGGCAAAGCCATATAAATACATGGCAAGGGCGTGGTTCCTTGAAAGCCGGGACAGTATCTGTCCCTACTGCGGCGTGGGCTGCACTCTCACCCTTGACCTCAGGGAAGGAAAGATTTTGAGGGTCAGAGGGGTAGAGGGCAAGGGGGTAAACAACGGCGACCTCTGTGGAAAGGGGAGGTTCGGCTTTGACTTCATTTATGGTGAGTCACGGCTGAAGACCCTTATCAAGACGGACGGTGAATTCAGGGAGGCTTCCTGGGAGGAGGCACTTTATTATGTTGCAGAAAAACTGAGGACAATAAAGGAAGAACACGGCCCGGAGGCCATAGGGGCAATCGGTTCACCAAGGACAACACTTGAAGACAATTACATGCTCCAGAAATTCATGCGTGAGGCGATCGGTACCGACAACCTGGACACATCAGCAAGGCTCGGCTATGCCTGGGTGCTGAAAGGCATGGAAGAGACTTACGGGATAAAACTGAACCCCGTAAAGCTCGACTCCCCCATCGGCAAGGAGGTTATACTCGTCCTTGAATCAGACATCACCTCCACCCATCCCATCTTCGGGCTTAAATTTCTTGAGGCAAAGCTTGAGGGCTCACGCCTGTTGATTGTGGAGCCGAGAAAGACAAAGCTTGCAAGACATGCATCAGCGTGGTTAAGGATAAGGCCCGGAACCTCGACCGCTTTTCTCAACGGCCTGATCAACTATGCACTGGCCGGAGGAATTCACCTGAAGAAGGATATTACAACAGAGGGGCTTGATGAGCTTCAGGAAGCTGTAAAGGACTTTACACCCCAAAAGGTATCAGAGATAACAGGCATAAAAGAAGAAGAGTTTACAGAGATGGCAAGAGAGTTTACCATGGCAGAGAGCCGCCTCCTGGCCATGACTGTTGCAGCAGCAGAGAATCAGAAGGGTATCGAGACCGTAAGGGCTGCAGCCAATCTCCTCATGCTCCTTGGAGAGGGCCCCGAGGCATTACAGATACCGGCTGATTACTCAAATACCTACGGCGCCTGGCTCATGGGCGTAAAACCCATGGACAAGGGCAAGGACTTATATGAAATGCTTTACAATCCCGGCGCTGTCAAGGCGCTCTATCTCATGGGTGAAGACCCACTTGTCACCATGCCTGATGCAGACCGTATTGAAGAGACGATCAGGGGCCTTGACCTCCTGATAGTTCAGGACATAAGGATTTCAGAGACGGCAAAATTAGCTGATGTAATCCTGCCTGCTGCAAGCTGGGCAGAGAAGGAAGGCACATTTATAAACTCGGAGGGGCTGCCCCAGCCTGTACCAAAGGTGGTTGCAGCCACAGGGGATTCCATAGCTGACTGGATGATACTGCGCAATCTTGCAAGGCTTATGGGGCAGGACCTTGGAAGCATAGACCTTAAAACCATCCAGGACGAGATAAGCAGAATGCCCGTTGATGCCGGCACACAGAGATGGAGATTCGTCAACCCCGAGTGGGAGCTCAGGGAAATACCCGATGAGGAGCACCCTATTGTCCTGGTTACAGGCAATATCATGCAGCACTCGGGAGCCCTCTCTGTTATGTCAAAGAGCCTCAGCCATGTGCTTTCTGATGCCTTTGTGCAGATAAGTCCTGAGGATGCAGGAAAGTTCGGAGTTAAGGACGGTGAGTTCATACGGATAATATCAAGGAGGGACTCGGACATAAAGGCACGAATCTCTGACGAGATACCCGAGGGGATGCTCTTTGTCCCTGTACACTTTGCCCACGCAAGGGTAAATGCCCTGACATTTGCGTCCCCCGAGGGCTCAGCCCATCTGACAGCGGTAAGAATAGAGCCAAAAACATAAGGGGTTTTAAAATCAGAGAGGATAGCGAAAGGGCATTGGTCCGTTTACAGCAAACCAATGCCCTTTTGTAGTTTGCGTTTAACTATCGTTGTTTTGCCTTACAGCCACAATCTTCGATAAAACCATCCGGTCCGTAGAATAAAACCCGGATAGCCGGTGCTTCCTTTATTTTCTGATCAGGATGTTCTCTGAATTTTTCCGTTTGATCAATTATTAAGCCTTAAATTCAGAGGGGGTGACAGTTTCCGCCGCGGGTGAGGATATTCATATGGTCTGTAATCACTCATCGCCGCTGGTTTTGTGTCACTCATAAAATAGTCTCTGCCTTCCTGTATAACATCAGACACGCTAAATTCACCGCAAGTCTCCGTACAACCGGCCGTTGACTTCCAGCTTAAAACCCAGGGAGCCCCAGCCTTGGTATTATTCCATAAATACACCGGTTCACTTGCCCCCTTTTTCGGATCCATGCCTACGCCGATCTGATCGTCTACGGGATAGTCTGATGGACACTGACAAGTATTATCAAAATTGGTCCATTCTGCTGTATAGCCATAATCTGTCAGATTAACCCATATGACAGAAGCCGACTCTATAACATTATTAAAGACCCTGCCGCCCCCGCCCCGCAGTGTAAGCGCCATCCAGTAATTACCTGTATTAGTCCATGTATTATTATATACTTCCATATGTCTGACACCACGGGGAGGGCCATTACTGGCCTTACCATGCCCATCGATTTTCATGGGTCCGTTGATTGTGTTGTAACGAAGCACAGCCCTTCCATTAGAGTTAATGTCACACACATAACCACGTCCATTAAAAGTATTTTCTTCAATAAAAACATTGTCTGCTCCACCAATAGAATTCGGAGTCTGCCATGAGTCAGTCGGGCCTCTAACAAATATAAGCTCCGCATTGCCAACAGCACCGGTTATGTCGTTATTGTCAATTAGTCCATACACATTGCCGACATAAACAAAATATGCACCGGATGTGCCGCCGTTATAATCAATGTCTGTTATTCTCCATCCATTTGCCGTACCTGTTGAAAAAGCCGCAACAGGATTTGTATTTGGTCCATTTATGGTCATACTTTTAACAGTCGCCGCAGCAGTGATTCTAATAACTCCTGCCCAACTCGTTCCAGTTTCACTTACATTAATTATGGTCTTTCCTTGCCCTGCCCCCGTAAGTATAATGGCTTTGTTCACACTAAGGTAAGTCCCACCAGTTCCCCAGGTAGAAGTTCCCGCTGGAATAACTACAGTATCTCCCGGGTCTGCTTTGTTTATTACAGATTGAACATCAGACATGGAAACAGAGGCGGCTGTGTAAGTAGCTGCCCATACGGTTCCCGATAATAGGGCAAGGTTAAAAATTACAAGGACTATGGCAGCAGAAATCAAATTAACTTCGAGTTTTTTCACACCCTGTAAAAATCTCTTATTACGACATTCATAAAGCTTCATAGTGTGATTCGTCCCTTTTAAGATAGTGATCATTCTTTCTCAATTTTAAAAATTACTTTTGCCAGAGGGTCAGGACACTGCCATTCTTCTAAAATATCCAAAAGACCTTCTCCATCTTTATTTTTTATAATCGCTCCAGTAACAGGTTGCAAGATACTACATAGAGTCTGTGTATAAATATAAGAATTGTGCCGTCATTCCCGCGGTCTATTGAGCGGGAATCCACTCTTTTCAATAAGTTCTGGATGTCCGATTACAGGCTTCGGGCATGACAAAAATAAAGAATGTCAGTTTATACACAGACTCTACCTAATGCAAAGATACAAATATTTTCCCC
>JAADGU010000150.1 GCA_013152195.1 Nitrospirota bacterium
GGATCATCCCCACAGCACCTGTCATCAAGGCTACCGAGAGCTTTACACTGCCTGAGACAACAAGGACAAGGGCAACTGCGAAGCAGAACAGTGCGGCCTTTGCCTTATGCGTCTTCATCACTTCTGCTTCAAAAGGAGTTATAAAGGACAGGTCCTTTGAGTCCTTCAGAATTGCAAACTTCTCCCAAAGCCCCTGCAGAAATATCATATCTCCTGAATGTAAAGGGATGTCTGAAAGGCCTCCGTAAAAGACCCTTTGTCCCTTCCTTATAGCAATCGGATTAACCTGATATTTTTCCCTGAAATGTACCTCTCTGAGGGTCTTTCCCTCAAGTGCAGAGCGGGGACTAACGATCACTTCCACCATCCCTGCATTGTTCTCCGAAAGATCATCTTCAAAAGTCTCCAGTTTGTCCTTCAGTTTCAACCCGAAGTCCTGGGCCAATCTTTCAACATTCTCCTTGACACCCACCACCGCTATGTCATCTCCAGGGCTGAGTTTCATGGTCCTTGTAGGGGCAAATATCTTTCTTTCTTCAGTATGCTTTGCCACGGCAACTACGGTTACAAGGTAATCAGGTCTTATCGCCATATCCTCAAGGGTATGACTGCAAACACGGCAGTCATCAGGAACCTTCAGCTCAAACAATCCGCTCGCCGCATGATATATCTTGCTGAAATCAACATCCCCTTCAGCTCCTTCTGTTGTCAACCCCCTGCTTGGGAGTATGAACCTGCCGAACAGGACAAAATAGAGCAAGGCTGCTATAACAAGTGCTATCCCTATCGGTGTAACATCAAAGAGTCCGAACGGCTCAAGATCGTTCGGGATGAGAAGGTCGTTTAAAAGGATCAGGGGACTCGATCCCACAAGGGTAAGACAACCACCGATAATACCAAGAAACCCCATGGGAATGAGAATTCTCGAAGGGGGAACATTCATCTTCTTGCTTACCCTCTGGGTTGCCGGCAGAAAGAGGGCAACAGCACCGATGTTCTGCATAAAGGAAGATATTACGGCAACAGTGGCAGAGACAAGCGTTATCAGCCTGGACTCACTATTGCCGGCAAGCCGGGTAATCGGTTTTGCCACCTTGTTCATTATGCCTGTCCCGTCCAGACCGGCCCCTATTATTATCACGGCAATTATAGAGATAACAGCATTACTGCTCAGACCCATAAATGCCTCGTTTCCGCTCACCAGTCCCAAAAGCGGCAAGGTCACCATTACGATCAGGGCTACCACATCAACCCTTACCCACTCAACAATAAATAGAAAAACTGCGGCTACGATAACACCCATTACCAGAATCATGTCCATTGTGAGCATTTAAATCCTTCCTCCTTTTCCTGATAAATCCTTGAATTTTTTCAAAAAACATTATCACACAATAATACAACTTAAGTTGGCTGAAGATGCAAGCTATTTTTCTGCCTGCTCTGTAACAGCCAACTCAAATCTCCAGACAAACCTGGAGGGACAGAGTCCCTCCAGGTTTTTTAAGGTCTTATATGTAACGAACTGTGGAAAGGCAAAGTTACAACATTGCTACTATATATCAAGACAAAATACGGGAATACCTGCCTTTGCCGGAGACCTGTCAGCAACGTGCTCCGGTTCTGTCAGAACAAATGATATCCGCCTGAAATCCTTGTGCGCATCCTTTACTGACTTGTCAAAATCACCAAACCTCACGTTGTGACTGAAAAGTATACCCTTATCTTCAGCCTTCTTTCTGAAAGTATCTGCCTCTCTCACCGTCCTTTCCCTTAACTCTTCCCTGACCTTCTCATTCAGCAGGGAAAAAAGACGGTTTCCAGCTGGTATTACATTGAGGGCAACAATCTCGTAATCCATTCTCTCGGCCATCCCGAGGGCATAATGAACAAGCTTCTCCGAAAAACCCTCTTCAGCACCTACAACGAGTATCTTCTTCTTCTCGTTATCATCCCTCTTGAGTATTTCCCTTGCATACTCGTACTCACCTGCCTCGGCAAAGACGATGGCTTCCTCTGTCCTCTCATGTTTCTTGATCAAAGACTCTACCCTCTCATCCTTGACATTGAGAGACCTGCCTTCTTTTTTTGTCATCCTCATCTCGCTTATTATCTGACGAGCTGTCTTTTCGTCCCCTGATTCGGCAAATGCTACTGCGGTCATGGAATCCTCAAAGTTTTTGATAAAGTTTTTCATTGTTATCCTCCTTTTGTAACTTTTTAAGCTGTTTTTGTCAGGCCGACTTGCCTGCTTATTTGCCATACTAAGAAGCAACAAGCGTGCCAACTTTAAAAGCTACTGATTTTAAAGGATATTTTTTAGGGAGGGGTCTTCTGGAAGGGTCCTGTCGTTGCTTATTGCAACGTATTATTTTTCCATATCATATCTTTTAATCTTTCTCCACAGGGATACCCTGTCTATTCCGAGTATCTGGGCTGCCTTTGACTTGTTTCCACCAACCTCTTTCAGCACCCATTGTATATAGGCCTTTTCCTTTCCTGGTCTTCAAGTGACGGAACTTTTCCTACACTCTTCCTGAATGTCCTGATGCTCAATTCCCTGAGATCATCAGGGAGATGTATGGTCTCAAGGGTGTTTCCCTTGGAGAGTGCAATGCCTCTCTCTATGATATTCTCCAACTCCCTTACATTTCCCGGGAAATTGTAACTGTTAAGCACACCTAACATATCCTCGGAAATATCAGTGACTTCCTTTCCCATGATTGAGGAGTATTTTTTAAGGAAGTGATAGCAGAGCAGGGGAATGTCTCCTTTTCTCTCTGAAAGAGGCGGCAGGTGGAGTGTTACAACATTCAGGCGGTAATAAAGGTCCTGCCTGAACTCACCGCTTTCGATAACTTCCTGTATGTTCCTGTTGGTAGCTGCAATAAACCTCACATCCACCTTTACCGGTTCAGTGCCCCCAACACGCTGGTATTCTCTTTCCTGCACAACCCTCAGGAGCTTCACCTGCATGGATGGGCTCATTTCCGTAATCTCATCCAGAAAAAGCGTGCCCTTGCTTGCCACCTCGATAAGACCTTTTTTAAGGAACGTTGCACCCGTAAATGCCCCCTTCTCGTGTCCAAAAAGCTCGCTTACGAGGAGCCCCTCAGAAAAGGCCCCGCAATTGATGGCAATAAAGGGTCCTTCGGACCTCTTGCTGTAAAGATGGGCATAACGTGCCACCAGTTCCTTACCCGTTCCGCTTTCCCCCGTAATAAGGATATTACAGTCAGTAGGTGCAACATCCTTGGCCGTGTCCAGTATCCTGAGCATCTGGGGATCCTGGGTAATTATCCTTACCCTGTCCGTGATGTTCTCAAGGCTCTCCCTGAGCTGCCTGTTCTCTTTCTTGAGCCTTACCTTCTCCGAGGCCTCCCTTACGACCTTTCTCACCTCATCCAGCTTAAAAGGTTTTGCTATATAATGGTAAGCACCGTGTTTCATTGCCTCTATGGCAGTCTCCACCGTGGCATATCCAGTAATCATGATTACCTCTAAATCCGGATTTGTCTCCTTGCACCTTTTGAGTATCTGCATACCGTCAACCTTCTCCATCTTCAGATCGGTCAGAACAATATCAAAATCATATCTGCTTAATAATTTCAAGGCATTCTGTCCGCTTGATGTTGTCTTTATCTCATAGCCTTCCTTCTTCAAAACATGCTCAAGGTTCTTTATGGCTATCTTTTCATCATCAACAATCAGAAGTTTGATTCTGTTTTCCATCCTCGTCTCCTTTTAGCGGGAGTTTTATGATAAAGGTTGTTCCTGCACCCCGCAGGCTTTTCAGATCAATAGTCCCACTGTGCTGCTTTATAATCTCATGGCTAATGTAAAGCCCAAGCCCCGTACCCTTTCCAACATCCTTTGTTGTGAAAAACGGGTCAAATATCTTGTTGATTATCTCCTCGGGTATGCCCTTGCCTGTATCTGAAAACCGGATCTCAACCTCTTTTTTGTCCCTGTTCTCTCTGGCCGTTATTATGATCTTGCCTTCAACCCCCTCATCGGGTATCGCATCAACTGCATTTCTCAGGAGATTGAGAAAAACGTGCTGAATCTTCTGCTTGTCTGCATAGATCACTAATTCCTCCGGAATGTCGATGGCAATTGTTATATATGTCGGCATATCAGTCCTGATAAATCTCAGGGTCTCCCTCAATGCATCCAGAAGATTTATCTCTTCCTTTTTAAAGTCCCGATCCCTTGTAAATTCGAGTACTGACTTAACGATGTCTCGTGCCCTGTCAGTCTCCTGAATAATCTGCTCAATCAGCTCCTCCCTGAACTCACGGTCTTCATTGCTGTCTATCTCCTCAGAGAGTATCTGGGCAGAAGTAGATATATTCGAGAGGGGGTTATTTATCTCGTGTGCAATCCCTGCAAGCATTGTCCCGAGGGAGGTCAGCTTTTCCGAGCGAATAATGTCCCTCTGGGAGAATATCTCGTTTATCATGCGATTAAACGCCTTATTCAGCGCAACGATCTCTTTATCCTTAAAATTCAGGGATAGCATCTCAAATTTACCGGAAGCAATCTTTCTCATGCTTGATTCCAGTTCCCGTAAAGGCTGTATAGCCACCCTCGATATCGTTCTTGCAATCAATACGGTCCCAATCAGAAAAACTGCCACGGATATAACAAGGCTTTTCCTTGTTGTGGAAAGCATTCGCTGAATCTTTATGCGTTCAGCCTCTGAAAGTCTCTCGGCTATCTCCGTAATTTCCCGTCCCCTTTGCCGGATTTGCACCTCCGGCTTCTTCGAAGGATCCTGTTCGGCAAAGTCCTTTTTTAACAAATGCCTATACTCACGAAGAACTTTAAGGCTTCGTTCGGATGTCTTCTCGGAAAGAGGTATAGAGACCTTCTCTTTCCTGAATATGCCCAGAGGCCAGTCACCATAAAAAGACGACAGCAACCCGTCAAATTTTTCTCTGTTGTTCTGTATTAGTTCCTCAGCAATCCTTATGTAAGCGAGTGTTTCAGCGAAATCTTCTTTTTTTCTGTACAGAAAGTAATTTTTTTCGAATCTTCTCATCTCAAGGGTTGTGTCAAGAAACCTCGATATCACTGCATAAAAACTGATTCTTTCATCTATTACTATTAAATTAACGAATATGATAGAAGCAATGAAAAGTATAAGTAGAAAGCTTACTACATACCCAAGTTTTATCTTCTGCAGTATACTCCTGTTCTTCACAAACATATAATATTGTAACATTCGATATTGCAAATTGCAACTATCGCACTACACTCAAAGCGTAGAATATGATACAATATATACAGTTTTTGCAAGGTTCCAAACCCGGCAAAAATGAATTCTATCTTCATAAAAAGGAACTTTACAGGTCCGTGTCGATAAAAAAGAAAATTATTCTCAGTTTCTTCATCAGTTTTTCAATCATTGCAACACTTGCCATAGCAGCTTACCTGGACTTTCGCGAGACCAGAAACGAGTTTAAATATTTAGAAATTGCAGAAAATATCAGGGGCAAGACCTTACAGTTAAGAAGACACGAAAAGAACTTCTTTCTTTATGGTGACAGCAAGGAAATCGATTTTATACACCGGTACATAGAAGAGATTGAAGCACTCATTAAAGATGCCAAGCCCTACACCCGTAACGACAATCTTGATAAACTCGACGTCAAACTGAAGGAATTCAGTCTGAAGTTTGGAAACATCACTGCCATGGCTTCCGGCTTCCATGAAGAATTGGCCAGCTTAAAGCCAAAAGAACCGTCATATCTTTTTCTGATACCCATAATTAAAGCCACTTTTCTGGAACATCCACAACAAAATGCCCAACTCCTGAAGCGTTTCTTCAGGATATCCAAAAAAGATGGATACATTTCATTCCTTAAAAAACTGGGAGATGAGATTAAAGACCTGAGAAAAACCGGTGAAAAAATTATCGAGATATCAAAAGAACTGGACAGGGGTGCCAGGGAAAGAGTACAAAATATCATTAATGTTACCAAGGTAGCTGTTCTGGTATTCTTGCCTATATCTTTCCTGATCGGATTTATTTCGTTATTCTATATCAGCCAGAACATAGTTAACAGGCTGAAGAAACTGATGCAGACGATTGAAAAAAGTGGTGCCGGTTTCTTTTCTCCCATGCCTTTTCCGTCGGGCCATGACGAGGTCAGCACACTTATAAGGACATACAACAATATGGCAGAGGCATTACAGGCACGGGAGGAACAACTCAGGAAAAAAGAAGAAGAATTAATTCAGAGCAAAAAGCTCGCAGCCATAGGCACGCTTGCATCCGGAGTGGCACACGAATTAAATAATCCCTTGAACAACATTCATATCTCGGCACAGATATTGGCAAAGGAGATGGGTGCGGACTGCACAGGTGTTATTGAAGAGACGGTTGATGATATATTGAGTCAGACATTCAGGGTAAAAAAGATAGTTGGAAACCTGCTTGATTTTGCAAGGTCAAAGGAGCCGGATTTTCAAAAAGTAAACATCGTTGATATCATAAAAAAAACATATGCGCAGGCACAGAAAATAACGGCATTCAAGGATATAGAGTTTTTATTCGAGTCCCCGCCCGAAGTCTTCCTCCAGGCGGACCCGGTCCAGATTGAGCGGGTCTTTGTCAATCTCTTCACCAACGCAGCTGATGCCATGGAAGGCAAAGGAAAACTTCATGTAAAGGTCTTTCCCGAAAAAGATGCGGTTAAAATCGAGGTGTCCGATACAGGCAACGGAATTCCCCCTGACATTAAAGACAAGATTTTCGACCCATTCTTTACAACCAAGGACAGGGGAACCGGTCTCGGCCTGTCCATAATATATAACATCATCAAGAACCACGGAGGCAGTGTAAGCGTGGAGAGCACGGTAGGAGAAGGAACCACATTCAGAATCTTGTTACCGAGGTATAAATGAGCATTAAAATACTTGTTGCAGAAGACGAAGAGATAACCCTGAAGCATCTGGTATATGCCCTTGGAAACGAGGGATATGTTGTTTTCGGCGCGAAAGATGGTCTCGAGGCATGGCAGAAAATTGAAAAAGAGCACTTTGATATTGTTATTACAGATATAAAGATGCCAGGGCTTGATGGTCTGAATCTGCTTGAAAGGATTAAGGAGAAGGGACTTGAGACAGACGTGATCGTTATCACGGGTTTTGGAAGCATTGATTCAGCGGTTGAGGCCATGAAGAAAGGGGCGTATGATTATATAACCAAACCTTTTAATCTGGATGAATTATTATTGCGGGTCAGAAAGATATGTGAAAAAAAAAGCCTTGAAAAAGAAAACATAGCACTGAAGATATCACTCGGCATAAATAAAGACCTCCCTGTTTTTATCGCAAAAAGCAAGAAGATGAAAGAGGTAATTAGTATTATCAGGAGTATAACTGCATCTGATTGCAATGTTATCATCACTGGAGAAAGCGGGGTTGGCAAGGGGCTTGTTGCAAAGCTCATTCATTATACAGGGACAAGGGCAAACAGGCCTTTTCTTGCAATCAACTGTGCAATCTTCACAGAGGAACTCCTTGCCAGTGAACTTTTTGGCCATGAGCGGGGAGCATTCACAGGGGCGGTTACCACAAAAAAGGGTCTTCTGGAGATTGCAGATACAGGAACACTCTTTCTCGATGAGATAGCCGAGATGACGCCATCCCTGCAGGCAAAACTTCTGAAGGTCATTGAGGACAGGGAGTTTTTCAGGGTGGGGGGAACAAGACCTATCAAGGTGGATGTCAGATTCATTGCTGCCACGAATCAGGACATAAACGGACTTGTCACCAAAGGCACTTTCAGAAAGGATCTCTTCTACAGGCTCAATGTAATGGATATCTACATACCCCCCCTGCGTGAAAGGAAAGAGGATATCCTGCCCCTGAGCAAATACTTCCTCGAAAAACACGCCAAGAAGGCCAGGAAAGAGATAAAGGGTTTTGCAAGGGAGACAACCGAGATACTGAAATCCTACAGCTACCCTGGAAATGTCAGGGAGCTTGAAAATATTATCGAAAGGGCAGTGATTCTGGAAAAATCATCGCTTATTCAGCCTGAAAACCTCCCGGTCACCATGCAGATGTTCCAGATTGAAACAATAGATCCGGGCAGACTAAAGACCATTGACGAGCTCAACAGGGAATATGCCTTAAAAATTCTCGACCACCTTGAAGGAAACAAGACACGGGCAGCTAAAATGCTGGGAATATCAAGGACCAGCCTCTGGCGGATTCTCAGAGAAAAAGAGTAAAGCTCAAAAACTTCTTTAGCCTCGCGATTTCTTCAAGATTTCTCTCGATTATAAAAAACCAAGAATATCTTTCCTCTGTTTCTTATCTTGAGCCCATCTTGAAGGCATCGTGAAGCTATATCTCCTCAACTCCACCACTCCTGAACTCCTTAACTCTCTTTTCAGCCTCTCGATTACCTTTTAAAGACGCAATTTAAAGACGCAGAGCGCATAGAGCATAGCGTTCAAAGACTAAGACGCATAGGACTATCGTTTTGTTCTTGCGCTTTGCGCCATGCGCTCTGCGCTCTATGCGCCTTATCCTTAACGCCTTGCATCTCTCCTCCATCCCAAAAGCGTTCACCACTGTCCAGATATGAAACACTGCACGCCACCCCTCTTCTTTAAAATATCCTTAAAAATCAAACACTTAACATTTGGCACAAGATTTGACTATATGTTATGTAGAAATTAAACAAATCAGATGATCAGATGAAAGGAGAAGAGACATGAAAGGCAGGGTTTTATTTGTAACAAAGGAAGATGAGAACTTCAGGGATGGGTTCTCATATGCAATGGAGCTGTCAAGGATAGTGAACGGGGGTATATACATCCTGTTGTATCACGACAGAAATCTCCTGAAGAGATTTGAAGATGATATGGCAGCTGCTGCCCTTGCCGAGGCAGGCGAGTTTGAAACTGCAGATCAGATTCTTAACGAAGAGGAAACCCTTCTAAAGGCTGATGCAAGCAGGAAGATTGCTTTACTGGGACAGGAATGCTCTGACCCTGCAATGCTCGTGGATTACCGCCTCGCTACAGGAGATCTTGTTTCTGCAATAAGGGGGGTCCTTCAGGATAAAGCAAGTATCGAGATGGTAATACTCAGCCCTTCACTAATGGACAATGGCAAGGCTATCAGCCTGAAAAAATTAAGAAAGTATATAACAAGACCTATTGTGACCATGTCAAGAGCGGCAAGTGCCCAATAGGTAACAAAAAGGAGGAACAACAAATGAAAGTCTTAAGAAAAATGTTAAGGAAATTCGAAGGTGAGATGGCGGCTGTAGCATTTGCAGAAGCCGGTGAATTTGAGACAGCAAGAGAGATTTTGAAGAGTTCTGTGAGTGAAGAAAGTTCCAATGGCAGCATTGTCTTTGACAGTGAGGAGAGTCAGGGACTGAATATCTTAAAGCACGCTGAAAGCAAGTAAAAGGAGGCAGTGAAAAATGGGCATGTTCAATGTATTGTTAACCCTTGGGGTTGTAGGCGGTTTCCTTTCAGGTCTGTTGGGACTTGGAGGGGCAATTATCATGATTCCTCTCATGTTAACTGTTCCAAAGATACTGGGGGTAGGTGCACTTTCGATGAAAGCTGTTGCCGGACTATCCATGATTCAGGTGGTCTTTGCATCTTTATCCGGTGTTGCCCGACACAGAAAAAACAAGTTTGTCAGCATGAAACTGATATATACACTTGGAATAGCAATGGCGATTGGTTCGGGGTTTGGCTCCATAATCTCAAAGTATATGAGCAACCAGGTGTTGATGATTGCGTTTGGCTTTATAGCGGTGGTTGCAGCCCTGATGATGTTCTTACCACCAAAGTCAGAGGATTCTGAAAATATTACCAATCCTGATGACATTCAGTTTAACAAACCACTTGCCGCGGTACTTGGAGTAGTAATCGGAAGCCTTGCAGGTATGGTTGGTGCCGGCGGCGGGTTTATATTGATTCCGGTAATGATTTACGTCCTTAGAATCCCGATAAGAGTTACCATAGGTACCAGCCTGGGAGTAGTACTTATCGGTGCAGTTATAGGAGCTGTTGGCAAAATGGTGACGGGACAGGTAGATTGGCTACTTGCATTGGCCCTCATTATCAGCTCGGTCCCATCAGCGCAGTTAGGAAGTCTTGTAAGCAAGAAAACACCGGCACTGATTCTGAGATATTCCCTTACTATCCTGATAATTTTAACGAGTGTTGAAATCTGGTATAAGATTATAGCGGTATAAGTTATACTTACCCCACTCCACCCCATCAGAGAAACACACAGAGATGAACACCTCTGTGTGTTTCTTACTTTTTTGCTTTTAAACCTCCCCCCAGCTTTCATAGGATTTCAACAGCGGAATCTCTCAAATTAGGTTATAATTTAACAATGAAAGAGCGTTCAAAGATACTGGTTCTTGATAACTCAAAAAACACAGAAAATCTGTTAACTTTTGCAATCCAGTGGGCAGACCTTATTAATGCGTCCATAAGGGTTATACGGGTTATAGATGAAAAGGTTATCCGAAACACCACTATGGCAGTTGACGCCATTGGCACTATTGCCCAAATGATCAAGGATGACTTCATAAAGGAGGCCAGGGAACAGATTAAAACCCTGTCCGAAAGATACAGAGTTAACGACTTGATAAATATAGAGGTTATAGTAGGTAATACCAGGGATGAGATTACCCGGACTATAGACAAATCTGGAGCTGATTTCCTGATATTAACCTCTAACCTGAAAGGCCCCCTGGGAAGCATTGCATCGGAGGTTATTGGATACAGCAAGAACAACTGTATTGTGCTCCCCATCGGAGTTCACCAGTTAAAGTGGGAGAGGGTTCTGCTTGCAACCGACTGTTCGGAGAAGGCGGAGAGTGCTACCGAGATGGCAATGGAAATAGCCGAAAGGTTCAAGGGCAGGCTATTTATTGTATCTGTGGTTACTTCTAACGAGGAAGTACAGATACATGCACCTGCACTCCTCGACAAGATGGCTGACGAGAGGAAAGAGATGGTAAAAGAGATTGAGAATCAGGCCCGGAAGAGGGGAATACATGCAGAAGGCATAGTAAGGGAAGGCACAATCTCCAACATACTGATTGACCTCAACAGGACCGTACACCCAGATGTTACCATTATGGGCAGCGAGAGCAGAACAGGGTTAAGCAGAATCCTTATGGGAAGCGTTGTCGGAAGCATAATCAACAAGGTTAACCATCCAATCCTTGTGATCAAAAAAACCTTTGTCTTTAAGAACGATTCAAGAGAAAGACAAGACTAAAAGAATGTGACAAGCTGGTATAATATCTCACAGTGAAAAATAAATACACAACCAGAAAGCTATCACCACATCAACTCCTTGTCTTCGGTTTTACCGGCATGATATTACTGGGAACCGCGCTCCTCATGCTTCCTTATTCAACGACACAGGGGATTACTCTAATAGATGCCCTTTTCACCTCCACATCTGCTGTCTGTGTCACTGGACTGATAGTAAAAGATACACTGGTTGATTTCACATCATTCGGCAAGGGTGTCATCCTCCTGCTTATCCAGATTGGGGGACTGGGATACATGTCCATGGCAACATTTCTGGCCCTGCTGATAGGCAGGAAGATCGGTCTCTCCGAGAGGATTCTTATAAAGGAATCCCTGAATATAGCAACGCTTGAAGGTATCATCAGGTTCATGAAGGGGATGCTCGTCTTTGTCTTTCTGGCAGAAGGCATCGGGGCCGTAATCTTATCCCTGAAGTTTCTGAAGGAATTTCCCTTGAAGGATGCAGTCTTTCAGGGTATATTCCATTCTGTCTCTGCCTTTAATAATGCTGGTTTCAGTCTTTTTCAGGACAGTCTGATACGCTTCAGGGATGATGTTACCATAAATATTACCGTTATGAGCCTTATCGTCCTCGGAGGGATAGGGTTTCTGGTCGTTGATGATCTTTACGGATGGATAAAGAAGAGACAGAAAAAGCTGATGCTTCACACACTCATTGTCCTTATATCAACAACCTTCCTGATTATTGTTGGCGCCTTTCTCTTTTACTTTAACGAGAGAAAATACTTCTTTGCACTCTCAGGTCTGAGCAGCCCTGAAACCATCCTTACATCCCTCTTTGCCTCGGTTACTGCAAGAACAGCTGGATTCAACACAATAGATTATTCCATTCTTCAGCCTGCAACCATCTTTCTGACAATTATACTGATGCTCATAGGGGCCTCACCGGGAAGCACAGGCGGAGGCATAAAAACCACGACATTTACTGTTGTGATTATGAATCTATGGTGTACAATAAAGGGAAGAAAGGATACGGTTATGTTTAAACGACGGGTACCTGAGGCACTGATATCGCGATCCTTTGTTGTCCTTGCCCTTGCAGTAATCTTTATCAACATCATAACACTGGTAATCATAGATATAGAGCACACAGGGTTTCAGCAGACCATGTTTGAGGTGGTCTCGGCCTTTGGAACAGTGGGGCTCTCAACCGGTGACGGAGGGTCAAGGAGCTTTTGTGCAACATTTTCCGACCCCTCAAAAATTATAATAATATTTACAATGCTTGCCGGAAGACTTGGTCCATTAACACTCTTTATGGCCCTGCTCGGACAGAAAGAGGAACGGATCCGTTATCCGGAAGGGAGGATCATGATAGGATGAAAAAACAATTCGCGGTAATCGGACTTGGAAGGTTTGGCTCAGCAGTGGCACTGACACTCGCTGAAAGCAACTGTGACGTAATAGTAATAGACAGAAATGAGAACAAGATAAAGGCAATCGCAGACCATGTAACCCTTGCAATCCAGATGAATGCAATAGATGAGACTGCATTGAAGGAGGCAGGAGTACAGAATGTGGATGTGGTTATTGTGAGTATAGGGGAAAACGTTGAGGCGAGTATCCTTGCGGTCATGATACTCAAGGAGATGGGAATCAAGGAGATCATAGCAAAGGCCGTAAATGACCTCCACGGAAGAGTCCTTGCCAACCTCGGAGTTGACAGGGTTGTACACCCTGAAAGGGATATGGCACAGAGGGTTGCCCGCAGTTTGATAAAACCCCAATTCCTCGAGCATATAGAGCTCTCTCCTGAATACAGTATTGTCGAACTGCCGGCACCGAAGTCCCTGTGGGACAAGAGTATAAAAGATACCAACCTCAGGGCAGAATACGGCATAAACATAATAGCAATAAAAAAAAGGTACACGATTAACGAGACAGAGAAAGAGACCTGGAACATTAACCCCTTGCCAACAGATGTGATAAAAAAAGATGATGTCCTGGTTGTCCTTGGTACAGACAGAGACATAGAAAGGCTGAGGTAAAACAGCGTATGACCAGGTAAAAAGCGTTAATCTGCCAATGTTGACTCTCTTAAACGAAATATGGCCTCATATCGCCGGAGGGCTTACCCTGCTTGTCACGGTTGTGGCTTCGGGGCATGCCGTCCTGCACAAGCGGGATGCACGTTCGGCAGTAGCATGGGTGGGGGTAATCTGGCTGGTTCCTGTAGTCGGTGCCCTGCTCTATCTCCTCCTGGGGATCAACCGCATCAGGCGTCGTGCCAGGGCCTTACGCAGTGATCAGAGCCATCTGCCCTGCCACTCTCAGTGCTCGAGTAAATATCAATGCAGGATTGATGCTGATCAGGCGCTCCAGCAGCACACGCAATTCCTTTCCCTCTCACGCTTGGTAGAAGGAATTGTACATAAACCTCTCCTGCAGGGCAACAGGATTACCCCTCTTGTCAATGGCGATACCGCCTATCCTTTAATGCTCAGTGCCATCGAAGGGGCAGAGTCTTCCGTTACCCTTTCTACATACATCTTTGACAACGACAAGGCAGGCAGGCTATTTCTCGACGCCCTTACCCGTGCCGTAGGCCGTGGTGTGGATGTGCGGGTGCTTGTCGATGACGTTGGAGCACGTTATTCATGGCCCCCGATGACACGTATATTGCAACGTGCAGGCATTACCGTTGCACGCTTTCTCCCAACCTCTCTTCCCTGGAGAATGCCGTATATCAACCTCAGGAACCACCGCAAGATCCTTGTGGTAGACGGAAAAACAGGATTTACAGGGGGCATGAATATACGGGTGGGGCATATGTTGAAGGCGAACCCCAAGTATCCTGTACAGGACCTGCACTTTCATGTGGAGGGACCTGTTGTTGCACATCTGCAGGAGATCTTTGCCAAGGACTGGGCCTTCTGTACAGGGGAGACCATGGAGGGCGAACAGTGGTTTCCATGTATTGAACCAAAGGGCTCTGTAGTAGCACGCGGCATTCCGGATGGACCTGATGAGGATTATGAAAAGTTGCTCTGGACCGTTCATGGTGCGCTTACCTGCGCAAGAAAATCCGTGCGGATCGTGACCCCATACTTTATTCCTGATTCCACCCTGACAACATCGCTGAACCTTGCTGCAATGCGCGGGGTGGATGTGGATATTATTCTCCCGCAGAAAAACAACCTGAGGATAGTCAAGTGGGCATCCACTGATCTGCTCCTGGAGTGCCTGGAGCACGGCTGCCGTGTCTGGCTGACCACACCACTGTTTGATCATACAAAGCTGATGCTCGTGGATGACGTCTGGGGCCTGTTTGGCTCTGCAAACATAGACACCAGAAGCTTTCTGCTGAATTTTGAGTTCAATGT
>JAADGU010000030.1:0-512 GCA_013152195.1 Nitrospirota bacterium
CTCGCCTCTTCAGAAGATACACTGATGAGTGTGGAGGACATTGGAAGTCCGACAACCATTATTACCGGCAGGGCATCTAACGATGAGATTAAGACCGCTGCATCATTGACAGCAAGATATTCTGATGCAAAACACCTCACCCAGGTGGAAGTGACAATATCAACTCTGAAAGGGATTTCATACAAGTTGAAGTGCAAACCAGCCACAGATGACCTGATCGAAGGGTGCAGGATTGTGTATAACAAGAGAGAAAAGGATTACAAGCTAACAGGCTATCAGGCTGACGAACTAACAGGCTAGCAAGCTAACAGGCTGGCAAGCTAACAAGCTGGCAAGTTAACAGGCTGGCAGGATTACAAACTAACAGGCTGGCAAGCGGGCAAGCGGGCAAACTAACAGGCTAGCAAGCTGGCCAGGCTTACAAGCTGGCAAGTTAACAGGCTGGCAAGCTGACAGGCTGGCAGGCTTAAAGCGAAAGACCAAAGTCCGGCACCAGCCTGTTAACTTGCCAG
>JAADGU010000030.1:573-12609 GCA_013152195.1 Nitrospirota bacterium
TATATCTCAGAAGCCACTTCGAATAACTCAAAAAGGTATTTAATGCAAGGGCAGAGAGGAAAAATGGAACGGCAAGTCCAAGGGAATAGACTGACAGGAGCTTGAGTCCATAGATAGCCGAGCCCTTGGCACTCGCATACAGGAGTATGCTGCCGAGTATGGGCCCTATGCAGGGAGTCCAGCCTGCCACAAAGGCCATTCCTAAAAGAAATGTTCCAATGTATCCGGCAGGTTTTCCGCTTAAATGAAGTTTCCTTTCTCTCATAAGAAAATCAAGCTTTAAGAAACCGGCAATAAAGAGACCGAAAATAATTACGATGATGCCCCCGATTATCCTTATCCAGTCCTGATACTGAAAGAGAATCTGTCCGACTGCAGATGAGGATGCCCCGAGAAGGATGAAGACAAAGGAGAATCCGAGGATAAAGGCGAGAGAATTCGTCATTGTGAGAAAGCGAATGCGGGCCCTGTCCGCCTTGCCGGTCAGGTCCTCAAAAGAGATACCCGTTATGAATGACACATATGAAGGCACTAATGGCAGGACACATGGTGAGGCAAAAGAGAGAACACCTGCAAAAAAGGCAAGTGAATAGGAAATATCGGTCTTCATCTCGCACACTCCTTTTCTGAACCTTTCAACTTTTCAATTGCATGGGGGATAACATTGAGAATGACATCAATACCCTCTCTCACAGCCGTGGGACTGCCGGGAAGATTGATTATGAGACATTCCCCCCTTGCACCTGCCACAGCCCTTGAGAGCATGGCCCTCGGCGTCTTTTTCAGGCCCTCATATCTCATCGCCTCTGCAATACCGGGAACCTCACGGTCTATAACCTCAAGGGTTACATCCGGGGTAATATCCCTGGGGCTGAGACCGGTACCGCCATTTGTAACAATAAGGTCAACCTGTCCTGACAGGTTGACTAACCTCTCTTTCAAAATATCCCTGTCATCAGGAATGACCTCATACTGCACTACATCTATCCGGGCCTGCTCAAGTACTTCGCGCAGGATCCTGCCGCTTTCATCCACCCTCTCCCCCCTTGCACCCCTGTCACTAAGTGTCAGTATTGCTGCCCTGAACATTCAACCCCCCAGTAATTAAATCAGCAGTGAAGGCGAGGTAACCTCGCCACTACTTTTTGGTCCTCAATCGTCAATCGTCAATCATAACGGCATCGCCAATCCTTATCTTCCCGCCCCTGATCACCTTTGCAAATATCCCCTCTTCCGGCATGACACAGCAACCGGCCTGATAATAAATGGCACACCTGCTATGACAGGTCTTTCCTATCTGCGTTACTTCGAGCTCTACAGAACCCCCGACATCTATCCTGGCACTGATGGGCAGTTCTTTGAGGTCTATCCCCTCTGTTGTTATGTTTTCGGCAAAATCACCGGGCCCCACATCAACGCCAAGCTCCTTCATCTTTACTATGCTCTCCATGGCAAGAAGACTTACCTGCCTGTGCCACCCGGAGGAGGCATGGGCATCTCCTTCTATTCCGAATGCTTCTTTAACAACAGCCTCTTCAACTGTCTCTTTTCTGACACCCTTGTGCCTGCTTATATTTATTGCTGCAACTCTGCCGTTCATTTTAAAGCCTTGCACCAGGCAGAAAAACCGGGCCCAAATAACTGATTAAGCACATCAAGCATGCTTAAGGATAACATAGCATTTCCGCATGAGACAAGGGCACTGAAAATATGTTAAACTTATAGATATTGTTCGCTGAACTTTTGTTAATAAATGAATGGAAAGGACATTGATATGCCGGATTACAAGGATTTTTCAGAAGATGAAGAAAGGATATATGATATTGAGATAGGCAAACTGATAAAAAGGCTTCAGAGCGGCCAATCCCTGGATGAGGCCTGCAGTGCCATTGAGGCCGTGGATGAGGAGCTGAAGCAGGTTATCGCTGATGATGTCTTAAAGATAGTAATAGCCGAGCTCCACTACAATCAGGGCATGAACTTTGAACAGGTTGCCCAAAGACTGAATATAACAGTAAAACAGATAGAAGATACAAACAGGATTATGATTGAAGATGTAATGCTCACGGTAAAGAACAAAAACAGCACCTCCGGCACTGCCTGACTTCAGGATCAGCCACTCCATTCCATCACTCAGGATCCAGAAACAGAAAACCATCCGGGCCTGCAAAGGCACGTCGCTCAGCAGAGGTGTTTAACCGATATTCTGTTCCCTGAATATATTACCTGAGATTGTACAAGGCAGACATTCCCGGATACACCGCAATGTCGTTCAGCTCCTCCTCAATTCTCAGCAGCCTGTTATACTTGGCTACCCGTTCACTCCTTGCAAGAGAACCGGTCTTTATAAATCCTGTATTACACCCGACTGCAAGGTCTGCAATCGTTGTATCCTCTGTCTCACCGGAGCGGTGAGAGATCACGGCTGTATATCCCGCCCGTTTGGCCATCTCAATGGCATCAAGTGTCTCTGTAAGGGTACCAATCTGGTTTAATTTAATGAGCACTGAGTTTGCAACCTTATCCTGTATACCCCTTGAAATAATCCCGGTGTTTGTCACAAATATGTCATCCCCTACAAGCTGCACCTTGCTGCCGAGCCTTTTGGTCATCTCGATCCAGCCATCCCAGTCATTCTCGCCAAGCCCATCTTCGATTGAGATTACCGGATACGGTTGAATCACTTCTTCATAATAATCCACCATGTCTGCGGATGTGCACTTCCTGCCCTCGAAACTGTATTTTCCGTCTTCATAGAATTCCGAGGCAGCAACATCAAGGGCAAGATAAATGTCCTTGCCAGGGGTATAACCTGCCTTCTCTATTGCCTCAATAATCAGGGTAAGGGCCTCTTCATTTGTTTTAAGGTCAGGTGCAAAACCGCCTTCATCACCAACCGAGGTGTTTAATCCCTTAGCCCGGAGTATCTGCTTTAATGAATGAAATACCTCTGAGCCTGCCCTCAGGGCAGAAGAGAAATCAACGCATCCCGCGGGCACTATCATGAACTCCTGAATGTCAACATTATTATCCGCATGTGCCCCGCCATTCATGATATTCATCATCGGAACCGGAAGTTCCTTGGCATTACATCCGCCCATATATTTATAGAGGGAAAGGGCCGACTCCTCTGCCGAGGCCTTACATACAGCAAGTGAGACACCAAGCATGGCATTTGCACCAAGACGGCTCTTGTTCTCTGTTCCGTCAAGCTCAATGAGCAGCCCGTCAATGTAGACCTGGTCCCCGGAATCAAGACCGATAATCCTCGGGGCTATCTCTTCAATCACATTATTTACTGCCACAGTCACACCCTTGCCGTGATAACGGCTGCTGTCTCCATCCCTCAACTCCAGGGCCTCCCTCTTGCCGGTTGATGCACCGGAAGGGACTGCTGCCACGCCAAGGGCACCAGAGGCAAGCACCACTTCAACCTCAATGGTCGGGTTTCCCCTCGAATCCAGTATCTCTCTTGCATGAACATCAATGATTTCTCCCATCTCAACCTCCGTTATTTAATTTTCCAACCATACCTTGATTAAGCCATAAAAAGTCTGAAAATACCTTTTTTTGTCATTGCGAGCTGAGCGAAGCAATCTCTACCCGTCTGATTTGAAAACAGATTGCTTCGTCACATTGCTCCTCGCAATGACAGTAAGGGACTTTTTACGAGTCTGGCATACCTTGATTCAATTATTCCAGGTCAAAAGTCAATCGGGCAGGTACTGCTGCATTACCTTTTGCACCCTATCCTCGTTAACGGGATTATCCCGCAATTCAGACCTCTGGGATATAAGCCTCAGAGTCGTCTCAAGATAGACCCTGAACTTGTGAGCCTTCTCAAACATCTTGTGGGATCCGTAGGAATCAAGAACATCCGGGGTAATCGACATAAATTCATTAAAGAATCTATGAAATTCCTCGTAATCATCGTGTCTCAAAAGTCTGAAACTGAGACTCTCAAAGTAGAACATATAATCCCTCAGTGATTCAAGTACCTTCTTTCTCCTTACCCTGTCTTCAACGCTGCCTTCAAAAATCTCAAAAAACCTGCACAGGATGTAAACATCATCCCTCAACCTCAGGGACTGTTCAACTCTGGTCTCAAAACTCGGGAATATCTCCTCCCCCCTGATATCAGGAGAAAAGTACTGGGCGAGCTGGACTATGCATTGCTCGGTTAAATTGAGGAATATGCCATGACAGTTTTCCATCCTTCCCCTTACCTGACCTGGATCATTTCTCAACAATACATCCTTGAGCTCCTGTGCATAGACCCGCTTTGACTCCATGGAAAACTGAAATGCTATTGATTGAAGAACATCCTTCAAGGCCTTATCATCCATATTATCCATCATGTCGTTGAGGTAACTTACAAAACTCCTGATCTCCGACCTCAGGAGGACGAGTATCAGGAATGCACAGTTCAGGGAAATTGAACGAATTGAGGATAGTTCAATATGTCCAAGATAGCGCAGGAACCTGAAAAGATATATAAAGACGCCGGATATCTCTCTTTTATAACCCCTGTCCTTAAGGGATCTAACAACTTCTTTTATCCGGATGTTATCAATACTGTCAAACTCATGATCAAAGCCCTTCCTGAAGGGATCGAATACCCGGTTCTCCCTGATCTCTCTGCCGAGTATATCTCCAAAATTCTTGTATCCGGAATACGAAACAGTGTTGCTTTTAAGGAGATCATTTATAATCACCTTCAGATTAATAAAAGAATCATAAAGGAGAAAAAGGGATTTTTCGGGCTTGTCCTGCTTATTGAGGCTTTCCCTTAAAAGATCCCTTTTGCGGTCGGAGAGGAACTTCTGTTCAGCAAACTTCTGAAACCAGAAGGCATTTTTTTTACTTTCGGGTATAATAACCTCGAGAATTCCCAGCACCCTCAAAATAACATCTCTCACGGATGTCAGTTCCGGGAAAAAATTACGTGCACCATAGTTCTGTTCACTAACCGGCAGGTTCTCCGGATTAAAAGCCCTGTCAAGGGCACGCAAAAGAAGGTTAATCTCGGAAAAAAGCTCTTTCTCTTTTTCCCTGACCTCAGCAAACCAGTCAGATGACTTAATCTCTTCTATCATCATCCAATACCCTATTTAGGCTTGGGAACATGTATGGCTTCTCCATGGACATCTTCAGCAGCCTCCATAAGCCCTTCTGACAGGGTAGGATGGGCATGTATTGTATCTGCAATATCCCTGACCTTCAGTCCCGCCTTTATGGCAACTGCTGCTTCATGGATAAGGTCAGAGGCATGGGGTCCGATGATATGGACTCCCAGGAGTCTGTCTGTATCCTTATCTGCAATAACCTTTACAAACCCGGATATCTCTCCCATGGCATGGGCCTTTCCAAGTGCCCTGAACTGAAAGTGACCTGTAATGTAATCTATCCCCTTCTCCGATGCCTGGTCCTCCCTGAGTCCGACAGAGGCAATCTCAGGTGAAGTAAATATAGCTGCAGGGACTACGGAGTAGTCAATCTTCTTCTCTATACCGCAGGCATTATATGCCGCAACGGTTCCTTCCTTTGAAGCCACATGGGCAAGGAGAATCCCGCCTGTAACGTCTCCTATGGCATAAATACCCTCAATGTTTGTCTCCATATGCTCATTGACCTCAATCTCTCCCCTGCTTCCCTTTTTGATGCCTATCGCTTCAAGTCCTATACCTTCCGTATTGAGAGACCTCCCGATTGACACAAGCAGTTTCTCGGCCACAAGTTCCCTGCCGCCTGCAAGAATGACATGAATACCGTCATGCTGCCCCTCAACCCTTTCCACCTTTACTTCGGTCAGAAGCTTTATCTTTTTCTTCTTCAGTTCTTTCTCCAGCAGCCTGGCTATTTCAGGGTCCTCAGTGGAAATTGCGCCCGGCATCATCTCCACCATCGTGACCTCAGTGCCAAGTTCCCTGAAGATGCAGGCAAACTCACACCCTATAACCCCGGCCCCTACAATGATAAGGCTCTTTGGTATGGATTTTATGTTCAGAGCATCATCACTTGAAAGGATATGTTCTCCGTCAAAAGGAAATATGGGTATCTGGGCAGGCTTCGAACCGGTGGCTATGATAATCCTGTCTGCCTCGACAATCTCCACAGAGCCGTCCTTCTTCTCTATCTCCACCTTCTCCGGTGTAAGGAGCATCCCCTTCTATCAGGGTTACACCCCAACTCTTGAAGAGTGAACGTATACCCTTCACCTGGGTTGAGACGACCTTGTCTTTCCTCTCCATGATCCTGGAAAGATTGGGAACAATCTCTCCAGATACGTCCACCCCGAAGGCTTTAAGATTCTTCGCCTTGTGTATTGCTTCGGCCGAGGCCACCAGCGCCTTGGTAGGGATGCAACCCCTGTTCAGGCATGTGCCGCCAACCTCCGTGTCCTCCACTACTATAACCTCTGCACCAAGCTGAGCTGCCTTTAAAGCCGCAACATAGCCTCCGGGGCCTGCGCCAAGGACCAAAAGCCTCATTTTGCCTCCTCTTCAATGTATCTCTCATAATCAGCGCCGTCAAGCAGGTCATCAATCTCAGAGGGATCTGTTAACTCAACCACTGCTATCCAGCCCTTGCCATAAGGATCCTCGTTAATTATCTCGGGGGACTCCTCGAGGTCCTCGTTCACTTCAATTATTGTTCCCGACACAGGGGCTATTACCGAAGA
Organism: Nitrospirota bacterium; assembly: GCA_013152195.1. GTDB lineage: Bacteria > Nitrospirota > Thermodesulfovibrionia > Thermodesulfovibrionales > JdFR-85 > BMS3Bbin07. The sequence continues at coordinate 7,256 of JAADGU010000030.1, forward strand.
AGTTGCCTTGGTAGACTCGATCTCTGAAAACTCCGAGTCCTTTGTTATCTCTGCATCAATTTCGGGAAGGTCGATATAAACAATATCCCCAAGGGCATCCTGTGCATAATCCGTTATCCCGACAGTCGCCTTTTTGCCAGAAACTTTGACCCAGGTATGCTCCCTGTGGTATTTGAGATCATCCGGAAAGTTCATTTGCTGCCTCCTTCAAGTTTATTCGTTACCTGTAAGACAGGCTAAGCGATTGTTTTTATTAGCACAGGTTTTTGCTCTTTGTCAACCTGTGCTGACTGTGAACAGTTAAGCTTCGGGGTTTGGGCAAAGCCCGTTCCCCATATTATCGCAGGTACCGGAATCACAATTCCTGCAATCTGTAAATATCAATAAACCCGGAAGCTATACGGTTTATCATTGCAAGGAGGCACAGACGGTTCAGCCTTACACGCTCATCCTTGTCCATTACAAGGACATTGTCAAAGAAATCATTTATTGGTCCCCTGAGTCCGCCGATCAACAATAAGGCATTACGGTAGTCAAATCTTTCAACACTCCCCTTTACCTCATCGGCTGTCTCCCTGGCCCTCTGATAGAGCATCTTTTCCTCTTCGTGCATAAAAAGACTTTCATCGACCTCATCTGAAAGGGGCTCCCTGATACCCTTCAATATATTAAATACCCGTTTAAGGGCAATCAGCGTCTCATTATAAACCGGTTCCTTTTTAAATGACTCCACGGCATCCATTATCTCCTTCACCCTGACAAGGGGAAGGTTTTTTGATTTCTCCATTACTGCCTGCACTGTATCGTGTGAGTAGCCTTCTGAAATAAAGAGGTGTTCAAGCCTCTGGAGGAAAAAGTCAAGCACCTCCTCTTTTAAGGTATCAGCGTTGCCAGCACCGCTCTTAGCGGGCTCCTTAAACACTATCTGCAGCAACTCTTCAAGGCTTATGGCAAATCCCCTTTTTATCAAGAGAGATATAATGCCAAGTGCCTGCCTCCTCAGGGCAAACGGGTCCTCGGAACCGCTTGGCTTCAGACCGATAGAGAAGAATGTCACCACGTTATCAATACGGTCGGAAATACTGAGGATTGCACCTGTATCAGTGGACGGAAGGTCTCCCCCTGCATGAGTTGGAAGGTACTGTTCATAAATTGCCTCTGCAACCTCTGCATCTTCTCCCCAGTGCAGTGCATAGTATTTACCCATCAGGCCCTGAAGCTCCGGAAACTCCCTTACCACCCCGGTTATTAAATCAGACTTTGAAAGCAGCGCGGCCCTCTTTATCTTCTCCGATGCATGCGGCACAAGCACTGAGAGCCCGATTGCCACCCTGTAAACCCTCTGCACCTTGTCGTAGAGGCTGCCGAGTTTTTCCTGAAAGGTAACCCGCTTTAATTCTTCCAGCCTATCGCTGAGCGGCCTCTTCAGGTCATCCTCATAATAAAACCTTGCATCATCAAACCTTGCCCTTATAACCCGCTCCGCTCCGCTCCGGACAGCCCCTTCATTTTCCCGCCCTGTGTTACTGACAACCACAAACCGGTTCAACAGGGTTCCATCGTCACGCTGTATGGCAAAATATTTCTGATGGTCTCTCATAACTGTAATTAAAAGCTCCTTTGGAAGCGACAGATACTCTTCGGAGAAGAGACATGGAACGGCGTTCGGGTATTCCACAAGGAAGGTAACGGTCTCAAGCAGCACCTCATCCTCAACCGCCCTGCCGCCGGCTGCCTCTGAAAGCCTGTTTACTGACTCCCTTATCTCTTCTCTCCTCCGCGCCTGGTCAACAACCACAAAACTCTCTTCAAGGAGAGCCATGTATTCATCTGCACCGTGAATCTCTACAGGATCCGGGCTGAGGAACCTGTGTCCCCATGTCCTGTTGCCGCTCCGAAGTCCGTCTATCTCAAGGTCAATAACATCTCCGTCCATAACGGCAAGTATCCAGTGTACCGGTCTTACAAACCTGAAACTGCCTTCACCCCACCTCATCGATTTCGGAAAGTGCAGGGAAAGTGTAATCTTTTTAAGTATATCAGGAAGGAGGTCCCTGACAGGTCTCCCCTCCTTCTCAATTATTGCAACCGCATATTCACCTTTTCCCTTTTTCTCAATCTTCAGGCTCTCCACATCAACACCCTGGGAGACTGCAAAACCAATGGCAGCCCTGGTCGGGGCCCCTTTTTCATCAAAGGCAACATTTTTTGGTGGACCAAAGACAACCTTCCTGACGCTGGCCTGCCTCTGAGGTAATCCCCTCAATATCAGGCTCAGCCTCCTTGGCGTGCCATAAACCTGAACCTCGCTGAATTCAATGGAAAGCCCGGTTAAGGCCTCCTCGCAGAGGTTTTTAAGTTGAGAGATCATGCCGGGCAAAAACCTCGCCGGAATCTCCTCAGCCCCTATCTCAAAGACAAGGGACTGATGATTGGCAATTGACGATTGACGATTGACGATTGATAATTGTTCTTTTTCTTCAACCTTCAATTCCAAATCCTCAATCTTCAATTGCCGGAGTGGGAATCCCATCTCCTCACGCTGCCTGAAATATGACTCGGCAACAGATTTTGCAAGCCCCCTGACCCTTGCCATATACCCGGTCCTCTCAGTCACTGAAAAGGCCCCCCTTGCATCAAGGAGATTAAATACATGGGAACACTTCAGGCAGAATTCGTACGACGGAAGGACAAGGCCGTAATCGATCAACCTCTTTGACTCTTTCTCGTAATCATCAAAAAGCCTTCTCAGAAGGTCTATATCCGCATAATCAAAATTAAACTTCGAAAACTCCACCTCTTCCTGATGATGAAGCTCACCGTACCTTACCCCCTCAGCCCATTGAATATCGAAAACACTCTCAACCCCCTGAAGATACATGGCGATCCTCTCGAGTCCATAGGTAATCTCTACAGAAACCGGCCTGAGGTCAATACCGCCAACCTGCTGAAAATATGTAAACTGCGTAATCTCCATTCCGTCAAGCCATACCTCCCAACCAAGTCCCCATGCCCCGAGAGTGGGAGACTCCCAATCGTCTTCAACGAACCGGATGTCATGTTTTGCGGGATCAAGCCCAATGGCCCTGAGACTCTCAAGATATAGATCCTGGCTGTCAAGTGGAGACGGCTTGAGTATAACCTGATACTGGTAATAGTGCTGCAGCCTGTTGGGGTTTTCGCCATAACGCCCATCCGTGGGCCTGCGTGAGGGTTCAACGTAGGCAACCCTCCACGGCTCCGGGCCCAGGACACGCAGAAATGTTGCGGGATGGAAGGTCCCTGCCCCCACCTCAACATCATAGGGTTGAAGCAGGAGACAGCCCCTGTCAGCCCAGTACTTATTTAAATTCATTATTATTTCCTGAAAATACATGAAGTCACCAAAAGAATTTAAATATAATTCAAGTATATCTCTTTTGTCAATTTGAGGACATGGCCGGCATCCACAGATTTGAATCCGGGCAATCTGCAAAATCTGAAACCGTTCAGAGTCAAACATATCGCTTCCAACAACCTTCCATACTACCTACCATCCGGCTTTATATTTTTTGGCATAAACGTTATGTTATGCTATAGAGCAAACTCAACCAGAAAATAAATCGGAGGCAATATGAAAACATTAGCAAAATTTTTCCTGATTCTGTTAGTTATTGCAGGATGTTCAAAAGCACCTGTTGAGAGCAAGGCACCCTCAGACTATATTGCAAAAGTTGACGGCTCCTACATTGTGGAGAAAGACCTTAAAAAACAGTTTAACGCCCTGCCGGACTTTATGAAGACAATCTATAACAATGCAGAAGGGAAGAAGAAACTCGCAGATGAACTCGTAAAGAAGGAACTCATCTACCTTGAGGCCAAGAAGCAGGAACTTGACAAGTCGCCTGAATATAAGGAAAAGCTTGAGGAGTTTCAGAAATTAAGCCTGATAAGCATGCTCCTCACAAAAGAGATTGAAGAAAAAGCAAAGGTAACGGAAGAAGACGTAAAGAAGTATTTTGATACTCATCCCGATGAATTCTCAACAGACCGTGTAAGGGCAAGTCATATCCTCGTAAGCACAAAAGAGGAGGCTGACAGCCTGTTAAAGAAGCTTAAGGCAGGAGAGGACTTCGCCGCCCTCGCCAAGAAAAACTCTATAGACAAGGGCTCGGCAGCCAAGGGTGGAGACCTTGGATTTTTCGGAAGGGGACAGATGGTTCCTGAATTCGAGAAGGCAGTCTTCTCAATGAAAAAAGGCGAGGTAAGTGAGCCGGTAAAAACCCAGTTCGGTTATCATATTATCAAACTGACAGACCTGAAAAAGGGAGAGAAGGCTGACTATGACAAGGTGAAAGAGAGTTTATCAAAAAAACTGCTCACGGAAAAACGGCGGGCAGCTTTTGACAGTTACATTGAAAAACTGAAAAACTCCTATAACGTGGAAATAAACGAGGATAAGCTGAAGAACATAAAACTGGCAGACTAAAGCCGAATTAAGATGACATAAAAACCGCAATGCCTGCAATCCGGCATTGCGGTTTTTTTCTTCAGCAAATCCCGGCATACAGATGAATCAGTGTCTCAATAAATGGTACTATTATTAGCTTTATGACAACTCATGGTGGAAACATATATAATCTTTCCGAGACCTTAAAAATACCGGAGAGAAAGGTAATTGACTTCAGCGCCTCCATTAATCCGTTAGGGGTGTCAAAAAAGATAAAGGCAGGCCTGAGAAGAGACCTGAAGCACCTCATCAATTACCCGGATCCGGACTGTCACCGCCTCAGACAGCATCTTTCCAGGCACCTCGGCATAGCGGACACCAATATAATCTGCGGTAACGGAAGCACTGAGCTGATCTATCTCGTTGTGCGGGGGCTCAGACCTCAGAGGGTGTTAATCACTGCCCCCGCTTTCTCAGAGTATGAAAGGGCGGTTATAACCTCAGGTGATGCCTCAGACAGGACAATCAGTTTTCTGCCACTCAGGGAAGAGGCAAATTTCGGAATTGATACAGAGAGTTTTATAGAGTCCATGCAGGGGTGTCAGATGGCCTTTCTCTGCAACCCGAACAACCCTACCGCACAACTGCTCCCCAGGGCAGATATTATAAGGATAGCCTCGGCAGCAAAAGAACTGAAGTGTTTTCTTGTTGTTGATGAGGCATTCATTGATTTCATACCTCAGGAGAGTGTTGCCTCGGTTGTGCCTGAAAATCCCTACCTCATCGTTCTCAGGTCAATGACAAAGTTCTATGCCCTGAGCGGCTTACGCCTCGGGTTCGGCATCTTCCCGGCTGAAACAGCCGAGAGGCTCAAGGCCCTGAAGGAACCATGGACCGTCAACAGCCTCGCCCAGAGGGCCGGCAT
>JAADGU010000125.1 GCA_013152195.1 Nitrospirota bacterium
TTCCGCAGGATGTACTCAAGAGTGAGATTGAGAGATTTAGAGAGATAGGCGTCAACATACATACCGGAGCAAAGGTGAGCAAGGACAAGTTCGATGAGATATACAGGGCTCACGATGCTGTTGTGGTCGCGTGCGGGGCGCACAGGCCAAGGAAACTCAACGTTCCCGGCGCAGAGGATATGGCGACTGCCTACGACTTCCTCAGGAATATCAATACCGGTAACCCCCCGGACCTGAAAGGCAGGCGGGTGGTGATAATCGGGGCAGGTAATGTGGGAATGGATGTAGCCGCAGAGGCATTTCACTGCGGGGCCAGAGAGGTGACTGCTGTTGATGTCCAGAAACCGGCTGCTTTTGGCAAGGAGCTGGAGATTGCAGGCAGAGTCCCTGGGGACAAAGATTCTGTGGCCGAAGTTTACGGAAAAATACGTAAAGGAAGAGGGGCGGGTCTACTTTACGGACGGGACCTCGCTTGAGGCAGACCTTGTGGTTGTCTCCATAGGGGACTCTCCTGTAACGGATTTCCTGCCGCCGACAGTTCATACTGACAAAAACGGCTGGATCGAGGCAGATGAGGCAGGTCATACATCCGACCCGAAGATATACGCAATTGGTGATGCCACAAGGCTTGGCCTTGTCACTCATGCCATAGGACAGGGCAGAAAGGCAGCCATGGCAGTCCATGCCCTGCTGTCGGGAAGGTCATACTATATGCCGGCACCAAAGCCCGTCATCCCTTACGACAAAATAAAGACCGCCTATTATGACGTCTGCCGCGGTGAACCATTTAAACCCGAGACCGAGGCAAACCGCTGTATGTCCTGTGCCGTATGCAGGGACTGCCGCATGTGTGAGGCCACCTGTTATTACGGGGCCATCAGCAGACAGGAATCCGGGGACGGCTCCTATGCCTATGTGGTTGACGACGCCCTGTGCATAGGTTGCGGTTTCTGTGCAGGCATCTGCCCCTGCGGTGTCTGGGAAATGGAAGACAATATCTGACGCGTTCCCTTCAATTAACGATCCCGGGACAGACCAGGTCCCCTGTCCGATATCCATTGTCTGCTGTTCTTATGCTTGACTAATTTACCTTGATAAGGATTTAATAATGCAATGAAACAACTATTGTTTTCCACGCTTTTATTTGTATCAATGGTCTCCTTGCTGCTGGTCTCCTGTTCCGGGAAAAAGCCGGTCAGGCAGGATGTGTTTGACCCCAAGGCCGTGCTTCAGCAGGCCAGCAAGTTCATTGAAATGGATGAATACGACGAGGCAAGAAAGCTCCTCTTTGAAGTAAAGAACCGGGACCTCTCAAAAAAATATGCCCCCCTGGCACAACTTAAGATTGCAGAATCCTTTGTAATAGAGGGACAACCCGAACGTGCGGTTGAGGAGTACAGGAGATTCCTGCAGCTTTATCCTGACCATCCCCGGGCACCTTATGCCCAGTATCAGATCGCCCTTGTGTATTTTAAGCAGATTGAAAGTCCTGCAAAAGGTGCCGGAGGTGCAAGGAAGGCCCTGGAGGAATTTCAGAAACTGCTCAGGCTTTATCCGAGGAATCCCTACAGGGAGGCAGTAGAGCTCAAGATAAGGAAATGCCGGAATCTCATTGCTGAATATGAGTTTCTTGTCGGCGAGTTTTATTACAAGAAGGGATCCTATAATGCCGCCACAGGGAGGTTCCTCGGCCTCTTAAAGGAGTTTCCCGATTATAAAAGAATCCCGGAAGTCCTTTATCTTACCGGCATATCATACAGAAAGCTGAACAGGACAGACGAATCACTGCGGTATCTTAAAGAGCTGCAAAAACGCTTTCCCGACAGTGAATTCTCCAAAAAAGCAGAAAAGGTTATAGCTGAAATCAAACCGTGAGATACTATCCTGTATTTTTAAATCTTGAAGGCAAAAGGTGCATTGTAATCGGTGGCGGTGAGGTAGCGGAAAGAAAGGTACTTGCCCTTCTTGATGCCGGTGCTGCTGTGACTGTTGTCAGTCCGGAGCTTACTGAAAGGCTTGCCGGGCTAAAGAGAGCGGGACAGATAGTACATATACAGAGGAGATATCAGGAGGGCGACCTGGCAGGGGCATTTATTGTTATAGCTGCCACATCTGATATGGATGTAAACCGGAAGGTCTCGGGGGATGCAGGGAATATTCCTGTAAATATAGTGGATGTCCCGGTGCTCTGCACCTTTATAGTGCCTTCTGTCGTAAGAAGGGGGGAGCTTACCATAGCAGTTTCAACATCCGGGGCAAGCCCCGCCCTTTCAAGGAGCATCAGGGAGGAACTCGAAGACCTCTACACGGAGGAAATAGGGGGCCTTCTTCAACATATTGCAGAAATAAGGAAGACCATAACAGAGTCAGACCTTCCGCCTGAGAAAAGGGCTGCGATTCTCAAAAGGCTCGGCAGCAGGAAAGTCCTGGAGCTGCTCAGAGCAGAGGGTCCTGAGAGGGCCTTAAGGCATATTCAGGACTTGCTTGATCACTCAGGCTGAAATCTCTCCTCAAGCTTTTTCATTAACTGAGGCATGGTTGTGTACTCCAGGTCATCAAGCCCAAGTCTGTGAGGTTCAAAGGGTCCATGAGCCCTCATGTAGTCTCCAACCTCATTGCAGCGCTTTCTTGCCCTGTCAAATGCGGGGTCGTCAAAGAGGTCCCTCGGCCCCACGAGATGGCCGTTGCTGATCTGGAATCCCGCGGCTATCACCCTTGGCGGACCGTCAAACCTTGACGGGTTAGCCTCATAAAAAGGCACCGGCATCAGTGGCCCATGGTGGGAGCCACGCATCCAGCCCTCCACTAAATGGGGGAAGCTGAAGGGCTCAAGTGCCTCACCCACGGCAGGCATACCTGACTGGCACCTGACAATCAGTACAGGGTCATCCTTTCCAACATACCGGCCTGCAATCAGGCTCAGCTTCTGCGTGGAAGCAGAGGCACAGATCTCTCCATCCTTTCTGTAGACCCTCCTTATCAGGTACCTCCTCATTGCACCTATAAACATCAGCAGGTCATATATCTCCTCAGGACATGAAAGGGTAATGCTTCTGTGTCCGTAAACATCGACAACCTCAAACCTGAACCCCTCATGCATGGTGGGGTCGATTACCAGCCCGGCAGTGTTGAAAGGATCGGCAAATATCTTGTACAGGGGGAGGTTCCAGGCCCCCGGGGATGTCTTGTCAGCCATAAAGATAATAACAGGCTCGGATTTCCTCTCAACAAACTCCATCTCCGCCACTCCCGGCCCCATCCCTCTCACAGTTCCTGAAAAGGCATCACCGAGCAGGTCCTGACCGGCCCCGTACAGCTTAAGCCTCTTTGCCTCTTCAGTTGCAGCAACAAAGGTGTCCCAGGCAAGCTGGTGGATCTCCTCGTTGTCAACACCCCGGGTATGGGTCATGATAAGCTCAATATCATCACCAACCCGAGTAACGTGAAAGTCTGTAAGCTCCCCCCGCTCCTTTGCCTTGGCGAGCCTCTCCCTCGCTATATCAATAAGGTTCTGGTGGATACTTGAATGACCAACATAGCCCCCTACATCAGCCTTGATAACACTGAGAGTAATCTTGTCAGGCATCTCAACCTCCTGCTTTTTAAGCCTACTTTTTAAGTTTCCTGCCGAGCCTTTTCTCTACTGACTTTACCTTGAGTTCCAATCTGTTCGGCTTTCCCTTCCGGTCATCGATCGAGATGTTTATTATGGTCCTGTCCGCCTTTTTCATCACTGCAGTGTGACATTTCCTGATGAGTCCCATTATCTCCGTCCACTCTCCCTCTACACAGGTGCCCATAGGATTGACCTTGTAAGGCAGGCCGCTCTCGTCAACAATCCTCAGTACGTCGGCGAGATAATCCCCTATGCTGCTGCCAACACCTAACGGGATTATACTGAATTCTGCTAACATTGATCACCTCCCTGTAATGCTGCAGGTTGACAATGAAGACAAGAAAACACTTCCGGATTCTGGTTCCCGTGACATGAACTGTCTGTTATAGTGAGAAGTGAGGGGGATGGAAGAATTCCATCCCCCGGAACAAAAAACGAGTTATTTGATTGCATCCTTCAAGCCTTTACCTGGTATGAACTTCGGAACCTTGGCAGCTGCTATCTTAATTTCTTCCCCTGTTCGTGGGTTGCGACCCTTTCTTGCCTTTCTCTTGGTGACCGAGAAAGTACCGAACCCAACAAGCGTCACCTTCTGGTTCTTCTTGAGAGACTTCTTAATGTTTTCCAGAACAGCATCCAGTGCCTTACCGGCATCTGCCTTGCTCAACCCGGCATCTGAAGCAACCTTGTCAATGAGATCAGACTTTGTCATTTAACCTTTTCCCCCCCTTTCTTTTAAGAGATTGTTTTGATTTTTAAAAATCATGTGAGGTCTGAACAGCCTGCATTCAACCTCCTTGATAAAACTTCCAGAGTATATATGCATTACCTGTTATATGTTCTTAATTACGGGACTTCCGAGTTTCAGACAAAAAAGACCCGTTGTGCCAGGGGACCGGGATTATTAGTTTTCAGCGGGTTTTACGGTCTTTTAAGGTTCTTGAATAACAGTAGCAAGAAAATTTTTTTTTGTCAAGAAAAAAATTAACAGATTGCTTCTTTTATTGCCTTCAGAAGGGGTTTCACCTCCGAGTCCCGTATTGTCCTTGCATCAAGGACAACAGTCCCTGCCCTTATTCTTGTAATCACTGCAACAGCACCCCTCCTCAGACGCTGCTCTACAGCCGGAGCTGACATTCCCTTCACCTTCAGGGCTACAACGTATGTCGGCAGATATACCCCTGGCAGGGAACCGCCTCCGGCCTGCGACTCATCCTTTTCAATGGAGACCTGGGCATTCCTGACATTCCGTTTTATCAACAACTGAATCTTTTTGGCGCGTCTCCTTATCACCTCATCCCCCTGCAGGAGGGTCCTCAGCACAGGGATTCTCTCCCTTGCCTTTCCAGGATCAGCATGGCAGAGCAATGTTGCCTCCAATGCAGCAAGCGTAAGTTTGTCTATGCGCAGAGCCCTTGCAAGGGGATGTCTGGCTATTCGTTCTACCAGAGCCTTCCTGCCGACAATTATTCCGGCCTGTGGCCCTCCCAGGAGTTTGTCACCGCTGAACGTTACAATGTCTACCCCCTCACTGACTATTTCATGTACAACTGGCTCGTCATGTATGCCATAGGGTTTCAGGTCAGTAAAGCATCCGCTGCCAAGGTCAAACATAACAGGTACTCCCATTCTTTTGCCAATCCCGACAAGCTCTCCAATTGATACATCCTCTGTAAAACCGATCACTTTATAGTTGGACTGATGAACCTTGAGGAGCAGTGCGGTCTGCTCATCTACAGAGTCTTCATAGTCGCCTGAATTTGTCCTGTTTGTGGTTCCAACCTCTTTCAGGAGTGCCCCGCTCTGCAGCATTACGTCAGGGATCCTGAAGGACCCCCCGATCTCGATAAGCTCTCCCCTTGAGACTATAACCTCCCTGCCCCTGGCAATTGCGCTGAGGCAAAGGAGCACGGCCGCGGCATTATTGTTAACAACAACGGCATCCTCGGCACCGGTGATATCCTTCAGTATCCACCTGACATGGTCATACCTCTCTCCCCTTCGGCCCTCCTCAAGATTATATTCGAGATTGGAATATCCCGTGGCAACATCCATGATATTGTTCAACACCTCAGGTGGCAGTGGCGCCCGGCCAAGGTTTGTATGTATTACCACACCTGTGGCATTTATGACCGGCCTAAGCCTTCTTTCTACAAGTTTCTCTATCTTTATCTCAATATCTCTGGATATGGCGTTGAGGCTGACGTCAGGGATGAAGCCTTCAAGTATCTCTGTCCTTTTAAAGGCTATTATATTCCTGATTGCCTGTAAAATGTATCTTCTCGGGTAGGCTTTCAGCCACTTAATTCCGTAAGGGCTTTTCAGTACCTCATCCACTGAGGGGAGTTTTCTTAAAAGTTCTTTTTGTTCCATAATGGTTTTCCAGACCTGAAAACACTTAATTCATACAGGATATACTCCCCTTTAAAAAAGGTTAAGAAGGGAGTTGTTCTAACCATATTTGCCCGCCCTGCTTATTATACCTGAATGTTCTCACACTGTAAACAGCTCGGTAAAAAAGTGATCAAACCCGGCTTAGCCGGGTTTGATCCAGTCTGGTAGCCTGACCATTCATTGAATGGTTTCACCTCTTAACAGGGGTTAAAGCCCTGTCAGGGTAAAGCCCTTTTGTGAATGGCAAGGCCTTGGGGAGGGGTAAAATAAATTACAAAAAGAGTCTGCATGAAGAATGTTACGTTCACCGTTTAATGAAAAAATGCAGCGTTCCTTCATCTTCCCTGAATTCAAGCAATTCATATCCGGTATTCCTGCATAATGACGGGATAGCAAGTCTGGTGCTGCTATCATTGGCCATTACCTGGAGCACCTTGCCCTTTTTCATGCCTTCCAGTGCCTTCATTGTCAGAACGGTTGGTCCCGGACATGAAAGCCCCTTAACATCCAGTATCTTGTCAACCCTGATCTCTTTTGACACCCCAGACTCCTTTGCAGTAGTTGATGCAAGGATAGTGCCAAGTCGCGATTATCCGGGGGCTCGCTTGGCTGTGTTTCCATCTCTCTTTGCGGGGGGAGGATGCTGGGGATAAAGATAGCCCCGTTAGGGTGCAATGTTATCATGGCAGGCCTGTCCCGTTCGGCACAGGCAATCCGGCTCTTCTGTGCCGTAACGGACAGGTGTTCTGTGTTTGATTTATCGTTTGCGTATGCTTTAATCTATAGTATGCTGCATTTCATGCAGCCCCTGCGCAGCTCAGAACAGAACTAAAACAAAAGAACCGCTATAAAGGCTGTACCACCTGCATGAACTGGCTGTCTTATCATATAGGAGAAGAATACGCGATAGCATTAATATGCTTTGCCCTCTCAATCAGGGTCCTGTCCCTCTCCCGCTCGGAAAACCCAGCCCTAGACAAAGAGAAAAGAAGCAGAATGTTCCTCATCAGCTC
>JAADGU010000128.1 GCA_013152195.1 Nitrospirota bacterium
AACTTCTGTGCTATTTCCTCGGTAGAGAGATACTCCAGGCCCTCATTTTCCTTGCAATTTGTATAGACATTCATCTCCATATCCTTCATCGTCTCAATGTTCAGATCATTATCTTCTGTCTCTTCCACCTTTCTGTCCAGCACGTACACATCGATAATATCATCCATAAGCGTTATACCTACAGCCATTCTCAAGGCTTCCCCCTGTCTGTCCCTGACAAGTACAGCAATTTTTTTAGCCATATTCAACCTCCTTTCATATGAGTTTCTTATTCTTTAACTACACCTATTGTCTTTATCTTGCCAAAAAAGTATATAGAGATTCATAAGAAAAGTCAATCTTTTTTCAGGCAGCGAATTGCACCCGGTCTTCTGTGATTGTATTTATAACCTCTCCGGGTGTAATCTCTCTCATACACCTCATGGTCTCACATTTTCTTCTGAAGCAGGGAGAGCAGGGAATGTCTGCCCTGAAGACCCTGTGTCCATCGCCATATGGACCGGTCAGCACCTCACTTGTCGGGCCAAACATTGCATAAACAGGTACTGACAGTGCTGCACCGATATGCATTGGGCCTGAATCATTGGATATCATAAAAGATGCATCTTTTATGATGGAGAAGAGTCTTTTAAGATCAGTCTTCCCTGCCATATTAACTGAATGACCCTCTGTATTCAACGCTATTGTCGCGGCAATATCAATATCCTCCCTGCTACCAACTATAACGGCAGTAGTTGGCAATGCCCTTATTACCTCAATAAAATACTCAACAGGCCACCTTTTAGTGGACCACCTTGCCCCGGGGACTACAGCATAATAGGGACCTTCCAACTGAGAAGTATCCTGGATCGGTGGCAGTGGAAAATCAACTCCTTCTGTACCAATTCCGATCAGAGAAGCAAGTTTAAGGTATCTCTCAACAGCATGGATACCGGTTCCACCTCTGACCTTGAGGTTGTAGAAGAACGGACTCAACTCTCTTGCATCACTGAACCCAACCCTCAGGGAAGCACCTGACAGCGCTGTGATAAGACCACTTCTCAGTAAACCCTGAAGGTCGATAACAAGGTCATATCTCTCAAGTCTGAGTCCCCTGAAAAGGTTTCCAAGCTCTGAGACCGTTGATATAAACCTTGAAGGTCTTTTCCAATTCTCCTTATGTATTACCCACAGACGCTTAATCATCGGGTGTCCCTGAAGCACCCCTTCAAACCCCTTCGCTACAACCCAGTGCACCTCGGAGTCTGGCAATGCGGCTTTAACGGCATTAAGTAAAGGCAGGGCATGAATAATATCTCCGAGAGAGCTCGGTTTCACTATCAGTATCTTTCTGAACCTACGTGAACTTGACGGCATCAGGGGCTTCTCAGCCTCATTTCTCATGGGGATTTGTCCTGGGGGCATCAGTATGCAGCCTGATCTCGGTCGACCATTTCTTGACAAGGCGCTTAAATGCCTCCTTATCACACATGTCCTTAACCCTTGAATAAATCTCGGCACAGAGTGAAAGATAGCGTTCTTTTTTTGAAGATCCTTTCAGGGAAGGTATCTTCTCACTGATGGCAAGCACCTCATGCTCAGGTAAATCCACATTCAAATCACTGCTCAGGGACGGGAGCAGATAACTTTTGAAAAGAGATTCAAGGTCATCCTCATTAACATCAACAGCAAGTGATGTTGCCTCTGCAGACGTCTCTTCAGATGCAAGAAAGGTCTTTATCTTCTCATCATAAAGTCCCTTCCTGAGATTTTCAATCATTTGCCTGTGAATATCCTTACCAAGCTGTTTAACCAGATTATGAAAAGGGTCAGATTTTATTATATCCTGGTATGCCAATCGCTCCTCGGACAGTATCACCCCCCTGTAAAAAAGTGTACACACAAGAACAGGTCTCTCTTTTCCCCTCTCCTCTGTCTGTACATGGAAGACTCTGCCCTTGTAACTTATATTCTCATTAACCCCCTGGCTCACAATAGATGTATTCTATCAAAAAACGTGAATGTTAGTGAAGGGCAACTCCTTAACAAAGACCCCGGAATTGAAACCCTGGTAAAACTTCCTTTAAAAAACAGCGCATATCTGCACAAACCTGTGGCTATTTTTATATGCTGTATTTTCAACGGAATCACCGGGACTTCCTATATGCCCGGATAAACTGCCCGATGCAATATCCTCCCGCTCTGTAGTCAAGTAAATGTTTCAATTCAAGATGTTATACCAATATGCTAAACCATTAAATAGAAACGATCTAAAAAGGGGTTGAAATATAAAAATAAATTGTCTATAATGTCATAGAGGGTCAGAATGGATGCTGAAAGAATTGAAAAGGCAATCGGAAAGATAAGAGAAGGCCTCAATAAAGAAGGTGGAGACATTGAGGTTGTAGAGATAAAGGATACAATTGTATATGTAAGACTCAAGGGACAGTGCAGCAGTTGCATGATGGCAGGGTTAACCATGAAAAACTGGGTTGAAAAGACACTGAAGGAAGAGGTTCCCGAGGTTACCGAGGTAAAAGCCCTCTGAATGTTTGAATGGATGCTAAAAATGTCTAAGCAGCCTTTCAGAACAGGAATACTTACAGGCATTCTTTTGCTGTTGACCTGTATTGTCTCCTTTCACTCTCCTGCAAGTGCCGGCAATATTGCCGAGGTCAGAGACATAAGGTTTAATGTCAATGGCACAAATACCCGCATTGTTCTTGAATTTAACCGCCTTCCCGTGTATTCAGCTCACCGGCTCAAGGATCCTGACAGGATATATTTTGACCTTAAGAACGTAAAACTCTCCCCTCAGACAATACCGCTTAAAAACCTGCAGAAGGGACTTCTGAAAAAAATCCGCATTGCCCAATTTAACAGTGATACGGTCAGGATTGTGCTTGAGCTAAAGAAATTGAACGACTACAGGACCTTCACCCTGAAATCTCCGCCAAGGCTGGTTATCGATATCGGACAGGAGAGAAACCCCTTTTACAGGGAAAGAAAGATTGTGGTGATAGACGCCGGACATGGTGGTCACGACCCCGGGGCAACAGGTCCAAAAGGTTTGAAGGAAAAAGACGTAACCCTCGACACAGCCCGCAAACTCAAGAAGATACTTCAGGAGCGTTATAACCTTGAGGTCTACCTTACAAGGAACAGTGACATTTACATAGGGCTTGGTGAACGGACTGCTGTGGCAAATAAAAAGAAGGCAGACCTTTTTGTCTCCATCCATACCAATGCAAGTCTTAAAAGACGGGCAGGCGGGGTTGAGACCTACCTCCTTAACTGGACCAACGATACCGAGGCAATGAGGGTAGCTGCAAGGGAAAATGCCATCTCTCTGGAGAAGATGAAGAGGGCCAGGAGCGAACTGGGAACAATCCTTGCCTCCCTGGAAAGAGAGACCAAAAGGGATGAATCACTTAGATTGGCCCATTTTGTTCAGGATTCCCTGTTTAAAAGACTCACCAGGGGTTATCGCGGCATTGGAAACCTGGGGGTCAAACAGGCACTCTTTTACGTGCTTGTAGATGCAGAGATGCCGTCTGTGCTTGTTGAGGTTGCATTCATAAGTAATCCTCGTGAAGAGCGTCTGCTTGGAAACAGGAAGTTCAGGAAGACCGCTGCCGAGGCAATCGCATCAGGAATCTACAGATACATACTCTCTCTCCCGGATGCACCAAAACTTGCAATGAAACAAGGTAATCTGCCACAATTGTAACTGATATTTAACTGCAGAACCCGCAAGGACACAAAGCAAGCATTTCCGGGGGTATGGCCACTTTGAGTGCATCAGCAAAGATATTACTGTATATCGCTTTCTCCATATCTCTATTTCTTGTGGAGGGCACTGCAACGGCCTTATGCCTGCTCTCATTGAGTCTCGTCCTCCTCCTTCTTCCCGGGATGCGAGGAGGGATTATACCAATAAGCATCTTCCTGCTCACCACTTTTCTGGGAAATCTCTTCTTCTATCCTGGCAGGGTACTAATGGAAATAGGGCCTTTAGACATAACGGCAGAGTCTTTAAGGATAGCACTGGTAAGGACTGCAAGGGTCTCAGGTCTTGTTGCAGGGGCTAAACTTCTGACCCTGAAAACCCCGGTCGAAGAGATTCTCGGGGTACTGAAGAGATTTTTCCTGCCCCTTGAACGGATACGGGTACCGGTAAGCGAGTTTTTTGAAACAGCATCATTAACCCTGAAACTGCTTCCCGGCATCCGGGACAGAGCACTTGAGAGTTACAGGGAAGGCATGAATAATACAACAAGGAATGGCTTTATCCACAGAATCAGGGTTATCGTCGCCTTAATGCTCCCACTAATGATAAAAACAATACAGTCTCCTGCAGAACTGCTGACTGATAAAGAAGAGACGCTGGATCCCGGGTTAAATGCAGTTAAGGGGAGCAGCCATGGGAACAAATAGATTCTATGTCTTTACACTTATAACCTTAACATCCTTTCTCGGATATCTCTGTTACCTGATCCTGAAGCCATTTCTATCCTCTATTGCCTGGGCCATTGTATTGAGCATCGTATTTTATCCTGTTTATGCATATCTGTGCAGATTTGTGAAATGGAAAGTACTTGCCTCTGTCATAACCATCTCAATCACCGTTATTATCATTCTGGGGCCTTTCTCTTATCTGACAATAGCTCTTGCCAACGAACTAAGTAACTTTGCAGATTATATAAATGCAGAAGGAATCGGCAAGGTACAGGACTGGATAAACAGTCCACAGGCACTCTGGATACAGGAGAGGATAAAATCAACCCTTAACATAGAAAAAATCGACCTTGCAGCCATTATCTCGGAAAATATCTCCAGGATGGGCAAAGACATTCTGGGGAATGTCACAAAGGGAGTTGCCAATATTGCCTCTGTCTTTATGAATTTTTTCTTGATGCTCTTTGCAATGTTCTTCATGCTGAGAGACGCCCCTGACTTTATAAAGAAATTCCACGATTATATGCCTTTTTCCGAGTCACAGAGAGACAGGCTCGAATCACAGATGAAAGACATGGTCATATCCACCATATATGGTGGAGTGGCTGTAGCCGTTGCCCAGGGAACCGTTGGCGGCATCACATTCCTGATCCTGGGCATGAATTCCCCGATACTACTTGGAACCGCTATCGGACTTATGTCCTTTATACCAG
Source organism: Nitrospirota bacterium (assembly GCA_013152195.1). Lineage (GTDB taxonomy): Bacteria > Nitrospirota > Thermodesulfovibrionia > Thermodesulfovibrionales > JdFR-85 > BMS3Bbin07. Next base: position 5,151 of record JAADGU010000128.1, read on the forward strand.
GGGTCGGTACGTTTTCCGTCTGGGGACCTGTTGTAATCTATTTCCTTATAAAAAAGGCATTCATAAAGGCCATTATTCTTTTATTTGTCGGCACCTTTATAATAAGCACCATAGATAATATACTAAAACCGATAATAATAAGCGGCAGAACAAGGATGCCGACACTTGTTATCTTCTTCAGCGTAATCGGCGGACTTAAGGTCTTCGGGCTGATAGGACTTGTGCTGGGGCCCCTGGTTATGGCAATGTTTATATCTGTTTTTGAAATATTCAGAAATCTTGAAGGAGGTGTAAATGCTGAACCGTGAAGAGTTAAAGGATCTGTCAGAAATTCAGGGCAAGGAAAACTATTATGTCAGTCTGTATCTGAATGTAAATCCCGTCACAAACCCGAAGGGTGAATATGTCCTGCACCTCAAGAATATGATCAGGGAGGTCTCTGAAAATACCGAAAAAGGGGTATACAGGAAGATAAAGTCAGACCTTGAAAAGATCAGCGCCTATGTGACTTCCAACAAGCGGGAGTTCAGGAAGGGATTAGTGCTGCTGAGCTCTGAGGAGACAGGGTTTTGGAGGGAATATAATCTCCCGGTCCCGGTTAAAAATCTTCTCATTGTTGACAATACACCTTACATAAAACCACTGATTGATATCGTCGACAACAACCCCAGATACCTCATTCTGCTCGTTGAGAAGGATGAGGCAAGAATCTTTGTTGTCCACCTTGGCGAGATAGTGGAGTACGGAGAGATTAAAACCGAAGATGTACCGGGAAAACACAAGAAAGGCGGTTGGTTTGCACTTGCCGAACCCCACTATCAGCGTCACATAGATTATCATGTTGTTGGACTGCACCTTAAGGAAGTCATTAAAAAACTTGAATCATTTCTATCAGCAGAACAGATCGACCTGGTTTTTATCGGAGGTTCTGAAGAGGCTGTAACCATGTTTAAGGATATGTTACCGGAAACTGTCAGGAACAGGATCAAGGCGCAGTTTGCAGCTGAGATGTTTTTAAACCCAGACGAGGTTTTGAAACGTGCAGAACCCCTACTTTCAGTCTATGAAGCTGAAAAGGAAAAAAAGATTGTGGATGAGCTGATAACACGTGCCTTGAAGGGAAACCAGGCAGTGCTTGGCATTGAAGACGTCATAGGTGCGGCAATGGAAGGCAAGATTCATAAGCTCGTATTCGTAAAGGACTACGAGGCGTCAGGATTCAAGTGTGTGAACTGCAGTCTGCTCTCGGTCCGGAATATCCCCAAATGCCCGTACTGTGGCAGTGAAATGGAGCCTATCGAATATATGGTTGAACTCGTTGTACAGAGGGCTGTTGAGCAGGGAGCAACGGTTGAGGTCCTGGCATATGAAACAGCCTCTCTCAAAGAAAAAGGCAATATAGGGGCTATCCTGAGATTTTAAATCTGCAGTAAAAATGGCAGTGTGTCCAGCCTGACATGAATGGTTTTATGGCTCTTTACCTTACCCCTCCCTGAAAATGGAGGGGTAAGGATTATTGAAACCTAAGGCATCCCGATTCCATCAATTATGGAGTGACACCCAGGGCATTGTCCATTTTTCATTGTTGTCGCATTAAGTAAAAACCCGAACCGCTCTATAAGGAGCTTTCCACAGGAGGGGCAATAGGTATTCTCCCCTCCCTCTCCCGGCACATTACCCTCATAGACGTATTTAAGCCCTGCCTCAAGCCCAATCTCCCTTGCCCGTCTCAATATGCTCAGGGGGGTCCTCGGCTGGTCAAGCAGTTTGTACGTCGGATAAAACTGGGTTACATGCCAGGGAATAGCAGGGTCAACAGACTTTATAAAGTCCGCCACCCATCTCAGAAACTCTTCAGAATCGTTATATGTGGGGATAATAAGGGTTGTAACCTCAAGCCAGACTCCCAGCTCCTTCATAAGTTGAATGGTATCCAGGACGGGCTGCAGCCTTGCACCAACTACCTTTTTATAGAAATTGTCATCTCCCTTGAGATCGATATTATTTGCATCAAGATAAGGGGCGAACTCCCTTGCAGCCTCCGGACTGGTATAACCATTACTTACAAAGACATTCTTTATACCCCGCTCATGCGCAAGACGTGCACAATCAAGGGCAAACTCCATAAATATGGTCGGCTCCGTATATGTGTAGGATATACTCCTGCATCCTGCCTTTTCAGCCTCGTTCACAACATCCTCAGGCGTCATATCTTCACCCGCTATATCGGGATGAAGTTTCGGGTACTGTGATATCTCATAGTTCTGACAATGGAGGCACCTGAAATTACACCCCACGGTAGCTATGGAATATGACATTGAACCCGGATGGAAATGAAAGA
>JAADGU010000092.1 GCA_013152195.1 Nitrospirota bacterium
TGCTATGATCCAAAGATATGTGCCCCTCAGATTCGGTAAATTATAAAATTTGTATGGAGATACTGTCAAGGGAGGGGGCTCAGGGAGGGGAAGAAGAGGCGAGCAGGCGAGCAAGCTAGCAGGCTGGCAACAAGAAGAGACTAACAGGCGGGCAAGCGAGCAGGCGAGCAAGCTAGCAGGCTGGCAACAAGAAGAGGCTAACAAGCTGGCAAGATAACAGGCGGGCAAGCGAGCAGGCTAAAAGGGGACAAGGCGGGCAGGCGGGCAGGCTAAAGAGACACTTTTTTATAAAAATTCCAGAGCAATTTTCCAGCTTCTCTACGTATAGCCTCAATCCCTTCGTACTCTTTTTCCGAAAGGTATCCCAGTCTCCTTGAAAAATCAAGCAGATATTCTGCTTCTGCCATTGAGCCAATTGCAATGCTGACAAATCTTGCAAGCTCTTTATCTCCATTTCTGGCATTTCCCTCAACAATATTGGTTGGTATTGAAAGGGCTGCCCTTCTTAACTGAGAAGTAATGCCGTAGATTTCGTCTTTTGGAAACTTCTTTGTGACTTTGTACACTTCAATAGCAAACCTATCAGACTTTTGCCATATGATTAGATTCTTGTAGTTCATGTTTTTTTAAGAGGCTGGCAAGCTGGCAAGCGAGCAGGCGGGCAAGAAGAGGCTAACAGGCTGGCAGGCGGGCTAATTTTAAAAGCAGCCTGTCCCCCTTTTATTTCTTGTTACTTATAACTCAGGACCTTGCTCCGGCACTGCATATGCCTTTTACACCTCTTACTGCACTGCTCATACCAGGGGGGAAGTCGGCAACTGCTTCGATCTTTTCCCAGTTGTCTCTAAACCATTCAATGTTTCTCTGAAAACCCTCTTCAAAATCAACAACAGGCTCATATCCTATCAGCTGTCTGGCCTTGTCTATTGATGCCAGGAGTCTCGGTTTTGTGTCCCATTTCCGGCGTTCCTTAAAAACAACATCAGCTTTATTGTCAGTCGCTTCATTAACCTTTGTAATCAGATCCCTAATCTTAAGCTCTTTTCCAGAGGCAAGATTGAAATTCTCCCCTACTGCAGTTGAATAAAAAGCGGCTTTTATCAAACCCTGCACAAGGTCTAACACATAAGTAAAATCCCTGGTTTCTTCTCCCGTTCCTGTCACAGGAAGAGAATAGCCCTTCATGGCCCAATAAATAAAGTTAGGGATAACATTCCTGTACTGCCCGGGCACTTCTCCGGGACCATACGAATTAAAAAAACGGCAGTTTACAGTAGGCAAGCCGTAGTGATGGTTATAAAAATTACAATACATCTCTCCTGTCATCTTGTTTATCTGGTACGGAGTTGTAAGATGCATGGAGATGAATTCTTCCTTTATGGGAAGTTCGGGGTATGCTCCATAGATAGCGCAACCACTTGAAGCGTATATGAATTTTTCCAGACCGGATATCTTTGAGTATTCCAGCAGCTTTATCTGTCCGATTACATCCACCTCTGCCGATGTTTCAGAATAGTCAATAGAGTTCTGGTTGGCAAAAAAAGCAGCTAAATGAAAAACAATGCTTGGCTCCTCCTTAAAAACCCTTTTTAAATCCACGTCACTTCGCACATCTCCAAGCACAAACATAACGTTAGGCAGGGGTGTGATATTCCATGGGTCTCTCGTCTTTATAGCTGAGAGATTATCCAGAACCAGTACCTTACCGTTATCACCGACCAGCCCTGAAAGTGCAATAACAAGATTGCTTCCGATGGCCCCAGCACCACCAGTCACCAGGACAGTCCTTCCTGAATAGTAATCTGCAACCTCATCCACAAGATACGCCCTGTCTAAATAATCATCCACAAGCGCAATTCTTTTTTCATGAACATCCACATTAAACCTCCCCGTTCAATGTTTTGCTATATTTTAGTGAACTATCCTGCAGCAGAAACTACAGGACGTTTGAGAATTGCATATTTTTCAGGTATCATTCATTCCCGCCTGTTCGGGATCAGAAGAAAGATTCCGGACGAGCCAGAATGACAGAAATATGAACTGCGGCAGAGACCGCAACATATATTACATTTAATACATTATTATAATACTATAATATTTGATTATAATGCTACCTTTTTGCTGAAAGGAGTATCTGCACAATTCTTTCAGCAGCCCTTCCGTCTCCGTATGGACTGACAGCAACAGCCATCTCTTCATAGGCACAGGTGTCCCGCAGCAAACGCTCGGTTTCTTCCACAATCCTGTCTGCATAAGGTCCCACCAGCTTCGCAGTCCCCGCCTCAACACCCTCCGGCCGTTCGGTTTCAACCCGCATAACCAGAACCGGTTTCCCCAGCGTGGGGGCCTCCTCCTGGATACCGCCTGAGTCAGTCAGTATGATTGAGGCCGAGTTCATTAAATGTGCCATGGCATCATACTCGACCGGCTCTATAAGCAACACCCTCTCCACCCCCTGCAGAATCCTGGTTACCGGTTCCTGAACATTGGGGTTCAAATGCACAGGATACACAATAACAATATCCGGGTTACGTTCAACCAGTTTTTTCAAACCATGGCATATACTCTCAAAGCTTTCTCCAAAATTCTCCCGTCTGTGTGCAGTAACAAGAATCATCCTGCGTTTCCTGCTATTTCCGTTAACACCTGCCCTCGATAATATCTCTGTAACAATTTGCGGCATCGACTTCTGCAGTATCATATTCAGGGCATCTATCACCGTGTTGCCCGTCACAAAAATACTCTCTTCAGGAACGTGTTCTCTGAGCAGGGCATCTTTGGCATTTTCTGTTGGAGCAAAATGGAAGCGGGTAAATACAGAGGTAATTCTCCGGTTCATCTCTTCCGGAAAGGGAGAGTATAAATTATTCGAACGCAGTCCTGCCTCTACATGTCCCACCGGAATCTTACTGTAAAAGGCTGCCATTGCAGCAGCCATGACCGTTGTAGTATCACCCTGAATCAGCACTATATCAGGTCTTTCTTTTTTAAAAACCCTGTCAAGTCCGCTGACAACCCTGCCTGTCAGTTCTGCCAGTGTCTGATCCGGTTTCATAAGGTCAAGATCAATGTCAGGCACGATATCAAAGAGGGACAGTACCTGGTCGAGCATCTGGCGATGCTGGGCCGTAACACAAACCCTGACCTGAACATCCGGGGTTTGCTGTAATTCCAGAATTACAGGGGCCAGTTTGATTGCTTCAGGGCGGGTACCAAATACGGCAAGCATTTTTTTCATGTTTGTCCTTTCCTCAACGTACTTTTAATACATTGCTCTAATTCTGCAACCGCCTTCTGAAGAGACATCTCACGGACAACAAATTCCCGTCCCTGCCTTGAAAAATCTGCACAGATATCAGGATTATCTGAAAGAAAAAGAATCTTTTCAGCCAGCAACTCAGGGTCTTCAGGACCTATACATATACCACATCCGGACTCTTTGATCAACTTCGGGGCATCACCGTCAAGGGGCATGCTTGCAAGTACCGGCCTGGCTGCTGCCATGAGGCTCAGTATCTTTGACGGGACTACAGGGGTTTTAACCTTGCTATTTAAAGTAACCAACCCCACATCTGAAGAGGCAACTACATATGGATAGACTGACTTCGTCTGCATCCCAAGAAACCTGACGTTTTTCAAACCATATTCTTCTACCCTGCTTTTCAGATTCTCTTTCTCTATGCCGTCACCAACAATAAAAAACTCGATCTCCTCCCTGTCCCTTAAAATCCTTGCCGCCTCAATTACACTCAGGAGCCCCTGAGACATCCCCAAAGTCCCTGCATAGCCAACAACAAATCTCCCGTTCAGATTGTATCTTCCGGAAAATTCATTATCCCTCGGCAGCGGTCTCATCTCACCCGTATCTATCCAGTTGGGAAGAATCCTGACCTTTTCTTCATCGATCCCCTTTACGTCAACAATATGGTTCCTGTTGCCCCCGGAGTGGACTGTAATGAGTGACGACCTCCTATAGCAAAACTTCTCAAGCGTCTCAAGGAGATATATCAACTGCCTGTTCCTGAGCACCCCCTGGTCTATATAACACTGGGGATGCAGGTCCTGCACCCCCATGATAAACGGAACCCCTCTGAAGAGGTTCAGCAGCCATCCTGCTACACCCATGAACAAGGGGGGAGAGTATATGAAGACGACATCCGGCTTCTCCGAAAGGAGCCCTCCCAAAAAGGAGGTCAGGGGAGCGGTCAGGTGTCCGACGGCAAGTTTTATTTTTTGGGGACCAAATACCGGGAAGGCCAGCCGTGTAACTTGAACTCCGCCCATATCCTCCTTCATAAAGAGCCTGCCCCGGTATTTATCAGGAACCGACTTCAGGTTATACCAGGGAAAGCCCGTAACAACATTTACACTGTGTCCCCTGTCAGCAAGGCCTCTCGCCAATTCGTAAAACAGGTTTGCTGCCGTGCCAATTTCGGGGGGGAAATATCTGGAAAGGAGGAGGATTTTCATTATACAACCATTTTTTTCTCGCTAAGGCGCTAAGTTCGTTAAAAACTATTAAAAACTACCTTCTACTTCTCGCTAAGGCGCCAAGTTCGCTAAAAGTATAAAAAAGTTTCTTTGCACTGCCTCTTTTTCTCGCCAAGGCGCAAGGTTCGCAAAGTTTACAGATTATTTACTATACGGGTTATACCGTTTTTTATTAATTCAACATTGAAATTGATCAATAACCCGAGTTTTAGTCCCGTTAGTTTCAAGTATGTTAAAAGTTGTTTTTTATGAACAGGCATGATATTTTCAACAGATTTTAATTCGATTATAACCTTGTCCTCTACAATCAGGTCTGCTCTAAATCCAATATCCATTTTGATACTTTCATATATCACAGGTATTCCAATTTGCCGTTCGCACTTTAGATTATTTTTCAGTAATTCATAAAACAATACTTCTTCATAAACAGATTCATATAGCCCCGGTCCAATGGTCTTATGGATTTTAAAACTGTTATTAACAATAACTTTAGATATTTCGTTTTCATTCATTTTTCTTAGCGTTCCCTGCGCCTCTGCGAGAGTTATTCTCCATCAATCACACTACCTTTTTCTCGCCAAGGCGCCACGTTCGCAAAGTTTACAGATTATTTACTATACGGGTTATACTGCTTTCTTGGCGGCCTTTGCGCCTCTGCGAGACCCATCTTCCATCTATCACACTACCTTTTTCTCGCTAAGGCGCCAAGTTCGCAAAGTTTATAGATTATTTACTATACGGGTTATACCGCTTTCTTGGCGGCCTTTGCGCCTTTGCGAGACCCATTTCCCATCTATTACACTACCTTTTTCTCGCCAAAACGCCAAGTTCGCAAAGTTTATAGATTATTTACTATAAGACTAATACCGCTTTCTTGGCGGCCTTTGCGCCTTTGCGAGACCCATCTTCCATCAATTACCCTTCAAAACAACCCTGTTTCCACCTCAACTGCTTCCCCGGTTGTTATTGACTCCTCGATGGCAAACGTGGCTAATGTGGTTGCAACAAGGGATTTAAAATCTATAGGGGAAGGAGCACCATTTTTAAGGGCATCATAAACAGCCCTGATCTCATCTACATAACCTCTATCAACCTCAAGGGATTTTTTCACCTTCTGCTTTCCTGAAGAGATGAAATTAACTGACTTGAAATTATTTATCACACATACAGACCCGCCGGCAAAAACCTGAACCTCTTCCCTCTGAAAGGATTTGTCACCATTCGATGCATAAGTTATGGCAACTGCTGCGCCGTTGTCCATCTTCATGGATATTGTCAGATTGTCCCTTAATCCCTGCGGCGACTCTGTACAGGATGCAAAGACCTTTTCCGGCAAACCTCCGGTAATAGCCTGGGCCAGGTCCACGAAATGGCAGACCTCGCCGATAATCCTGCCTCCGCCCTCGTCTTTCTTATGAACCCAGGATTCT
>JAADGU010000049.1 GCA_013152195.1 Nitrospirota bacterium
AACCGGTCTCCTCGTAGATGCCGAGGCAGAGGACGGTTGCATCCATTGGAGTAATGGGTATCTTCTGCTCTTTTATTATCTCTGTAAAGATAGTTGCAGTGGCGCCTGTATCCTCAATAACCTCAACCTCGCCCCTCAGGTCATTTTCTGTAATGGGGTGATGGTCGTATATATGGATCTTCACCTTTCCGGAGAGTGCAAGTTCACTGAACGGACCGAGTCTGTGGGGGTTCTTGGTATCTACAAGGATAAGACGGGTTACACGCTGAAGGTCTATCTCTCTGACTTTTTTTATCTCAATCGGTTCAAAAGTCTGGAGGAACTCTCTGACCTTCCTCTCCTGGGAGCCCGGGAATACGGGTATTGCCTCATGATATATCTTTTTTGCACCGAGCATGGAGGAGAGACAGTCAAAATCTGCATTAACATGGCAGACGATCAGGTCCATGAAGATAGGATAACCTATCTGTCTGTCTTTTTTCTGAGTTTCCTGCTCACAGCTATCCTGTCCCGTCCACTGGATTTTGCCTCAAATAATGCGGTGTCGGCAAGGGTTATGAGATCATCGTGGGTATGTATATCGTGTACAGGCCAGCACGATATTCCGATGCTCGAGGTAATCTTCTCCTTTCCGATTCCCTTGAATCTGTGCTCCCTGATAAAGGTCCTCAGTCTTCCGGCCTCTTTCTCTGCACCGTCAAGCGGTGTCTGGGGGAGTAAAACGATAAATTCCTCGCCTCCGTAGCGGGCAAAGACGTCGCTCTTTCGAACATGTCTCCTTACGAGCTGCGCAAACTCCCTCAGCACCATGTCACCCATCCGGTGACCATAAGTATCGTTTATCTTCTTGAAATGATCAATATCAAGCATTATGCAGGAGATGGGATGTCCGTAACGCTCGGCCCTGCTGAACTCCTCTTCCAGCCGGAGATAAAAGTATCTGATATTATACACACCAGTAAGGTAGTCTGTTATGGCGAGTCTCTCAAGCCTTGCCTTTTCATTCTCAAGTTTTTTAAAAAGAAAGGCATTATAGAGGACATTGGCGGATATATTTGCAATTGCATTACAGAGGTTAATCTCCCTTTTGGTAAAACCTGACCTGACCCTTGACGTCCTCAAAAAGAGTGTCCCTATAATCTCATCCCTGTAAATAATCGGAATCACAACTATCGAACGTATACCGAGGGGCGCAATGGCAGATCTCACGGATTTCATGATCGGGTCTTCCATGGCATCCTGTATGACTATGGGCCTTTTAGACATGAGGGCCTTTTTTATCTCCGGATACTTCTTCAGATCAAGCTTTATATCAGATATATGCGGGTCCTCAAAAGAAGATACCACATGGGCATACCTCTTCTCACCAAAACCGATACTGATTACCGAACAACGGGAGACCTCTATCATCTCGCTCAATTTCTTGACAACAAAATAAAGAACCTCGCTGGGATCAAGGGTGGAGGAGATAAGATAGGAAAGTTCTACAATTGCCTCAAGGTCTCTCTTTTCTGCATAGAGCCTTTCAAACCAGCTCCTTCTTTCAAGGGCCGTCTTGAGCTTCAAATCAAGGTCGTCCTCGTAAAAAGGCCTCATAAGGTAATAATCTATGTTGTAGTGAACCACCTCCTTGAGTCCTTCAGGAATATTACCCGATATCAGTGCAACTGTCGGGATACTGAAATCCTTCACCTGCAGATCCCTGGTACCGTTTGGAAGGCCAATGATAAAGGCATCGGGGGATCTGGACTCAAACTGCTCGGAAAGTTCAGATGAAGAGTCAAGAAAAAGAGGTTTCAGGCCTTTTCTCTTGCGGAAAAAACCCTTCAGGAACTTCAGGCCCTCGGGGTCCTTTTCATATACCAGCACGTTAATTCCCTTTTTTCCGGACATCCTTTGACAAGTATAGCAAGAAACATTGTTTTCCTTCATCTTTTATTAATCACCTTCGATTTTTCTGTGGATAATACAACCATTCCGAAAGCTTTCGGAAAGACACTGAGTTTATAAAACGTGTCTTTAATTCCACAGGATAAAAGTTAATAACCCGGCAACTATTCAGGAAGACATCTTCGTCTGCAATATCATGCATTTAAGCAGTGAAGAACCTGCTCTTTACACACCCCCTGCCCCCTCTTTTTAGAGGGGAGTTCTACCCTCCCTGCCTTCTCAAAACTGCCTTTTACCTGCTTGCCCCCATCACCTCGTTCCGCTCTTCCCGGCACGGACTCTCTCCCCTCTATCAAGAGGGGATTAAGGGGTGTGTTCCTGTGTCTCTGTGGTTTATTCTACATTTATTTACTCCCCACACAACTTCCCGGTCATCACGGCTTTTTTACAGACACCCCCTGATTTATAAATCTCTCAAGATCCTTCAGGTTAAGTGTGTTTATAATGTCCCCTGGCTCAAGCCATCCCCTCCTTGCTATTGCCACACCATATCTCATGTACTTAAACTGCGTTACTATATGGGTATCAGTGTTTACAACAATGGGAATCCCCAGCCTTTTTGCCTCCCTGGCGTGCCTGTCGGACAGGTCGAGTCTCATGGGGTATGCGTTTATCTCAAGGGCTGTTTTCGTCTCTTTTGCAACGCGCATAAACTCCTTCATATCGATCTCATAGGCATCCCGCTCACCAATAATCCTGCCGGTCGGGTGTGCAATAACACGCACATAGGGGTTTTTCATGGCACTGACAAGCCTCATCGTGAGCTGTCGGGAAGACTGTCTGAACCCCGAGTGTATGGATGCAACAACAAAATCGAGTTGCTTCAGTACCTCGTCGGGGAGGTCAAGGGTTCCGTCACTCCTTATATCCACCTCAGCACCCGTAAAGACCCTGAATCCCCTGAGTTTTTTATTCAGGGCATCCACCTCCTGCTTCTGCTCAAGCACTTCCTCCGGGGTAAGGCCACCTGCTATCCCAAGCCCCTTTGAGTGGTCTGTTATGGCTATATACTGATATCCCAGCTCCCTGGCTGCAGTGACGAGCTCTTCAATGTCATGGCTGCCGTCACTCCATTTGCTATGAACATGAAGGTCGCCCCTGATATCCTCAAGGGTTACAAGCCGTGGAAGCCTTCCCTCAATAGCGGCCTCTATCTCCCCGGAATCCTCTCTCAACTCCGGAGGTATATAGGGGAGGCCAACGAGCCTGTAAACATCCTCTTCCTTCTCTCCCCCTACCCTTTTACCATCTTCTTCCCTGAAGACACCGTATTCGTTTATCTTCAGTCCCCTCTTTATCGCCATCTCCCTGATACGGATATTGTGGGCCTTGCTCCCTGTAAAGTACTGAAGTGCAGCACCAAAGGAGCCCTCTTCCACAACCCTGAGGTCAACCTGCAGTCCCTCCCCGAGAATTACGCTTGATTTTGTCGGGCCCTTCAGGAGAACCTCCCGCACACCCGGCAGGCGTACAAAGGCATTCATCATACCCTGTGGCTCTGATGAGGTTGCCAGGATATCAATATCCTTTATGGTCTCCTTCCACCGCCTGAGGCTTCCGGCAAGGCGGAGTTTCCCTATACCTGAAACCCCTTTCAGTTTTTCAATTATATCTTCTGCAACGGGGAGCACCTTACCAAGGGGTTGTCTCTCCCTGCCCCTCTTCAGCATCTCTATGCCACGGAGTATATTCTCTTCCGTCTTCTTCCTGATGCCCGGCAGACCCTGCAATCTGCCCTCCCTGGCAAGGGCCTCAAGCTCGTCCACATCCCTGACGTTAAGTCTCTCAAAGAGTAATCTGGCAGTCCTGGGTCCCACCCCGGGTACAGACATAATCCCGGTAAGCCCCGGCGGAACCTCCTGCCTGAGGCTCTCAAGGGCCTCCATGCTTCCATGGCTGAGAAATTCCCTTATCTTTCCGGCCAGGTCCTTTCCTATGCCGGGAATGGCTGTCAGTTCATCCTCGCTCAGTTTTGCGATATCGCGGCTCAGGGATTCTATGTTCTGGGCAGCCCTCCTGTAGGCCCTTATCCTGAACGGGTTTTCACCCTTCAATTCAAGCAGGTCGGCTATCTCTGAAAAAGCCCTTGCAATTTCCTGATTCTTCATCTTTTTATAATATGCTGTGGAACCTATAAACCACAGAGGCACAGAGACACTAACTTAAAAAATATTCCTGAAGAAAGATGAATTCTCCTGTATTTTTCTGTGTCTCCCCGAATGCTTTCGGGGTGGTTAAATTCAGGTCCTCGTGCTCATTTCCGGCCGAGTAATTCTTTTAACTCAACAGCATTCTTTGGCGCATAACCAAAGGCATCATTGTTAAAGTACATATACACATCAAGGCCTCTCTTTAAATACCCATCTATCCTCGATGCATCCTTCCTGAGTTCACTGGCAGAATAACAGCTATCATACCTCCCGCCATGACCATGCCTCCTTATATAAACAAACTCTGCTGTTACCGGAAGTTCGTTGATAAACCCGGGCCAGTCAGCCATACAGAAAGCGTGACCCTCCTCTTTGAGAAGACCGGTCACTTCAGGGACAATCCAGTCCGGATGCCGGAACTCAAAGGCATGCCTTACCCTGTAATTTCTCAGCAGATAAAGGAATTTTTCAAGCCTCCTGTAGTCGAGTCCAAAGCCTGGGGGGAACTGCCAGAGCACTACAGAGAGTTTGTCCTTCAGATTAAGAGCAACATTAAAAAACCTCTCAAGTGCTTCTTCAGGCCCTTCGAGCCTCTTGACATGGGTTATATATCTGCTGCCCTTAATGGAGAAAGAGAACCCCTCGGGACTCTTTTTATACCACCCTGCAAATGATTCCTGTTTGGGCAGCCTGTAGAAGGTAACATTCAACTCCACTGTATCAAAAACCCCGGTATAATATTGAAACCACTTTTTTTTGGGAAGGCCTTCGGGATAAAAGACCCCCTTCCAGTGGTTATACATAAAGCCGCTGCAACCGATCTTCACCTTCGCCATAATAGCATTGTATCATAAAGACAAGGGATTGAAAACACCCAATCCTCCATCCATTACTCCTCCACTTGACACAAAGTCCCCGCTAACTTTACTATTTACTATCAATAAAACATAACGGGGCGTAGCGCAGCCTGGTAGCGCACACGGTTCGGGACCGTGCGGTCGCTGGTTCGAATCCAGTCGCCCCGACCATAGATTTTACCATCAGGGAACTTCCATGAATCTTCAAAGGGTTATAGAGCAAGCTGTCTGCAGACCTGTCGAGCTTACCCTGACAAACAACAGAACAAGCATAGTCAGCTTTAAAAGAGAAGGGGACAGGGTCCTCCTGAGAATTCAGCGTCTCTTTACCGAGGCCCCTCTGGAGGTAATCCTTGAGATAGCGGAATTAATCAGGAAACCCTCTATCAAGACCCCTCTTGTCCATGACTTTTTCAGGAAGAACCAGTGGAGGGTAAGAAAGAGGTCCAGGACCCCTGACAGGATCGAGCCGGAGGGAAGGGTTTATAATCTCCGCGAGATATTTGAAAAGGTGAACAGGGAGTATTTCTCCAACGGGATTGATGCAGTGATAACCTGGGGAAAGCGCTCACCGAAAAAGGCCGTCAGGAAAAGAACCCTTGGCAGTTATAATTCAGAGACAAGGACCATCAGGATCAACCCGGGGCTGGACTGCGTCAGGGTACCGGAGTTTTTTGTTGAATTTATCGTCTATCATGAAATGCTCCACGCTGATATCGGGATATTAAAAAGGAAGAACGGAAGACGTGCCATCCACACACGGGAATTCAGGGAGAGGGAAAGGCTTTTCAGGGATTACCGCAAGGTTCTGGAATGGGAGAGGAAGGCACGGATGACCGGGTTCTGTCCATGAAGGCATTGGTTTCAAGGGCTTCAGATTGATCAGAAAAGGCCCGGCAGGTTAATATGATTACCTCACACGGCTTTTAATCTCCCCCAAAAGCACTTCCA
>JAADGU010000148.1 GCA_013152195.1 Nitrospirota bacterium
CCCTTTTTTGCCAGCCTGTTAATCGCCACCGGGGTGTTTTGAACCAGTATCTCCGGGTTTTCACTCACATGCTGGAGTTGTAAAAACTGGACATGAAACTCTATCTCCTCAATCCCCCCCGGCCCAAGCTTGATATCCATGCCCGCTGCCTCCTGTGACAGCTCGCGTACTATCCTCTGTCTCATTGCATGGATATCCTCCCTCTTTACCTCTTTCCCCCGTTGCATCAACACTTCCCTTCCCATCTCCATAAATGCCCTTCCAGCCCTCATGTCCCCTGCAACAGGTCTTGCCCTCAGAAGCGCCTGCAGCTCCCAGGGGTGGGCGCTCCTGAGATAGTAGTTCCTGTACCCCGCGATATCCTTGACAAGGGCACCCTTTGAACCATCCGGCCGCAACCTTACATCTACATTGTAGAGCATCCCCTTGTCAGTGTATGTTGTGAGGGTCTTTATTACACTCTCTGCAGTCCTTACTCCACCCGGAATATCCGAGAGGAAGATTATATCGAGGTCAGAGCCAAAGGTTAGCTCCCTTCCGCCAAGTTTTCCCAGGCCAATGATTGAAAAACCCTGATTATTATTTATTCTCTCAAGGATTATCTCTATAATGGCGTCTGCAAGGTGTGAGAGGTACCTCAGCAGGTCATGTATTGTAAGAACATCCATGAGAAAGAAGAGGCCCAGGCGAATTTCTTCAGCCCTCCTGTACTCCCCGACGGCCTCCATAACCCCTTCTCCAAACTGGACATTCCTCCTTAGCTCTTCCTCCACCCGTTTCTTTGTCTTCCTTATAATTAATCCCTCAACCAGCGTATCAAGGTACCTGTTACTGCTCAAAAAGACCCTTGACAGGTATGAACTGAGGGAGAAGAGCTTGACCATTGCATCAATCAGCCCCTTATGTTCTGCCACTCCTGTAAGGTATGCCTCTTTTTCTCCAAGCACTGCAATGAAACTCTCAAGTCCCTTTAAAACCCTGTCAGGACTCTCTGCATTAAAAGCCTTTTCCAGAAATTGCGGGACCACCCTCCTCAGGATGGCCCTTTCCCTCTGGGTTTTAAACGTCCTCATCTGCTCCCTCACCTTTCGCAGGTGTATAATGCCTGCCTGCGGAGCCTTTACTCCCCTGAATGACAGATACCCCATGAGCTCATCATCGGCAAGGTCACCCTCGAGCAATGCAAGGACCTCGGCGTGAAGGTCTTCTTCTGTGCCGAGCAGGGAGTTATACATATTCTTTACCTGCATACGCCTCAGACGCAGGTCTGCAAGAAATTCAGCGGCTGAGTAGAAACCCATCTTTCTCGCAAGCACCTCCGTCTCCTGCCCGGCTGCAGGGAGGGTATGGGTCTGGAGGTCTTCTTTCATCTGGAGGTAATGCTCAAGCCTTCTCAGATAGAGATAGTTGTCCCAGAGTATGGCAAGGTCTTCCTGCGGCACCAGCTTCAGCCACCTCAGCACCTGTATGGCGTTAAAGAGCCGGTGAGTCCTGAGGGCCCTGTTGTCACCTCCGTAGATGAGCTGAAAGGTCTGCACAAAGAACTCTATCTCCCTGATACCGCCATAGCCGCGCTTTATGTCATCCCTTGAAAATGTTGAATCTATCCTCTTCTTGAGTCCCCGAATCTCCTCTATCTCTGAGAAATCAAGGCTCTTCCTCCATACAAAGGGAGTGATTGCCTCCATAAATTTCTGCCCAAGCCCCATGTCTCCGGCTACGGGCCTGGCCCTTATAAGCACCATCCTTTCCCATGTACGGCCCCATGACTCATAGTACGTCCTGTAGGAATCAAGCGGCAGTATCAGCTCTCCTTTCTGTCCCTGTGGCCTGAGCCTCAGGTCAACCCTGTATGCAATGCCATCCTCTGTGGGGAGTGAGAGCATTCTGTTGAGGAGCTCTACAGCCCTGCAATAAAATTCATGATTGCTTATCCTGTTTACCCTTACCCCCGAAGGGTTCAGGACACCCGAGGTCTGCTCATCTCCCTGACTGTAAACGGCTATCAGGTCAACATCAGAGCTGTAGTTGAGCTCAGCCCCCCCTAATTTCCCGAGGCCGATAACGGTGATTACTGCATTTGCGGGCTCGCCGAACCTCTGGTGATTAATCCTGAGGGACCACTGAAGGGAGAGGGAGATAAGTGTCTCTGCAAGTGATGTGAGCTCATCCATTGAGGAGAGGATGCCGGTTTCACCTGCAATATCCCTGAGGGTAATCCTGAGCAGGTAACGCTTTTTAAAACCCCGCAAGGCCTTCATCATGGCCTCAATATTCTGCGGCTCGTCAGGCATAATTTCTGCACTTATCCTTTCAAGAAGCAACTCCTTTGAGACAGGTCTCGTTATCTCCTTAAGTGCAGCAAGGAGCTCCTCGGGGTTGGCAATGCTATAAATTGCAAGAAACTGGCTTACAGCAAAGAGCCTGCAAATATCCGCAAGGTATGGGAGAAAGGGCCCTGCCGGTGTGAGTTCAAAGAGACTGAGAGTATTCCTCTCCGCCCTTTCCGGATCAGGCGTATCAAGAGAGAGCTCCTCTATCCTTTTATGCAATCCTTCATCTATCGGCATGGCCTCTTATCCTTAACTATACATGAAGTGATAACGTCTGCATGAAGCGATAAAACCGGTATGCCGGAATCGTCTTCCTCC
Organism: Nitrospirota bacterium; assembly: GCA_013152195.1. Lineage (GTDB taxonomy): Bacteria > Nitrospirota > Thermodesulfovibrionia > Thermodesulfovibrionales > JdFR-85 > BMS3Bbin07. The sequence continues at coordinate 2,652 of JAADGU010000148.1, forward strand.
ATCTCTCCAACACTCCATTCCTCCAATTTTTTTACCCCTGATTGAATTTAGATTTCCTTAAATGCTAACATATTCAGTCTCTAATTGATAATTTAGACAAATCAGGAATTTTTTCCTGATACTGAAGAACAAGGAACCGATGCCATGACAGAAATTTTACCATTCAGAGGAGTCCTCTACGATACCAGCAGGGTCAGGGGCGAAGACGTTGTCTCACCCCCCTATGACGTTATCACCCCTGAATTAAAAGATGCACTTTATTCCAAAAGTCCCTACAATATTGTAAAAATCGACTTCGGGAAAGACCTCCAGGGGGACAATGATTCAGAAAATCGCTATACCAGGGCCAGTAAATACCTTGAGGACTGGTTATCCGAGGGTGTTTTGAAGGAGACCGAAAACCCCTCTTTCTATCTTTACGAGGCAGAGTACACCGTGGGAAATGAAAAAAAGGTGATGAGAGGACTCTTTGGCAGGGTCAGGATAACAGAGCTCTGTGACGGCATATATCCCCATGAGGCCACTCACTCAAAGCCAAAGGCAGACAGGCTAACCCTCATGCACCACTGTAATGCCAACCTGAGCCCTATCTTCTCCATCTATAACAGTCAAAGGAGGGGATATCTTGATATCTTTGACAGGTGCCTTTCAACTTCACCCTACATAGCAGCTACGGACCTCACGGGTGCAGAGCACAGGATGTGGATAATTGACGACCCTGATGACGTAAGGATAATCGGTGAGGAGCTGAAAGGAAACCCCATATATATAGCTGACGGACACCACAGGTATGAGACGGCACTTACGTATCAGAAGGAGATGAAGGCAAAAAACCCTGAACATACAGGCACAGAACCCTACAATTATGTCATGATGTACCTTGTAAATATGGCTGACGGGGGGCTTACAGTACTGCCGACCCACAGGCTTGTCAGGGAATTGACTGATACGGGGGTATCCGGATTTCTGAAACCCCTGGAAAAATTCTTTGAAATCAGGACAATAGATGCTGACAGTGACCTCCCTGCAGAGATAGCCGGGCTTGAGCATGCCATAGGGCTTGCAGTTTACGGAGAGAACAAACACTTTATCCTCCTTTACAGGGGTGAAGACCTCACAGATGTGCCGGAACCTCTGAGAGAGCTTGACGTAACGCTTCTGCATGAATTAATCTTTAAAAAGTTGTATAATGTTGAGGGGGTTGACTATGAAATGGAGCCCGGAGTCTGTCTTTCAAAGGTAAGGGACGGCAGCTATCAGGCGGCATTCTTTCTTAATCCCACAAGGGTTGAGGATGTGGAAAGAGTAGCACTTGCCTGTCTGAGAATGCCTCCGAAGTCAACATACTTTTTCCCAAAGATCCTAACTGGTTTTGTTATAAACAGGCTTCAGTAGCGGTAGGCAGCAGGTAGTCTCATTTACTGCAGTTATTCCTGGCCGCTTGCTAAATAAAGGAGGCTTTGTCTCCTTAAAAGTTCATTTTCCTTGATACAAGGAGGGGAGTATGGCGGTTAAAATTGGAATTAACGGGTTCGGAAGGATAGGACGGAATTTCTTGAGGGCATCCATAGCCCAGTCAGACTTTGAAATTGTTGCCATCAATGACCTTACAGATGCTGCAACACTGGCACACCTTCTCAAATACGATTCTGTTCACGGGATATTCTCAGCCGATGTTTCTGCAACTGACAACTCCCTGATCGTCAACGGACGCGAGATAAAAGTAACAGCAATAACAGACCCGTCAAAGCTTCCATGGAAAGATGACGGCGTGGAGATAGTGATAGAGTCAACCGGCAGGTTTACCGACAGGGCATCGGCTTCAAAGCACCTTGATGCAGGTGCCGGCTGGGTCCTTATATCTGCACCTGCAAAAGAGCCTGACATAACCGTATGCCTGGGGGTCAATGAAGAAAGCATTGATATTCAGAATCACAGGATTATATCAAACGCCTCCTGCACAACCAACTGCCTTGCCCCTGTGGCGAAGATATTAAATAATGAATTCGGTATTATCCGTGGCCTGATGACTACAATCCATTCGTACACCAATGATCAGAGAATCCTGGACCTGCCACACAAAGACCTCAGAAGGGCAAGGGCTGCTGCCATGAACCTGATACCAACCACAACAGGTGCAGCCAGGGCAGTCGGCCTTGTGCTACCCGAGTTAAAGGGCAGGCTTGACGGTATGGCCATAAGGGTCCCAACCCCCAATGTCTCACTAATTGACCTTGTTGCCGAGGTATCAAGGGATACCACTGCTGAGGAGATTAACGGGGCACTGAAAAATGCAGCTGAAGGTCCTTTAAAGGGAATCCTTATGTACTCGGAGGCACCCCTTGTCTCAATAGACCTCAACGGCAATAACCATTCATCCATCCTTGATGCAACACTGACAAAGGTTATAGAAAACAGGATGGTAAAAGTCCTTGCCTGGTATGATAACGAGTGGGGTTACAGCAGCCGGTTGAGGGATCTGGCACAATATATCATTAAAAACCGGTAAAGATTTTGTTGTACATGAATGCTGTAAATTAATATAGTCTGCAGTTGACAACGGGAGGCAATAATGGCAACTGGAATCAGTCCTGCTCCAATAAGGGACATCCTCAATAAACTTACCATACAGGACTTTGACCTCAAAGGCAAGAGGGTATTTATTCGTGTTGATTTTAACGTCCCCCTTGATGAAAATCTTAACATTACAGATGACCGGCGGATCCGCTCAGCCCTTGCAACCATCAACTACGCTATTGATGAAGGGGCAAAGGTAATACTTGCCTCACATCTTGGCAGACCAAAGGGCAAGGCCGACCCGCGTTACAGCCTTGCACCTGTTGCTAAGAGGCTCAAGAGACTTCTTAACAAAGATGTTATTTTTGCCCCTGACTGTATCGGACCACAGGTCAAAAACATCATTGACAAGATGCAGCCGGGCGACGTGGTCGTACTTGAAAACCTGAGGTTTCATCCAGGTGAAGAGAAGAACGACGAAGAGCTGGCAAAGGCCCTTGCCTCCCTGGCAGACTACTATGTCAACGACGCCTTTGGGACTGCCCATAGAAACCATGCATCCATTGTAGGTGTCCCGAAATTCCTCCCTGCAGCAGCAGGTTTTCTGCTTAAAAAAGAGATAGAATACCTTAAGGGTGTTGTAAACAATCCGGTCAGACCCTTTGTGGCCATCCTTGGCGGTGCAAAGGTATCCGGAAAGATAGGGGTGCTGGGTGCTCGAAAACCTTGAGTCAAATGTAGACAAGGTACTGATCGGTGGCGGCATGGCCTTTACATTTATCAAGGCAATGGGATATGAGGTCGGTGATTCACTTGTAGAAGAGGATATGGTGGAGATGGCCCAGAGGATCAGGGTCAAACTGAAAGACAGAGGTGTGAAATTCTATCTTCCCGTAGATTGTGTAATAGCACAGAGCCTTGACGCAGGGGCTGAAACGAAGATTGTTCCCACCCTTGAGATTCCAAAGGGGTGGAAGGC
>JAADGU010000121.1 GCA_013152195.1 Nitrospirota bacterium
CTCTTCTTTCAGACAGAAAGGATATCCTCGACTTCGGATGCGGCACCTGCGGCAACGTAAAGCTCCTGTCACAACACATGCACGGCCTGAACTTTCACCTTCTCGACCACAGCCTCAGGGCCATCAGGTTTGCCAGGGAAAGCTACCTCAAGGACAAGGACGGCAACGGCAACTCATTCTTCTACTATACCTCTATGGAGCAGGTTTCAGACAAAAAATTCGACGCAATCATATCAATACAAGTGCTCGAACATATAGACAACTACACCTCCATCATTGAGAGCCTGTGGAGACTCTTGAAGGAAAACGGAATACTGATCATCTCCGTACCGGTAAAGGGCTGGAGGGACAGACACAGGGAGCATATAAACAAATTCACCATAAAGTCCATGTTTGAAATCCTTGCCGGATACTCCGAATGGGTGAGCATCTCTCCAAGAACATATTCAAACAGAAGCGGCATCCTGGCAACTGCCTACTTCTGTGTAACAAAAAAGACTCCCGGCTCCACTGGCAGGAACTGATCCTTCAGGAAAGAGATCGAGGTTAACCGGCCAACCATACATTCATATACGTGGGGTCAACAACAAAGGGATTAAAGCTTTCACGAAACACTGTAATACACCCCTACCTCACAAGCCTGAAATGCTTCTTGCTCAACTCTACACCCAGCACCCTTTCGAGCCACAAGGCCATCCGGTGTTTAATCTCCCTTTGGCTCAATCTGTATGTGGGAGCCGCCTTAAAAATACCTTCAGCCTCCGGCAGCCAGTCCTTTATAACCGCCGGATGATTACCTTTAAACTCCCTCAGTATTGCACTGTCAATATCAGCATACTTTACCTCTGAAGAACCCTTGTCACTCCAGTACTTTTCAACTTTCTGCGTCTTTAATCTCATCTGTTCTTCGCTTCTCACCCATCCATAGTGATAGATATTCACACCTGTCAGGGCTGCCCTCGGATAACGGCCTTTCTTGTGGTTCTCCATCACAATGAAGAAAAGCCCCTTCGGGGCCCAGCTCGGGATGTTGTTTCTTAATATCCTCGGGGCCTTTCTGTACCAGCCTGGTGACCATGCAAAGGTATTCCTGTTCCCGTAAAAGTGAATATAATCAAAGACCAGCGCTTCCACCCTGTTGTCATTAAGATACTTCTCCATGGATGCCCTTATCACGGGAAGATCGTCTTCATGAATCACCTCATCTGACTCCAGATAGAACGCCCAGTCCCCTGTACAGTTAAAGAGGGCTATACTCTTCTGCTGGCCATAGACAAAGCCCTTCAGCCTCACATCCGTCCGCATGTTTTCATTCCACTGGGTATGGATAATCCTGATTTTAGCGTCTCCGATATCCTTTATCATATTCTCGGTTTCGTCCTCACATGGACCAAGGGCTACGATGAATTCATCGACAATCGGCAGAACAGATTTAATGGACTGCACAAATGGATAGCCCAAAACCTGGGCATTTCTTATAAAAGTAAAACCACTGACCTTCATCCCGATTTTTAATGAACTCCCTACTGCTTTATTTTCTGGAATTGCAGTTTAATTTTAACATCTTTCCTGCTTTCATCTCTTCTCCACAGTTAGACCTGCGCACACATACCCCCAGGACGAAAGCAAAGGTACACAGCAATACGTGTATGTGCAGCAGGGAGTCTGCAAGTCCTGCTACCATAAAATGAACAGCAACAGGGAGTGCAATGAACCCGAACAGCCTGTCCGCCGATCCTGACTTGAGCACTCCCTTCGACAGTCTGACAATGCAATAGAAGAGATAAAGAACAGCAGCCAAGCCAAAAAGACCATTGGTCGCGAGGGCAAAAATGAAGATATTGTGGGGCTGGTTGAACTCTAAAAGGTAGCCGGGAAACTCCCCCGAAGCAACATACCGGTTGACAGTAACTATGTAATCTCCTGTTCCGACCCCGAAGAAAGGGTTTGAAAGGAACATCTTCCATGATGCCTTCCACATCATGAACCGTCCTCCAACAGAGGTTACAGTCGCTGAATCGGAATAGAAAGCGGAGATATCACTGAAGACCTGGTCTATTCTGTGATGAACCGTGGAGTTGAAGAGATACAACAACAGGGCAGCGCCACACATGAAGAGCATTGATATCAGGAAATGCTTCTTCTTTTTAAAGAGAAAAAAGGCAAACAGGGGAACAACAACTGCAATGCCCAACCATGCTGTCCTGGAAGTAGAGAGTAAGATGGAAAGACTCCCGATAACAATAAAGGAAGCTATAAATATTTTCAAAAATGGAATCCTGCGATATGATGAAAATAGAAGCAGGGAGGCTGCTGTATATAACCCAACAGCATTAAGATTGGCAAACCAGATATGGTGGATACTTAATGGGGTCAAGGGCAACCTGTAAGCATTCTCCCCGATTACACCAAAGAATGTAAGGAATCCGATAAGATCAAGAATAAACAACCCTGAAAGCAGGGCAAGGAGTAACTGTTCTCCTCTCTTGAATCTGCTGGAGGTATCCTTATCGAGGTCCATCAGGGTAGCAACCATTATGTAAATAAGGAGAAGGTTAGAAATTGTTTTGACTCTCCTTACACCCTCCAGTAAATCTTCACTGATTAATAATCCCAGGACTGATACCAGAACATATAAAAATATGGGAATAGCGAGGGGCTGATTGATACTGCCGGCAATACCCTTCCTGAAATCACTGTAAAAAAAGGCTATTGTCAGGAAATAGAGGTAGACCAGTCCGATAAGAGCGCTGTTAACGCTTTTTGAAAGAGGCAAGCTCAACCCGAAAAGCAACAGGACTGCAAAAATAAGTTTATAGTGTGCCGCAGACGTGTTCTTCATGAATCTTTCTTTAAGTGGGGTGGTCACAAACGCTTAATCGGTATAGTATACTATAACCATGAAAAAAATTTTCAGGGAGACTTCTTCAAAAGACTGGAAAAACGATTTTCACACAATATGGGCACTCACAAGACAACATCTTCCCAGGCTGATAGTGGCAATTCTGTGCAGCCTTGCGCTTTCAGCCATTAACGGCGGCATTGCATGGCTCGTCAAACCATCCCTGGACAGCCTCTTTGTTGAAAAGAACAGGACAATCCTCTTTCTGCTGCCGGCAGGTGTCTTTTTATTGTTCGTATTCAGGGGGCTGTTTGCCTTTCTCAATAATTTTCTGATGAGCTCCATTGGTGCAAAGATCGTAAAGACGCTCCGTCAGGCCCTTTACAACAAACTCCTGAGCCTCCCCATCTCTTTCTTCTCCAAAAAATCCAGTGGCTCCATAATATCCAGGGTCCTTAATGATATAGGAAGCCTTGAGAACCTGATCGCCAACACGGCAAGGAACTTCTTTGTCCAGTCCACAACAGTAATAGTCCTTGCTGTTGTCGCCCTCCTGAGGAGATGGGACCTGGCACTCCTCTCATTTACAATCATACCGCTGGTCGTGCTCGTTGCCGACAGGTTTGGCAAGAGGATGAAGAAGACCAGCAAAAAGACAAGGGAATTCATATCAGATGTGACCAAGATGGTGCAGGAGACAGTGTTGGGCATAAGGGTTATCAAGGCTTTTACAATGGAAGAAAAGATGCGCAGCCGCAACGACGAGGCAGTCTCACGGCATTACAGAAATGTAATGAGGGAAGTAAGGATCAGGGAATTCACCGCCGTATCCATGGAGATTATTGCAGGTGCGGGCATAGCCATAATCCTGTGGTACGGCAGCTATCTTATCATTAATAACAAGCTCTCAGTGGGTGCATTCTTCTCATTTATCACTGCTATAATGATGATTTACACACCCTTAAAAAGATTGAGCCAGGTCAACAACAATTTCCAGATGATAAGAACAGCACTCCACAGGGTCAAGGAGATATTTCTTCTCGACGATGAAGTCTCCGGCAAAATAGATAAGCCAAAGATAGAAGGGCATATAGTATATGATAAAGTCTCTTTCCGTTACCCTGACTCCGTTGAACCGGCACTGAAGGATATCAACCTCGAAATTCAGCCGGGAGAGACCATTGCAATCGTGGGATACAGTGGTTCAGGCAAAAGCACCCTGATAGACCTTCTCCTTGGATTCTGGAAGGATTATACAGGCAGGATTACGATAGACGGACTGGATATCAGGGATTATTCCCTTAAAAGCATCAGGTCTCACATCGGCGTGGTATCACAGGATATAATCCTTTTTGACGACACGGTTAAAAACAATATATTGTTTGGCAGGCCTGAGGCAACGGAAGCAGAGGTTGTCGAGGCGGCACGGGCTGCCTATGCCCATGAGTTTATCATGGATATGCCCCAGGGCTATGATACATACATTGGTGAACGTGGAGTCAAGCTGTCAGGGGGACAGAAGCAGAGAATCTCCCTTGCAAGGGCTATAATTAAAAACCCGAAAATCCTCATCCTTGATGAGGCAACATCATCCCTTGATGCCGACTCAGAGGCAAAGATTCAGAAGGCACTTGAGTCAATAATGCCCGGAAGGACAACCCTGGTAATCGCACACAGACTCTCTACCATCAACAAGGCCGACCGTATTATTGTCATGGAGAGGGGAAGGATTATACAGCAGGGGAGCCATGATGAACTCTTCTCCTCCGGCGGGGTTTATCAGGAACTTTACAGCGCACACAGACAGGCATGAAAACTGAAAAACCTATCCTTCTGTAGCCTCCACTATGGAATCCCTGATTATATCAAGCATCCCTGCAAGGTGCTCCTCACTTATTGAAAGGGGCGGCATAATCACAACCACATTTCCAAGTGGTCTTATCAGAAGTCCCTTCTCCCGTGCCCTGAGGCAGACCTTAAAACCCATCTTGTCTTCAAAGGAATAGGGCTCTCTATTTTTGCTGTCCCTGACGAGTTCCACCCCTGCCATAAGACCAAGCCCCCTTGCATCACCAACATGCTCAAGCCCTCTGACCGCCTCAAGCCACGGCAGCAGTATATTCTCCTTTTTCCTGACACCCTCAACGGTCTTTTCCCTTTCAAATAGCCCTATTGAGGCTATGGCTGCTGCACAGGCAAGGGGATTTCCCGAGTATGAATGGCCGTGAAAGAATGTCTTCAGTTCCCTGTATTCGCCAAGGAACGCCGAATAGACCTCTTCTGTGGTTATTGTGGCGGCAAGGGGCAGATAACCGCCGGTTATGCCCTTTGAAAGACAGAGGAAATCAGGCACTACATCCTCATGCTCACAGGCAAACATCCTTCCTGTCCTGCCAAAACCGACTGCAACCTCATCGGCAATAAGCAACACCCCATATTTTTCTGTCAGATCCCTGACCCCTTTCAGATAGCCCGGTGGAAAGACAACCATGCCTCCGGCCCCCTGCACCATTGGCTCAATGATGACAGCGGCAATCTCCGGCGCATGCCCTTTCAATATCTCCTCCAGTCTCTCAAGACAGGCAAGTCCACAACCCGGGGATTCAAGCCCAAGTTCACAACGATAACAGTAAGGCGACGGGGCCCTGAAAGTATCGAAAAGCAGGGGCCTGAATGCCTCATGGAATATATCAATCCCCCCGGCACTCACTGCGCCAAGGGTATCTCCGTGATAGGCATTATTCAGACAGAGAAACTTTTCCCTTCCCTTCACCCCCCTGTGAATCCAGTACTGATAGGCCATCTTCAGCGCCACCTCAACAGAGGTGGACCCATTGTCAGAGTAAAAAACCCTTGTAAGACCGGCGGGTACAATATTTATCAGCTTTTCTGCCAATTCAATGGACGATTCACTGCCAAGCCCAAGGAGTGTTGAATGTGAAATCCTCTCAAGCTGACTCCTGATGGCATCGTCTATCTCCTTCTTTCTGTGTCCATGGACATTTACCCACAGGGAGGATACCCCGTCAAGATACCATCTCCCGTAAATATCCCGCAAAAAAGACCCCCTGCCTTCCGAAATAATAACAGGCACCGCCTCTTCCCACTCCTTCATCTGTGTAAAGGGATGCCAGACGTATCTTCTGTCAAGCTCTTCAAGTCTCCTGTTTCTATCAAGTATATCCATAAGTTTTTATCACCTCGTCAGATTTACAGGTTGATATTATATCATATGGCATTCCTACATAAAAAACATTGAACAGAACCTGAGTTTAGCCGCAGATTACGCAGATGACTCAGATAATTTGACAATCATAAATGCTTTATGATATCTTTAATCAAAGAGGAGCAGTTTTCCCCTTTTTCCCAAAACAAGCCATGAAGGCTTGAGCAGACCACGAAGGTTTTTTTAACAACTTTTGTGGTTTTTTTATTTCTGACGAAGCACCATAATCTGTACGTTAAGCAAAGGCCATGAAGGCTCATCACCACGAAGGTGAGCTTTGATGGCTTTTTTTATGTACTAAAAAGCTTAAAAATTCTTCTTTTTGGAGTTCCATGGAACAGGCAACATGTAAAAGGATCACAACTGTTCAGTTCTGGGATAGTTATGCAAAGTGGTATAAACTCTGGATGGACCACACAAACTATCATGACAGGATAATAGAAGTCCTTACCACAATGGTTGAGCCTGAATGGAGGGTTCTTGATATCGGTGCAGGTAACGGCATACTGTCCCTGCCACTCTGTACCATTAATTGCAATGTAACAGCCCTTGAACCCTCCACTGCAATGAGAAGTCTTCTGTATGAGCAGTCTTTCAGACGCGGCATTGACTGGATCAATGTTGATGAGCGCAGATGGGAAGATGTTTCAACCCTGGACTACAGGGACCATGACCTTATTATAGCCTGCAACAGCCTTCATCTAACCCAAACAGAATTTTCGAATGCACTTCAAAAAACATTCAGAACAGGATCAAAAAATGTCTTCCTGATAACGGAAAATATACCGGGCATCAAGATTAAATGGCAGCATGGAAACTACAGAATGTTATTCGGCAAATCTTATGAAATAGAGAGTTCTTTCTACTATCATGATCTTCAGGAAGCTTATGAACACTGGTCATTCAAAAAGGGACGATTGCTTTATCCTGACGAGGAAATGAATATAAGATC
>JAADGU010000124.1 GCA_013152195.1 Nitrospirota bacterium
CTGGTGAGCCGCCCGGGGTTCGAACCCGGCACACCCGCCTTAAAAGGGCGGTGCTCTTCCGACTGAGCTAGCGGCCCTGACCTAAAGTCTTATAGAATACTAATAATTAGACTGTTCTGTCAATCCGCCGTTTTTTTCTGTCCTGTCTTTTTCAGTCACGAACAGGGGTTTTCCGGCTACTACCATAAAGAGATAAAAATGTTATAATTATCTGTAAAACTCCAAAAGACAGGATATACGTGATTCTATGCGAAGTGAACTGAAGAGAAACAGGAACCGGAGTGTGATGAGTGAGATAAACGTTACACCCTTTGTGGATGTAATGCTTGTTCTTTTGATCATATTTATGGTGACAGCCCCGCTTATGAAGCAGGGGCTTGATGTGGACCTCCCAAAGGCGGGGGGAAAGGCGCTGCCGGCCCAGGAAAGGATAACGGTTACGCTTAAGAAGGACGGCAAGCTTTATTTAAATAACAAGGCGGTCTCAATCCAGGAGATGAGTAGAAAGCTGAAGGCCATCAGCAAGCTGAATCCTACCCTCTATCTCAAGGCAGACAGGCGTGTTTCCTATGGCAAGGTTATGAAGGTGATGGCCAGGATAAAGGATGCCGGGATTGAAAAAGTCGGCTTGATAACAGAGCCGCGGGCAAGGGTCAGATGAGAGAGCCTTCCCTGAAAGAGACGGCCGTCCTGTCTCTCATCCTGCATGCCCTTGTCTTCTTTACGGCCTTGCTGTTAATAAAAAAGACATCACTTGTCACCCTTCCATCCCCGTATATGGTCAGGCTTGTAAGTCCTGCAAAGGTTACAGCAAAAAAAACAAAGGCCGCGGTCAGTACTGTCAGGACCAGAAAGAAGGTAAAGGTAAAGACAAAAACAGAGGCAAAGGTAAAGACTGTCAAAAAAAGCCGGCCAGCCAGGGTGGCGAAGAAGTCAGTGCCGGTAAAGAAAACGCCCCCGCCTTCTGAAGGCGTGACACTTGAGGAGAGGATTGCCGCCATTAGGGCAAAGAAACGGATAAGGACGGTTGTTGCACTCAGAAAAACCGTGCTGTCAGTCAAAAAAGAACAGAAGCCAAAGGACGTTCAACCACCTGCAGGGGATGAGGCTGCCACGTCTGAGGGCACGCCGGGTGGAGGAGAGTCTTTAATGGCAGGTTACTATTCACTTGTGCAGGAGAGGGTCTGGAGTGAGTGGGTCTTCCCGGAGTTCAGGACAGGAAAGGGGCTTGAGGCAGTGGTTAACATAAAGATTTACAGGAATGGCAGGGTGAAGATAGAAGGCATAAGGAAGTCGTCAGGAAATACCCTTTTTGACCGCTCTGTGCTTAGGGCCATTGCCAAGGCTTCACCCCTTCCACCCCCCCCGTATGAGCTCGAAATTGCAGTCAGGTTTACCCCATGAACGCAGTAAGGAGCAGACATGCGGTATACAGCAGGCTGTTGCCCGTTATCTTGCTTGCTGCCTTCTGCCTTCTGCCTCTTTTTATGCATACCCCTGCAGAGGCAAGGGTCTATATCGATATCACCTCTCCGGGCTTCAGGCAGATTCCGATTGCAATTTACAGGCTTTCAGGTGCTCCGGCAGGCGCTGAGATTTCAGGCATTATAAAGGATGACCTGCAGTTCTCCGGTGTGTTTTCATATGTTGACAGGGCTGCATACATAGAGACTTCCCTGCCTGTTTTTGACCCGCAGAACTGGTCTCCCCTTGGTGTTGAAATCGTGGTTAAGGGCTCTGTGACCATGGATGGCGACCAGGTATCGGCAACGATCTATCTTTATGATGTGGTTGAGGGAAAGAGGGTTTTTCAGAAAGAGTACAGGTCTGTCAGAAAGCACCTCAGACCACTTGCCCATACGATCTCAAATGATATTTATAAGGCTGTAACAGGTGAGGACGGGGTTTTCAGGTCAAAAATCGCCTTTATAGGACAAAAGGGCGGGAAGAAAAGCATTTATATTGCGGACTGGGATGGCAGGAGGTTAAAGAATACAGGTGTCGGTGGCGACCTGATACTTGCGCCTCACTGGTCCAGTGATGGCAGGAGGCTCATATATTCAGCTGCAAGGGGCAGGCAATGGTTTATTTTCCTCCTGGACTTTAATGAGAAGAAGGAGAGGCTCCTGGTGCGCTCTGCGGGGACCAATATCGCCGGTGATTTTTTGCCGGATGGCAGTGGTTTTCTCTTCTCTTCATCAAAGGCCGGAACTCCGGATATTTACCTGTTTGACCTCAGGACTTCAAGGCAAAAGAGGTTGACCCGCTGGAGGGGTATAGAGGTTTCACCCTCTGTTTCGCCTGACGGAAAGCAGGTTGCCTTTGTTTCCGACCACGGAGGGTCTCCCCAGGTTTATATTATGAAGATTGACGGAAGTGACGTAAGAAGGGTCACCTTCAGCGGCAACTATAACACCTCTCCCGTATGGTCACCCCGGGGGGACAGGATTGCCTACAGTGGCCGTATTTATGGAAAAAACCAGATATTTATTGTCTCCCCGGATGGTGCAGACCCCCTGCAGCTCACGGACAGGGGCAATAATGAGGAGCCGTCATTTTCTCCTGACGGCAGGTATATCACCTTTACCTCTGACCGCGACGGCAGGAAAGGGGTATATATAATGAGGGCAAATGGAGAGGCACAGAAGAGGATAACAGCTAAAGACATAAGGGCCTTTGGCCCGAGATGGTCGCCCAAAAAAAACTTTTAGGAGGATGATTATGAGGAGGTTTTTGTTTTTGTTGTTGGTTGTTGGTCTGACTTTTTCCTGTGCACAGAGAAAGGTTACCACATCAGAGCCGGGAAAGGTGATTCCTTCAGAGGAAGTAAAGGCAGAGCAGCCCCAAGAGGAGACACCCGCCATTGTGGGGGAGCAGGATATCTCAAATATTGAGACCACGGAAATCAAGGAAGCCCCTGTGGCTATGAAGGTCTCTGAAGAAGAGAAAAAGAACGTTTTGAGGGATATATACTTTGACTTTGACAGGTATGACGTTAAGGCTGAGGACAAGCCGGTCCTTCGTGCCGTTGCCGACTGGATGCTTGAAAACCCTGATGTAAAGCTGGTGATAGAAGGTCATTGCGATGAGAGGGGTACAAGTGAGTACAACCTCGGACTTGGCGACAGAAGGGCAAAGTCAACCAAGGACTACCTTATAACCCTTGGTGTTCCTGCAGACAGGCTGCAGACCGTCAGTTACGGCGAGGAAAAGCCGCTCTGTTCTGAAAGCACTGAGGAGTGCTGGGCAAAGAACAGGAGGGCACACTTTGTAGTACTAAAACAGGAGGCAGCTAAATGAGAAGGGGTCTTCGTGCAGGGGGGAGGTTGATTAACCGGCTCTGCCCGGCCTTGCGCAGTGCTGCCATCCTGAAGCTCTGCGGAGTGGTCCTTCTCTTGTCCGGTTGTATAACCGGCGGTAATTTCGAGTCTCTCCGCAGTGATGTAAACCAGCTGAAACGGGAGGTCTATGCCCAGAAGCGGGAGGTTACAGGACTCAAGAAAGGGCTTGGCAGTCTTGAGGGGAAGACCGCAAAGGTAGTAACCAAGGAGACCCTTGAGGCCATAAGAAACAGTCAGGAGATGATTTACGATCAATTAACCGGGTTGAACAGGGATATACAGCTTCTGCAGGGCAAGTTTGACGAGAAGAACTATGCTGTGGAGACGGCACTGTCAGAGAACAAGGCCGAGATGACCGAGCTGAAGACCAGGGTTGAGGAGATGGCAGGTGAGGTTAAGCAATTGATGGCAAGGGTGCAGGTGCTGGAGCAAAAGGTTGATGCCCTGTCAAAGGGGCCGATTGTTGAGAAGAAAGCAGAGAAGAAAAAAGCCCCTGTTGTTACTGAAGAAGGTATTTACCAGCAGGCCTTAAAGACATTCCGTGACGGGAAATACAAGGAAGCAAGAAAAGAGTTTGAGGGTTTCCTCAGGAGATACCCTGATTCGGATCTTTCGGACAATGCTCAGTTCTGGATTGCCGAGTCGTATTACAAGGAGGGGCTTTACGAGGATGCCATCCTTGCCTATGAAACCCTGATAAGGAAGTTCCCGAAGAGTGATAAAGTCCCCGGGGCAATGTTGAAGCAGGCATATTCTTTTCAGGAATTAGGCGACAAGAATACTACAAAAGTTATCCTCTCGACACTGAAGGAGAGGTTCCCGAAGTCAAAAGAGGCGGAGCTTGCTGAAAAGAAGCTGCAGGCACTCGGCAAGGATGCTCAACAGAAGAAGACCCCCTGAGGGGCAGGAAAATGAGCTTATCGGATCGATATCACAGGGTTATCGACTATATGAGGGTTTCTGTTACCGACAGGTGCAATCTCAGGTGCCTCTACTGTGTGCCCGGTGATAGCGACCCTGTAGTCTACAAGGAGATCCTCTCCTACGAGGAGATAGCAAGGATTATCTCTGTTGCGGCGGCTCTGGGCGTAAGAAAGATTCGGCTTACAGGTGGTGAGCCTCTTGCCAGAAAGAATGTTCAGTATCTGATTAAGAGGCTTGCCGGGATGGAGGATATAGAGGATATAAGCCTTACCACAAACGGTCTCCTCCTGATGAGGTATGCGGAGGAGCTTAAAGAAGCAGGCCTGAACAGGGTAAATGTCAGCCTTGATTCCATACGGCCTGCACGTTACAGGGAAATTACCGGCGGAGGGTCCCTGGAGCAGGTCCTGGGGGGTGTTGAGAGGGCCCATGCAGCAGGGCTCAGGCCTGTAAAGATAAATGTTGTAGTCATAAGGGGAGTAAATGACGATGAAGTAGAGGACTTTGCCCGCCTTACATTAACCACGCCATACCATGTCAGGTTCATTGAGTTTATGCCTGGTTCAAACAATCTGTGGACCAGGGATAAGTGTATTCCGGTTGAGGAGATTAAAGAGAGGATAGAGGCCATAGCGCCTGTTGCTGCCGTGAAGGAGAGGAGGCATGGGCCGGCAAGGTACTACAGGTTTGCCGGTGCAGAGGGAGTAATCGGTTTTATAAGTGCGGTTTCACACCATTTTTGTTCAGACTGTAACCGCCTGCGGCTTACTGCCGACGGGAAGATAAGACCCTGCCTCTTTTCCGGCAGCGCAATTGACCTCAAGAGCGCCATCAGGATGGGTGCCTCGGATGGAGAGATAGAGAGGCTTTTGAGGCTATCGGTTGCTGTCAAGCCGGAGGGGCATAAGATAAATCAGGGAGTCTGCGGGGATTTTATACGGTCAATGTCAAAAATAGGGGGGTAGCCGGGGCTGATGTGGCAGTTACTGAGGAAAGAGCTTCTCCATATGCTCCGTGACCGGGGGCTTGTCATCTTCATACTCTACGCCTTCACCCTCGATATATACATGGCTGCCAAGGGCTTTAATCTTATTCCTGAAATGATCTCCATAAGCGTATATAATGAGGATAATTCACCCCAGAGCCGTGAGCTGACAGACAGGATCAAGCCGCCTGCATTCCGCCCGCCCCACATGATTAACAGCCGTCAGGAGATAGACAGGCTTTTAAATGCATCCGAGACCGTGCTTGTCCTTGTCATCCCCCAGGGATTTCAGGGTGACCTGTACAGGGGCGGGGCATCTGTGCAGGTTCTGGTTGACGGCACACAGAGCACGGCTGCATATCTGAGCTCAGCCTATATCGGCAGCATTATAGAGCGGTATTCAGCAGAGCTGTTGAGGGAGAGGCAAAGGCTGAGAAGAGATATAACGGGATTGCCGTATGTTGATATAAAGAGCAGGATCTACTTTAATCCCGGGGCACGGGACGACATCTTTGAGGGTCTTAACGAATTCTTTATGGTCGTCACGCTGATCGGGATGATCCTGCCTGCTGCAATACTTATCAGGGAGCTGGAGTACGGAACAATTGAGCAGATACTGATTTCACCTTTCAGCATAAAGAAGCTGCTGCTTATAAAGATAATAGCATCATCTGCCTTCCTGCTCACAATGATAGGATTGAGTTACGAATTTGTGCTCAGGCTGTGGCTCGGGTT
>JAADGU010000084.1 GCA_013152195.1 Nitrospirota bacterium
TTCAGCAGCGCCCTGTTTTTCTGTGCTACCGTGGCCCTGAGCAGTGCCCTTGCACCTTCTCTTGCCTCAAGGGCCTTTTGAAGAACGAGATCGTGTATATCCATTTTTTTCTGTACCTCCGTGTCTTTCCTGTTTTGAAGGTTTTTTAAGCATGTAGTCCTTATACAGAGATTAATTATACCAGAACTTGCTTGAAAACATTAACCGGGGGGTTTTCTCCCCTGCATTGAGGTAAAGCCTCCAATAAGGTTAAAATTAACCATGCCTGAGATAAGGGTACTTCCGGAGGAATTACAGAACCGTATAGCAGCAGGGGAGGTTATAGAGAGGCCTGCCTCTGTAGTAAAGGAGTTGATTGAGAACTCCATTGATGCAGGAGCCACGGAGGTTGGGGTTGATATACTCAATGGCGGCAGGCGTCTTATCCGTATCTCTGACAACGGCAGGGGGAGCGGGAGGATGCACTTATCTGTTTTTATCCCCATGCCACAAGCAAGATAAGCACAGAGGAAGACCTCTTTGATATCAGGACACTCGGGTTCCGGGGTGAGGCCCTCTCATCCATTGCCTCTGTATCAAGGCTGAAGATACTGACCGCCCCTTCAGGCTCAACCCTCGGGGTCTCTGTGGAGATTCACGGAGGGGAACTGAGGGAGGTCAAAGAGGTTGCCCATAGCGGTACAACCATTGAGGTCAATGACCTCTTCTTTAACACACCGGCAAGGAAGAAGTTTCTAAAGAGCCAGAGAACAGAGGTGTACCATATCGTGGAGACGGTTACCGTGGCAGGGCTGTCGCATCCTGACGTGGCATTCTCCCTTACAATAGACAGGGCTGAGACCCTCAGGCTTCCTGTGGCCAGCGGTATAAGAGAGCGGGTGCTCCAGATATATGGTGAGGAGTTTTTGAGGGGGCTCAGGGAGGCGAGGGAAAGTAACTCCAGAGCCCTTATATCAGTGGAGGGAAACTTCCGTTCATCAAGGGCCAACCAGTATATCTTTGTGAACCACAGACCAGTCAGGGATGCCGCTTTAAGGCATGCCGTCTACAGTGCCTATGATACCCTTCTTCCCAGGGACAGGCACCCCATCTTCTTTCTCTACCTTGATATTGTGCCCTCTGAGGTGGATTTTAATGTCCACCCTGCAAAGAGGGAGGTCCGTTTCAGTGACAGGGAGGCTGTGTACAGGTCGGTTTACAATGTTGTCAGGGGGGCCTTGACAATCTCCGGTGAGGAGGATGCAGATTACGGGGTTGAACCTGATGGTTTGCAACCCGCAACTCGCAACCCGCAACCCGCAACTTCCGTGCCGCAACCCGCAACCCGCAACCCGCAACCCGCAACTCCTGAGGCTATCCCCGCTGCTGAATCGCTGTTAAAATACGGGAATAATTTTAATTCTGTCTATCTTGGTGATGTATTTGTCGCCTATACCGACGGCCGGGGTATAACGCTCCTTGACCACCATGCCGCCCATGAGAGGATACTTTATGAGCGGCTCCGCAAGGGTGTTGGCCTTGATGTGACGTACATGCTCTTCCCAAAGCAGGTGAGGCTGCCGGCAAGGGAATACAAGGTGCTTCTCCACCGTCTTGACGAGATAAGGGAGATGGGGATAGAGGCGGAGGATTTTGGGCATAACACACTTATGGTGAGGGCGGTCCCCCAATTTCTGTTTGATGCTGATATGGCGGGAATCCTGTCTGATATCGCCTTCTGCCTGATTGAATCCACTGCCGGTTCCCCGATTGAGGATATAAGGGACAGGATTGCAAAGCGGATTGCATGCCACAGTTCGGTCAGGGGTGCCGTGATGCTGAGCCACGATGAGATTGCACGGCTCCTGAAAGACCTGTCAGAGTCAGAAGATCCTGAACACTGCCCCCATGGGAGACCGACAAGGATTCACATGAGCCTTGAGGACTTAAAAAGAATGTTTAAGAGGACAGGTTAACGGACCTCTTGGTTTCTAAATAGATTATTTGTGTAAAATAACTAGTGTATGTTGTTTGTTCTGTATTGCAGAGATTATAAACCATGACAGAGATATCAGGAATAGAATACTTAAGGGAGATAGGGGCGAGGCTCAGGGCTGTTATCCCTCAGCTGAGGTTTTCAGCCACGGTCAGGGAGCCCCTTGAGGTTGGGGCTTCAGGGGATAAGACCTTTCAGATTGACAGGGTGGCTGAGGATACGGTGGTCTCAGCCCTGAAAGAGCTCGGGAGACCGTTGACTATAATTTCTGAAGAGATGGGTGTGCTGAATATTGGCAGAGGTGGTGACAGGGTCCTGATAGACCCTATTGACGGCAGCAAGAATGCCGTCTCAGGTGTTCCCATGTTCTGCACCTCTATAGCTGTTGCAGCAGGGGAGACAGTGAAGGAGATATACCTCTCCTATATAATTAATCTTCTCAGTGGTGATGAGTTCTGGGCTGAGAAGGGGAGGGGGGCTTACTGGAACGGGCAGAGACTGAGTGCCCAGAGAGATGATAAAGTCAGGGTGGTTATTTATGAAACACAGAATCCGGGGCGGGACATCCCGAAGATCCTGCCGCTTCTCTCTCTTTCAAACAGGACCCGGTGTTTTGGCTCTACCGCCCTTGACCTCGCCTTTGTTTCATCAGGCGCTGTGAGTATTTACGCAAACCCTTCGCCTTCAAGGAGCTTTGACTTTGCAGGAGGGCTGCTCCTTGTGAGGGAGGCAGGCGGCATAATAACTGATACAAGGGGTGAGGATATTGACGGGGTTGAGCTTTCAATAAAAAAATCTACCCCCCTGCTCGTCTCAGGTAATGAGAGGCTCCATGAAAAGGCCCTGGCGGCCCTTTCAGAATCTCAAAAAGACTGAAACGGATAGATGCTGAATCAAGTTCAGCATGACAGCAGTGTAGGGGTGTTATTCCGGATGATGTTTTGTGGTTTGTCGTTCTGAATCCCGAATCGAGTTCGGGAAATCTGATAATAACAGGAGTTGAAACTGTTGGAGCGCTTTAATTTATGATTCAGGTTAACGGCTTGGATAAATCATACGGACAGCAGGTTGTCTTTGACAATGTCTCCTTCACGATCAATCCCGGTGAACGTGTGGGATTTGTCGGAAGGAATGGCCATGGCAAGACCACCCTTTTGCGGATGATACTCGGGCAGGAGCATCCTGATTCGGGAACCATCAGCATTCCTTCCGGTTACAGCATAGGCCATCTCTCCCAGCATATCCGGTTTGAAGAAGATACGGTGCTGAAAGAGGCATGCCTGAGCCTTCCTGACCAGGAGGACGGTATTGACGAGACTTACAAGGCTGAAACCGTACTTGCAGGTATCGGGTTTCTCAGGGATGACCTGGACCTCCCTCCAATGGAGCTGTCCGGAGGATACCAGGTGCGGCTTAACCTTGCAAAGGTGCTGGTCTCTGATCCGAATATTCTCCTCCTTGACGAGCCCACGAATTACCTTGATATTGTCTCCATGCGCTGGCTTGCCCGATTCCTGAGGGGCTGGCAAAAAGAGCTGATTATAATCACTCATGACCGCAACTTCATGGACAGCGTTACCACGCATACCATGGCCATACACCGCTGCAGGATCCGAAAGGTTCCCGGTTCCACTGAAAAACTATATCAGCAGTTACTGCTGGAAGAAGAGGTTTACGAAAAGACGAGGACAAACGACGAGAAGAAGCGTAAGGAGACCGAGCAGTTCATAAACCGCTTCAGGGCAAAGGCAACCAAGGCCAGGGCTGTTCAGTCAAGGGTAAAGGCCCTGCAGAAAAAGGAACAGCTTGAAGAGCTGTCCGAGATAAAAAAACTTGCCTTCACCTTTAATTCAGCGCCTTTTACAGGCAGGCAACTGATGGAGGTAAGAGACCTCTCTTTTGGATTTGAGCCTGACGGGCCCCTGCTGATAGAGGGCTTAAGCTTTTATGTCGGGAAAAAGGACCGCATAGCCATCATAGGTAAAAACGGCAAGGGCAAGACAACACTTCTCAATCTGCTTGCCGGGGAACTGTCGCCTGTGGGCGGAGCTATTAATTGTCCCCGTGACCTGAAATTAGCATATTTCGGCCAGACAAATATAAACCGTTTGAACCTCCGGAAAACCGTGGAAGAAGAGATAATGGATGTGCACCCGGAGCATCACAGGGGCGCAGCCCGCAGTATATGCGGGGCCATGATGTTTCCCGGGGACCAGGCCCTGAAAAAGCTGGGTGTGCTTTCCGGTGGTGAGAAGAGCCGGGTACTGCTCGGTAAACTGCTTGTCACCCCTGCCAATATGCTGCTGCTGGATGAGCCCACCAACCACCTTGATATGGAGTCTACGGACTCACTCCTTGAGGCGATTGATGACTTCAGGGGTGCTGTAGTTATTGTTACACACAGTGAGATGATACTCCATGCGCTGGCAACACGCCTTATTGTCTTTGATGACGGAAAGGTGACCATATTTGAGGGGACGTACCAGGAATTCCTGGCCCGTGTGGGGTGGAAAAATGAAGACCCTTCTTCCCGGCCGGCAACTTCAGAGACCGGCCGTACAAGACAATCCGGAAACAGAAAACACCTGCGGCGTATCCGGGCCGGATTGATTAATGAAAAGTCGAGGACCCTGCGAGCACTGCAGAAGAAGATTGCCGGGATTGAGGGTGAGATAATAAGGCTGGAAGAAAAGACAGAGCAGGATAACAATGATCTTATAAAGGCCTCTGTTGCAGGTGACGCTGAAACCATCAGGAGACTCTCAAAAGCCATTCATGACTCAAAGTCGGAAATTGAATCTCTCTTTTCTTCACTGGAATCCCTGCATGGCGATCTTGACAACAGGACAAGGGAGTTTGAGGAGAAGCTTAATACTGTGGAAATATAGCAGTAAAGCTTTACTGTTGGAATGTTTTGCTTCTTTTTGACCACAGCTATCGATGATGTCCCTAAATACAGGTGCACATTGGTATTTGCTATAATGTCTTTATAAGCTGCTCAGTATATGTGTGTCTCCGAAGCAGACTAATCCCTGGCGGGGTTGAGCATGTTATTGGATATATGCGGAACAGCCTGTGCCGGGAAAAAACAAAGGGGGTAATATGAAAAGAGGAGGGATTTTGCCGGTTCTTGCTCTGCTGTTTGTTTCCTTAATTTTGACCGGGTGTATTGGTGAAGAGAGTTATACTGTTGGAGGCACGGTAAGCGGCCTTACAGGTACAGTGATCCTGCAGAACAATGGAGGGGATGACTTGGCAGTCACCTCGGATGGGGCCTTTGAGTTTGAGACACCACTTTCCGTTGGTTCGACATACGATGTGACAGTGGGGACACAGCCTTCCGGGCAGAGCTGTTTTGTTGCAAATGGCACGGGGACGATAGTGGATGCGGATGTCACTGATGTGACAGTAAAGTGTTATGACTCGGGCAGCCTCGATACCACCTTCGGCAGCGACGGTATTGTAGTTTCGCATAATGCGGCTGGTGGTGGAGGGATAGATCAGGGCTATTCCATTACCACTGATCCTGGCGGTAAGATCGTGGTGGCAGGAAGGAGCTTTATGGGACAGACTGCTGCTTTGCCGCCTGGAGATGATTACGGTATAGTGACCTGGAAGTACAATCCCGATGGAACTCCTGATGCCACCTTTGGCAACGACGGAGTGGTTGTCTACAGTCCAGACCAGGGCGAAGTTGACACCGGGTTTTCTATCACTACTGACTCGGAGGGGAAAATCCTCGTGGCAGGACAGGCAGATGTCGGGGATTATACATACGCAGTGACCCTGAAGTATAATGCAGACGGAACCCCCGATGCCTCCTTTGCTGATAACGGGGTGGCCTTATACAATATTGAATATCCTTATGTTTATGCAGGCTACTCCATTACAACGGATTCGAAAGACAAGGTGCTGGTGACAGGATTTCGCCATGAAAGCGGCATAATAACCTTGAGATACAACACAGACGGTACGCCTGATAACTCCTTTGACAGTGACGGAGTTGCCCTTTATCACAACCCGCTCAGTGCGAGTGACTCTGATTACGGCTACTCGATAACCATTGATTCGAGCGACAGGATACTGGTAACCGGATATACAATAGGCCATAACTCCATGCTCATCCTGAGGTACAAAAGCAACGGAAAGCTTGATACCACCTTTGGCAATGACGGAGTTGTCTTTGCCGGGTCATCTGAGTTGTTTTACAGTACCGGCCGGTCCATTACTACAGATTTGGAGGGAAGGATTCTGGTGGCAGGATCGGGATCTAACGGTTCGGATGCGGATATGAGGATCTGGAGGTATAACGATGATGGGACTCCTGATACCACCTTCGGCACCGATGGGGTTGTAGTTTCGCATAATGCTGCCGGTGGAGATGGTGACGACAGAGGCCAATCCATTGCTGTTGATTCAAGGGGGAGGATACTGGTGACGGGTTATAGCATAAACAGTTCAGGTGATGCCGACATGGTGGTCTGGAGGTACAATGAGGACGGGACTCCTGATGCCACTTTTGATGGTGACGGGATTGCCGTTTTCCATAACGCAGCCGGCGGAGACGGTACTGACCGTGGCTCATCCATTACCATTGATTCGAGCGGGAAACTTCTGGTGACCGGGTGGAGTTCTAACGGTTCAGATAACGACATGGTGATCTGGCGGGTGATCCCCTGATAAGAGATAAGAGGCAGGGCAAAAAGCCCTGCCTCTTTATGATTAAAAAGCGCAACAGATTATCTGAAATCATAAAAACACTCAACTCTGGTTTCAATTACAGGCTTCTGTGTGCCCCTGAGGGTCTCCATGCCGGGGAGATTACCCCTTTATGGCGGGGATTGTGGATGCAGGCTGCCCAGGTAAGGGTGGATGGGCCGTATTTCCGGTTTAACCTGTCCATTACATCAAGCAGTTCGGCCCTCCTGTTCTGCTCATTAAATATCGTCAGCTGGTTGTTGACCTGCTCAAGGCCGGAGAGGGTTATCCCGAGCAGACGCACGGGCTCTCTCAGCCTTACAGAGTTTAATATATCCGTGGCTGTTTGAAATATCCTGTGGGTGTCGTTGGTAGGGGAGTTGATCCTGCGCTGCCTTGTAAAGGTTTCAAAGCTCCGGTATCTTATCA
>JAADGU010000119.1 GCA_013152195.1 Nitrospirota bacterium
AAACCCTTGATCAGGTGCTCTCCTTTCTTCAGGCCGGTGCAGACAGGATTGGTACGAGCTCAGGGGTTAAGATAATAAAGACTGTTGCGGGGTAAGAATAAAAGACTGTTGCGGGTTGAAAAAAAGAAAAGACGTTGCGGGTTGCGGGTTAAGAATAAAAAACTGTTACGGGTTAAGAAAGAAAAGGCGTTGCGAGTTGAAAAAATTAGGGTTACCTCCATTCATTTTCCACATATCGAATGAATCTGTTTATCTTGCTGCCCAAGTCATCATAAGCATCAAGTAAGGATTGCATTTCTTCCTTATCAATTTCATGTGCATCCTTAATGAAATTCAGATGGAGTATAGTCTCGTCGCATGAAGCATGGGCATAAATCAGAAACTTAACAATTAACAAAGTCTGCTTTATATCTATTTCGTCCGTATCCCTCTACAATACAGGAAGTAATTCCTTTTGAAGACCTCCTTATCTGGCCCCCTTCTTCGTATAACTCATATTTTGGAAGTTTTAATGACATTTTATGAATTTTAGTAGCCAGGGCATATGATATTCTATAAATTTCCAGGTCCTTATAACTCTTCATCATCCCCCTCTCTTTTCCAATCCGTAACGTCTTTTCTTAACCCGCAACCCGCAACAGTTTTTTTTATTCTTAACCCGCAACTCGCAACTCGCAACAGTCTTTTATTCTTACCCCGCAACATCTTTTTCTTTAAACCGGTATCCTGAAATACAAAACCCCTCCCACTGCAAGGAAGATTACCGGCACTATCCAGGCGGAAACCATGGGCGGAAGCCCCCCTGCATACCCGAGCGACAGTGATAAAGTGTATATAACCCAGTAAGCAAGACTTATGAGTATCCCCGCTCCTGCACTTACCATCCCTTTGCCTTTTCTGCTCTTTAGTGAGAGGAATATGCCTATCATGACCATGAAGAGGTTTGCAAGCGGGTAAGAGAGTCGTGACTGAATATCCACCTTCAGCTTTGTGTTCATGTAGCCGGCGTCTTCCAATCTTTTTTCTTATGAGCTCCATGACGCTCATCTCCGAGAGCCGGTTCTTTTCTCTTTCAATAATCTCTGTTTCTCCAACCCCTTTGAGGAGTTTTTCAGGTATATACCGTACTGTGTTCCTGTTCAGGTCAAACTCCCTGACCTCCTGGAGTCTCCAGTCCTGTCCTGACCACACGCCCTTTTCTGCCTCAATCCTCTTTGTCAGTCTCCCGTCATGCATGTAGAATACTGAT
Organism: Nitrospirota bacterium; assembly: GCA_013152195.1. GTDB lineage: Bacteria > Nitrospirota > Thermodesulfovibrionia > Thermodesulfovibrionales > JdFR-85 > BMS3Bbin07. The sequence goes on from JAADGU010000119.1 coordinate 1,250, forward strand.
ATGCCGTAAAGCTCCATCTCCTGTGGCACAAACAACTTTGCCCTTACCAGAAGACCGTTTTTGGCCCTGATCCAGATGTTGCCTTCCTGATAGGAAATGTTTTTTCCACCTTTAAGTGAATAAACTATATCGTTTGATTTCTTCAGCGATGCAGGGGTTATGAACTCTGCAATAACAAAGTCAATTGTCACCAGGAGGACGCCGGTGATTATAAAGGGTATAAAAAAACGCCTCAGGTTAACCCCTGATGCCTTTATTGCTATGATCTCGTTCCTCCGTGACGCAAGACTGATAACAAAGATGCTGCATAGAAGGGATGCCATGGGTAACAGGTACCTAAGGTATTCGGGAATTTTTAATGTACCCAGGAGTATCAGGGTTTCGGTCGTCTGTTTGTAAGGCATCAGTTCATCAATTTTTTCAATAATGTATATTATTGAAAAAATGGCAGAGAGCATTGATGAGACAATCAGCAGCAGTACGCCGAATTCCCTGATATAAAGTCTTTGCAGCCTGTTCAATCTTTTCTCCTTTTTATATTGATAGGAAATTAACACAGAGACACAGAGGCACATGAGAAACAAATTTTTCTAATCTTTAAATTTAAAGCTTGTGGTTTTTTTTCTTCTCTGTGTCTCCGTGTCTCTGTGTTTAAGGTTAAGTTTTCATTCTTCTCTTCTGTACAGTAAAACAGCAACAGCCGTAAGCATCACAAATGGTATCCAGCAGGCAGGGTGAGGGAGCTCTCCTGCCCTCACGAGATTTTCAAAATACAGCAGTGCTACGTAATAGATTGTAAAGACCAGAAGGCCGATTATGAACCCCCCTGTCTTTCCTGTTTTTCCTGCCCTCAGTGAAAGTGCTGGAGCAAGGAATGCAAGTGCAATGACAAGAGCCGGGAAGCTTAGTCTCCTGTGGAACTCAATAAAGTAGCCTCCGCTGTTTGTCTTTTCTGTTGTAGCTCTTTTATACAGTTCAGGCAGTGTCATCTCACTCTTCTTCCTGTTTAAACCCTCCCCGCTCAGTCTGATAGTGAATTTGTATTCGGCAAACCTGATTTCAGTACTGGTATCCCTGTTTACTATGTGGACAAGCCCGTCTGTAAGACTGAACCCCGGCTGCATCTCTTTATTAAGGGAGAGCCTTCCCTCCCGTGCTACGATTACCCGTTCTGATGATGGATTACGGCTGTCCGAGATAAATATACCCCTGAAAACACCTCCTTCAGTCTTTTCATTGATAAGGATTAGGAAGCCCTTAAATGTTGTAAAGAATACCCCGGGTTCAATGGACATGGGTGCCCTTTCTTTCAGCACCCGGTTGATTTCGCCCCTGAGTGTTTTGCTGCTCAGGGGCATGAGATAAAGAGTGATAAAAACGGAAAAGGCAAGGAGTATGGCAGAGAGATAGAATACAGGTCTTGCAATCTCGCTGAATCTCATACCTGATGACCTCAGTACCGTTAGTTCGTTGTCAACCTCCATCCTTCCATAGGTAAGGAGCACCGAGAGGAGAAGGGCCATGGGGATGGTAAGTACCAGTAACTGAGGCTGTATAAGGATGAGCACCCATGTCATATCAAGATATGAGGCTCCAACCCCTGACATAAGTCTGCTCAGCCTGAGGACCTTTTCCATCATCAGAACCATGTTAAGGCCGATAATGCAGACCATGAAGGTCAGACCGAGTTCCCTAGTTATGTATCTGTATATCACCATGGGAGGTCATATTTTAACAGATTGCAGAACAGCAGCGCAGAAGTGCTCTTCAGTTCCATGAACTTATAGCTCTTCCTGCACACGGGTGTTGCAAAAGAGATACACCTGAGATGTTAATTCTGGTTAGTATTCAAGGATAAACAGGTGGTCTGGTTCTTGCATTACTTATTCTATTTTTATTTCCATTGGTTTTGGTTTTTCTGTTGGAGTATTTAATTATTTTATTGAGTTATTTCAGGCGTAAATGCTTACAAAAATGCTTGACAAAAGTGTCGGATAATTGATATAAATTAAACCAGATTAATGAACTGGTCCAGGGTGTTTAATAGAGTGTATCAGGTTGAATTTGTGATAAGGCTTAATAGAGATTTAGTAATAAATGGCAGGTAAAGGCCTGCTAATTTCAGATACAGGGAGGTGATATCGGGAGTACAGAGGATTAGCAGCAGCTGGTTAAACGTTATTCGGTAAGTTCAGGAAAAGTTGAAGCATCTATAAGACCCCTGTGTTGTACAGGGCAGAAATATAATTTTAAGATCAGGAGGGTTGGAAAAGTGAAAAAATCTTTTGTGTTAATGAGTTTTATTGTAATGGCAGTCTCTCTTGCACTGCTGACCATCCCCATGAAAGCATCTGCAGCCGACCTGCAGGTCAAATGGTTCGGTTATTCACAGATTACAGTAGATGGCGGTAAGGGAGTTGACAAGGATCTTAGTAATGGAGTTCAGAGTGATCCCAAGGTCGGCGCTGACAGGGTTCGTATCGGTTACAAGGCGAAGCTGGGCAATGCTTTCAGCAAGCTGCAGGTGGATTTCAACAAGACTGGGGACAACATCCTGCCTAATATCATCAAGGATGCCGAGGTTGGTTACAAGATCAACAGTGCCGCTTCTGTAAAGGCCGGTATCTTCAAGACCCCTGTGGGTATGGACTTCAATACCTCCGGTAAAAAGCTGGATATCACAAAGCGTGGCATGGAGAAGGCTCTTGTGCTTGAGCGTTCACTTGGTGTAATGGTGAGTGGCCGCAAGATTGCCGGTCGGTTATGACCTGGGTTACTTTAATCCGACAACCCGCAGCAAGGCAGTAAGCGGCGGCACCGCTGGTGATGACAAGGCATATGCCGTGCGCGGTATGTACGATATGGGGAATGTCCTTCATGCCGAGGTTTCCTACGGTAAGAGCGAACAGGCTGGTGGTTATGCTACAGAGGATTACAGTGTCCTCGATGTTGCTGCTTCCTACAAGATTCAGGGAGCTACACTCAAGGCCGAATACATTGATGCCAAGAATGTTAAGGGTGTTGATGGAAAAGACCAGATTGTATGGTATCTGCATGCAGGCTACCAGGTTACACCAATGTATGAGACAGTTGTCAGGTATTATCAGGGAAATGATGATCTCAGTGATACCAGTCTCAGCAATACCTTTGTCGGTCTGAATGTCTACCTGAACCCGGCTAAGAAATATGCCTCACGTATTCAGTTGAACTACGTATTTGCAAGTGGTGATACGGATACATGGGCAGGTCTTGGTGGTTACACGGATGACGCCATCCTGGCACAGTATCAGGTTGCATTTTAAGACTTCTTAAGAGAGATTTTTAATATCACAATAAAGGGCCGGCCGGGAATTCCCGGCCGGCCTTTTTTGTTTCCCGTATGGATTAGTCGTCTTTTACGGGATGTAGCCGTGTTCGAGGTTCAGGAGGGATTCACGGTCATCGAACTGGCTGTTCCAGAGTTGCTCGATCGAGTAAATAAATGCAAACTGTACTTCTGTTTCGTGCTCTCCAATAATGGTCTTCAGGTCTCCGCTGTTTTTCTGATAGCGGAGCTGAAGTCCCACATCGAAATTTTCTCCGATGCGGTAGAAGCTGTTGGCGATTACCTGGTGCTGACTGCTGTTGTTTGAAAGATCCGGGAAGGCCTTGTAGCCATATGAAAGGGCTGCCTGCAGTGCTGGTCTTTCGAGTTTCCGGTAGAGGTATCTAAGGGATGTAAAGGTGCTGATGGACCTTGCACGTGTAATATCGGAATAATCGCTGAGATTTTTAACCTCGGAAAACCCGAGGTTGAAGATGCTCTGGTGCCTCAGGTCCCAGAAATGCACAGGGTCAGGGCGGATGTTCAGGACAGTGGAGAATGTGATGCTCTTCAGGGCCTTGTCCAGCTCGCCTGAATATCCGGGCCTGCTTGTAAGGGCTGTGTTCAGGCTGATTCCGATCTGGTTCAGTATCTCCCGGTTCCATCTCTGACTTTCAGGTACACGATACTGAAAGGAGAGGCCAAGGGCGTTGAATCCGAAGTCCTTCGATATGTTTTCAGTCTCTTCTTTAAGGTGTTCTCCGTAGGCACTGAGCTGGTAACGCTGTCCGAATATCCTGGTTGCCTCCATGATACTGCCGTACTGGTTGTCCTCTGCATCTTCACCGGAGGAGAAAGGGTTCAGTATGTCGGTGAAGTAGATGGCGTCGTCATCCCTCAGGGTGGGAAACTCTATCATGGCGCTTCTGACCCGCGTGCGGCCGATCCTGAAGATATTTGTTCTGTCCTCGACCCTCAGGAATACCTGGTGAAAGAGTATTGGTTCGAGGTCCGAGCCCTCGTCGGGAAACTGGAATCCTATAACCAGTGCCCCCCTGTACCTGTTATAAAGCTTCTGACGGAATCCAACAAGGAGACTCGTATCGGATATGTCACTGACTGTTTCCGAGTCCCCTCCCGGTGAATAGTCGAGGTTCAGAGATGATATACCCCGGGCACCTAACAGTATCTCCGGTGTCACACCGGCGGAACCGGTATTGCAAAGCATGACAGTGAAGAGTATGATTAAAAGGCATAAGGATGTTCTCTTTTTAGACATGTCCTCCCCTCCTCTTTTTTTATTCGTCGAGTGCGACTTTTGGTATCAGGTTGTTCATACCCTCCATTGGCATGACCCGCCTTTCTTCCTCCGGCAGATCCTCGTAGACAAGGGCCATGAGATTGCCGCCGGGGTACAGGCCGTTGTTGGTCACCCTTCGCGTGTCATGGTCGTGGAACGTCCAGATTCCGCGATTCTTACCCTCTATGATGATGTCAAGGGTCTTGCCTGGACTCAGCCGCATGGTATTCATCTGCCAAGGCTGGGGTACGGGAATGCCGTCATCGCAAACCAGCCAGAAGTCGTGGCCATGGAGGTGCAGGTAGTGCTCCTCGGTGCCGCTGTTTATCAGCCTGACACGTATTGACTCGCCTTCCCTGATGTAGAGGGTCGGCGTTGATGGGTAGGATTTCCCGTTTACCGTGAACCAGAAGGGTTGTGCGAGGTCCGCAGGTGCCCTGCGGTTTACTACGTATGGCGGCTGGTAGCCATTGCGGACGGCCTCTTCCAGTTCTTCCTTGCTGTCGAATACTGCGAATCTTTCCTTGTCGAACCGACCGTTTTTTACCAGGTAGAGGCGCTCCTTCATCCGCTCGAGCATGGCGTTTATCTCGTTTCTCAGGAAGTTGAGATCGTGTGCGGAATAGAGAAGTGTGTATTCCCGTTCATAAGGGAAAAGCTTTTTTATCGGATCGTCCGGTTCTTCAACTATAAGGCTGCCGAACATGCCTGCCTGCATGTGCAGCAGTGTTCCCCAGTGGCAGTGATAGAAGTGTGTTCCATAAGGTTCTGCAGTGAATTCGTAGACGAACTCCTGCCCCGGCATTACAGGCATCTGGGTGATATACGGTACCCCGTCCATACGCCATGGCACATGCATGCCGTGCCAGTGGATGGTGTGGTTGAGTTCGGTCCTGTTCTTGAAGTAGACCTTTACCCTGTCTCCCCTGTTGACCCTTATTTCAGGGCCCGGGACCTGGTTGTTGAAGGCAAGAGTGTGGGTTTTGAGCCCTGGTGCGAGTTCCTGCTGGTGGATGTCGACGAAGAGACGGAAGACCTTGACGTTGCCCTCAATTTCGGGTTTAAGTTGCCGGGGAAAACGCTTTAGGTTCTTTCTTTTCGTTGTTTCGGCAAAGAGAGAACCCGGCAGAAGTGTTGCCGCCGAGAGGGCAGCGCCTGTGATAAGAAAATCTCTCCTGTTCATAATCAACCCTCCTACCTGTGTGCAGGTTGCATGATTTTTAATGAAGTTCCGCGTGGCAAGACCCACGGGAATAGGCAAGTCTTAAAGCATGATCTTTGCTACAAACTCCTCGAGGTCATCCTCGGCACGCAGGAAATCCTCTACTACCTGAGGGTCAAAACGGGTACCTGATACTGAAGTGATATACTCTTTGGCCTCTTTAAAGGGGATTGCGTTTCTGTATGGTCTGTCCACAGTAAGTGCGTCGAGGGTGTCGCATACTGAAAATATCCTTGCCCCCAGGGTTATTTCATTTCCCTTGAGTCCGCGTGGATAACCTGTGCCGTCATAGAGTTCATGGTGGGAGTGTATTATATCTGCAACCCTTGAGAGGTATCCTATGTGACTTATGATTCTGTAACCTGCTTCCGGATGCTGTGCCATTATGGATGTCTCTTCTTCAGTGAGTTTGCCCTGTTTCAGCAGAATTGAGTCAGGTATGCCTATTTTGCCAATATCATGCAGTAGCGAGCCGCAGTATATATCTACAAGGTCTCTACCTGTTATCCCAATTTTCCGGGACAGGATCATGGCAAACTGTGTAACACGGTAAGAATGATCTCCAACTTCATGTTCCCTGGTGTCTATTGCCTTTACAAATGCCTCTATGGTGGCAAGGTATATCCCCTCCATTTTTTCAAGGACACCTCCGAGAAACCTGTCCCTGAAATAGCATTTTTCACAACAATAGGGGCCGTCATCCTTAATATGAACTCCATCGTATATCTCAGTCTGGCAGGCCTTGCAATGGATAACGTTGCATTTTTCTCCTCCAGAGATAAATAATTCAGGATTGTTGAGAAATCTGTCCCTGCATTTTTCAGAACAGAAAGAATATTTTTTTTCCCTGTAAACAGTTGTTGCCGGATTATGAAGCCCGCTGATGTCCATTTTGCATACAGGGTCAATTCTTATGTCTAAGTCTGTCACGCTATAAGCCCTCAATAGAAGATTGTGTTTTTGTGTTTAATCATACCCCGCCGTCTCTGCGGCGGGGTATTGTTTATTGCTTATCGGTATCAGTCTCTTTTTTGTGCTGGTGCTCACCGGCCGGACACCCTCCGGTTGTTCCTTCCATTTTGTCCTTCATCATCATGTGCATTTTTGACATCATCTTGTCCAGGCTCTCCATCATCAAATCCAGCTCCTTGATCATCTCCTTCTTTTCACTCTCTGCAGGTTCAAGAAGTATCTTTTTCTGTATCTCCAGTGACCGCTTCATCATATCCGTTATCTTCATCATCATTACATGCTTCATCATCATTGCACACTTTTCCATGTGTGCCGGCTGTCCTTCCATGCTGCCTTTACTGTTTGTCTGGGAATGACTATAACCTGCAGTCTCTGTCTGGGGTTCCGCGTAGCCTGTTGTTATCAGGGTTGCTGTTAACGCAATTACAATGGTAGATATAAAGAATATTCTTTTCATGCCTGTCTCCATAAGTTGATGTCTTGCAGTTTTTCTAAATAGAGTCTGAGTATAAACTGCTGTTTTTTATTTTAGTCATAACCCGAAGTCTGTAATCGGGTATCCAGAACTCACTGAAAAGAGTGGATTCCCGCTCAACAGACCGCGGGAATGACAGCTCAATTCTTATATTTATACCCAGACTCTAATTACAGTCCGAGCAGAAAACCCTGCACCTATATCCTCCCTCTTGCTTCTCATGTTGAGTCGAAAAAACAGATATTGTGTTATGCCTGTCATTGAGAATCCTAACATGAACTGTGGCACTTGCATGTAAGGGCCTTCTTTTTTGTAATCTTTTTGATCGTCATTGTTGCTCACCTCCTTTCCTTGTGAAAGCATAGCACATATTATCCGGGGATACAAGACATTTGCCCCCTAGGTCATCAATAAAAAGATCTGCTTATGAGAAGGAAGCGATATGGCAGAGTCTGAACGGTTTTAAGTATCCCAAAGTCTTCACCAGGATTCCCGAAGTACTTCAGGACGAGAATGAGTGAAGAGCCTGTCATATCGCTTCCAGCAACCTTTTACCTCTGTATCCGGGTTAAATCGTGAGTATCACCCAACCTTTTCTACTTTTAAGAATTTCGCATTTATTGCCACGATTACCGTGCTCAAAGACATCAGCACGGCACCCATTGCCGGGCTGAGCAGTATACCGGCCTTATAAAGTACCCCTGCTGCAAGGGGTATGGCAAATGCGTTGTAGCCTGTTGCCCATGCAAGGTTCTGGATCATCTTTTTGTACGTTGCGCGGGCAAGGCCGATAATGGCCACAACATCAAGGGGATTGCTCCTTACAAGGATGATATCCGCTGTCTCAACCGCCACGTCTGTTCCTGCTCCAATGGCAATGCCGACATCCGCCTGTGCAAGTGCAGGGGCGTCGTTTACGCCATCGCCAGTCATTGCAACCACCCCTCTTCTGTACCTCTTTTACCTTTTCCGACTTTTCATGAGGAAGAACCTCGGCAAAATAATCGTCCAGATTCAGTTCTTCCGATACCCACTTTGCGACCTGGCGGTTGTCGCCTGTAAGCATCATACACTTTATGCCCTTTTCCCTGAGCAGGGAGATTGCTTTCTTTGATTCAGGCCTGATGATATCTGCCAGTGCTATTGCACCCTTTAACTCTCCGTCAACTATTACAAAAACAACCGTCTTCCCCTGTGATGAGAGTTCTTCGATTCTTTTATCAGTGATTGTCATGTTATTCTCTCTCAGAAAGCCGGGGCTTACAACCTTTACTTCCCTGCCGTTTACCTTACCCTCGGCTCCTTTGCCGGGGATTGCCATGAAATCTTCAACGGGGTATGCTTCGGAAGAATCCACGATCGCTTTTGCTAGGGGATGTTCCGAGTGTGCCTCGACTGACGCGGCATACTTGATAAGTTCCTTCTCGTCCATATTATCAGAAAGGATAATCGTATCAGTAACGCCGAACCTGCCCTCTGTGAGAGTGCCGGTTTTATCAAATATGATGGCCTGAATATTCCTTGCCCTCTCAAAGGCAACACGGTTTCTTATCAACAGCCCGTTTTTGGCAGAGAGCGCGGTGGAGACGGCAACTACCAGGGGTACAGCAAGACCTAATGCATGAGGGCAGGTTATAACCATTACCGTAACAGTCCTCTCAAGGGCAAAGGCAAAGTCCTTATGCATTATGACAAGCCATACAAACAGCGTGATTCCACCGCCTGCAAGGGCTATTATCGTGAGCCATAAGGCGGCCGTGTTTGCCAGGTCCTGAGTCTTTGACTTGCTCTCCTGGGC
>JAADGU010000005.1 GCA_013152195.1 Nitrospirota bacterium
TTGCAGATGGCGGTTATTTATATCCCTTTTCTGAATCCGATATTCAGGACCGAGCCCCTGTCTGCAGGTGAGCTGGCGATTACACTTGCAGTCTCTTCTGTGGTATTCTTTGCAGTAGAGGGTGAAAAATGGTTTAAAAGAAGGTACAGGAGATAGGGGATGAGATTATAGAACGAGTGATTGATATAAAAAGCACGTGCCTGTTAGAATTTAAGCTATGGAAATAGCACTCTTAAATGACATTGTTGTTATATTTGCCTTATCCATTGCAGTGCTGTTTCTGTGCAGCCGGCTGAAGGTGCCGTCAATTGTCGGATTCATCCTGACCGGGGTATTGGCAGGGCCGCACGGGCTGGGGTTGGTAAGGTCGGTTGAGGAAGTGAAGGCCCTGGCTGAAGTCGGGGTTGTGCTGCTGCTTTTCGCTATAGGGATCGAATTCTCACTGAAAAGCCTGCTGCAGATCAGGAAATCCGTCCTGATGGGCGGCTCTCTCCAGGTTTTGCTGACCATACTGATAGCATCCGTCATAGCAGGCCAATTCGGTCAGCCCGTTGGCAAGGCGATATTTATAGGGTTTCTTATATCCCTCAGCAGCACGGCTATTGTGCTCAAACTCATCCAGGAAAGGGCAGAAGTAGACAGCCCCCATGGACGGACATCTCTGGCCATTCTGATATTTCAGGATGTCATCATTGTGCCGATGATATTGCTCACTCCGTTGCTGGCCGGAGAGTCGGGTGGCACAGGCGTGTCCCTCCTCATTCTTCTGGCCAAGGGAATCGCCATCATTGTGCTGGTGGTGGTGAGTGCCAAGTGGGTTGTGCCCTGGGTGTTGTACCAGGTTGCAAGGACGCGCAGCCATGAACTCTTCCTGTTGAGCGTTTTTTTAATATGCCTTGCTGTTGCGTGGATGACTTCAAGTGCAGGGCTCTCCCTCGCACTGGGAGCCTTTTTGGCGGGGCTGGTTATATCCGAATCTGAGTACGGTCATCAGGCACTCGGCAATATCTCGCCCTTTCGGGATGTCTTTACAAGCTTCTTTTTTGTCTCGATAGGGATGTTGTTTGACGGGGGATTCCTTTTTGAGCATCCCGTTCTCATTCTCCTGATTACTGTGGCTGTCATGATAGTAAAAGCTGCATTGGCGGGGTTTGCAGCAACTCTGCTCGGGTTTCCTGTACGTACGGCAATCCTGGTCGGATTTGCACTCAGTCAGGTTGGAGAGTTTTCCTTTATCCTGTCTAAAACCGGGCTTGAACATGGACTGCTTGAGGGGAACGTTTATCAGATGTTTCTGTCTGTATCTGTTCTGACCATGGCTGCAACACCATTTGTGATGGCCCTTGCCCCGCGGGTGGCGGATTTTGCCTCCCGGCTGCCTTTACCTGTGCGGTTGAAGAACGGTCTGCATCCGGTGCAGGGAATAAAGGTTGAACGCAAAAAAGACCACCTTGTTATCATAGGCTTTGGTGTTAACGGCAGGAATCTGGCACGTGCCGCCAGGGTGGGAAATATCCCCTATGTTATCATCGAGATGAATCCCGAGGTGGTAAGGAATGAAAGGGCAAAGGGTGAGCCCATTTATTATGGGGATGCAACACAGGAGGCCGTGCTCCAGCATGCAGATATCAGGGATGCGCGGATTGTTGTAGTGGCCATATCCGATCCTGCCGCAACCCGCAGGATTACCGAACTTGTACGGAGACTTAATCCAAACGTTCATCTGATTGTCCGGACCCGCTATCTTCAGGAGATGAAACCCCTTTATGAGTTAGGAGCCAATGAGGTCGTTCCCGAGGAGTTTGAGACCTCGGTGGAGATATTTTCCCGGGTTCTGGGAAAATACCTTGTCCCCAGAGACGAGATCGAGAGGTTCATTGCTGAGGTACGTTCAGACGGTTATGAGATGTTTCGAAGCCTTTCCAGTGGACCGGTTGCATCTTTTCCTGATCTCAAGCTTCACCTTCCCGGCGTTGAAGTCAGTGCTTTGCGGGTTGAAGAAAACTCCCCACTGGTTGGAAAAACACTGGCCCAGACTGATCTCAGGAAAAAGTTCGGGGTTACTGTAGTGGCAATACGCAGGGATTCACAGATACTGTCCAATCCGGATGGAGACTCGCAGATTCGTGCCGGAGACGTACTCCTCGTCCTTGGTTCACCGGAGAAGATTGCCGCAGTTACAAGCTTATTCTATCCGTGATATGGGAAAAACTCCGGGATACCCGAAGGCAGTGACTACATTTACTTTTACCTTCGGTTGCACCTGACTGAATTCTCTTACCAGCTTGAATCGAAGGAAATTTCAAACGCTATATTGTCTGTATTATTCCCTGAAATATACCCGGAATCCCTGACCCGTTCGTATCCACCTTTTAGAGACAGTTCCGTTCTCTCTGAAACCCTTTGCCTTAAGGCAAGAACAAACTCGTGGCTCACCTCGGGATTTTTTCTGCTGGTCAGGCCCTTTTTCTCCCTGTCATAATAAAATGAATACCTTGTGTCCCCGTCTCCGTAAAGGGATGTGCCCACAAAAAGGCCTTCAGCATCACTGCCAAGGTGATGGCCGATGAGCCTTCCCTTGTACGTATAGCCGCTTCTGTATGTGTTATGGTGATAGAGTATTTTCCGGGTCCGCGTGTATTCTCCCCTCAGATCAATTGTCTCAAGGTTAAATATCCTCGGCAGGTATATGCCGGCAAGATACCCTCCTTTAATCGTTATGTTTCTTGATATGTCCTCTGCTGCTATCTCTCCATACACTTGCAGGGGCTGCCACCTGAAGGGGAGTGTTATTTTTACATCGGCCCCAACGTGCTGGTCATTTGGTACATCGTGTCCGTCCTGTGGTACATCGTATCCGTTCTCGAATTTCATCGTCTTGAGCCAGGCGTCCAGGGTTTCATCTTCACCCCTTCCACCTAAAAAGAAGGTCCTCTGAATTCCCAACTCAAAATATGACACAGGCTTGAGATTAAGACGGAGTCCCCAGAAATAAGGTTCCGGAAATGCCCTGTCAGACTCGAGTTCTGTCAAAAAGGTGCTAAATTTGAAAAGACCGAGGTGTTTAAATATCCATGGCAGGAGAAAGGGGTGCGGATTGCCAAGTCTAATCATTGTCATTGGCTCAGGGTTGTTTGAGAAGAGCATGGCCCCATGATACCCCGGCCCCCACCACTGTGAATCCTTGCCAATCTCCAGCTCCAATCCCAGTAAATCGAGGGCGCCGTAAATCCTCTTCATTATCAGGTCTCTCTCATCATCAGAGTACCTGATTTCGGGATTTAAGTGGAAAGAAAAAAACCCGATGTCCATCTCTGAGGAAAAGCCGAATCTGAAATTGGAGCCTTTTTTATAGAGGTCCGTTGTTGTAGTTAAGAACTTTTGAGGTATCGCTGGAGTATACATATTTACCATACAGGGTATCAAGAGGTTTAATATATCTTGCACCCTCTATCTGGGCCCTGTACCTCTCCTTCAGGGTTTTTATGATTTGCCTGATATGGAGGCTTTTACCTTCGGAATTCCTTTCTGCCTCAAGTATAAGTCTTGCCACCTCGTTACGGTTCAGCGGTTTTGTTGTCAGAATTGCGCTTCCTATCAGGCCTTCTGCCTCAAGGCGCAAGAGCTGGTCATATGTTACGCTGTTTATGTCAACATTGGTGGGGGCAGCTATATCCGGGGTAAATAACAACAGGCTTATAACTGTTAACAGAAAACCAAAACGCCGCAATTGGAACTCCGGTATATACAGTAATTATTGAAGAGAGCGTTCTGTCGTCTGGTTCAGACGCTCTTTTATCACAGGGATTCAGAATCTACGTATATGTAATATGATAGCTTATTTGTCTGCAAAAGACAAGGTTTCGGCGAAGCGATGGTGACCGTTAAAATCTTGCTTTATAAAAGCTGGGCAGAGAGAGCCCGGCCTGAAGAGATGCAGGGGATTGAATGTCCCCGACACTGCAGGTTTTTCTGCCGGAGATTTCAGGGCCTGGCAATAAGGGCTTTGTTTTCAGTATAATTGTCTGTCCGGGGCTGCCCCTTTTTGCCTTTTTCGCTCCAGAATTCTATGGTTTCCAGCTTGCTTCTTCGGGCTTAATTTATGAACACAACCTTTATACTCATTACCGGGCTGACCCTCTATTATCTGATCTACAGGTTCTACGGCCGATACCTTGAGAGGACCGTTGTCAACAAGGGTGAACATGAGACGCCGGCACACAGGCTTTACGACAATGTGGATTTCATACCTGCAAACAAGTATGTGCTCTTCGGCCATCACTTTGCATCCATAGCAGGCGCTGCCCCGATAGTGGGACCTGTAATTGCCATGGTCTGGGGGTGGCTTCCCGGCCTGCTCTGGATATGGTTCGGAAATATCTTTATCGGTGCTGTGCACGATTACCTGTCACTCATGAGCTCAGTGAGATACGACGGCCATTCCGTGCAGTGGATAGCAGGGCGGGTTATAAAGAAGAGGACGGGTTACCTCTTTTCACTCTTTGTATTCTTTGTCCTTATCCTGGTTGTGGCTGCCTTTGGCTCGATTATAGGAAGGATCTTTGTAAAAGAGGCGGCTGTTCCCTCTGCCTATATACTCAAGATAGGGGCGGCCCTTGTGCTCGGATTTCTCATGTACAGGCTGAGGATAAACTTCTTTCTGGCTACCGCCATAGGGATTGTAATGCTTGCAGCGGCCATTGTGCTGGGAAAGGCCTTTCCCCTCCATGCAGGTTATCAGACGTGGATGATCGTCTTCTTCCTTTACATTATTATAGCTGCATCCATACCGGTCAATATACTGCTTCAGCCAAGGGACTACCTCAACGCATGGCTTCTTATTGCCGGCCTTGTTATCGGTGGTGCGGCCGTTGTCATTGCCTTCAGGCCCATGACGCTGCCGGCATTTACATCCTTCAGCGCACCTGCAATCGGGGGCCTGCCAACGCCTTTCTGGCCGGTGATACCGTTGATAATAGCCTGCGGCTCTCTTTCCGGCTTCCACGCAATGGTGGCTTCAGGCACGACTTCAAAGCAGCTCTCCAGAGAGACCGAGGGGCTTTTTATCGGTTATGGCTCGATGCTGACAGAGGGTTTTCTCTCCACCCTTGTGATTGTCTGCATAGGTGCATTCGCTTATGACGTAATCCCCCCTGATACGGTAAATGCCTTAAAAACCTCCCCGTCGGATTTTGCAGCGGGATATATAGCCGCAATAAACAGTGTTGGGGGCCCGGTGGGAATTTTTTCAAAGTCTTATGCCGAGGCAGCGCATTCTGTCTTAAAACTGCCAAAGGATTTTATGATAATCCTTGCATCCATGTGGGTGGCCTCATTTGCCATGACAACACTGGATACGACCAACAGGCTTGCAAGGTACACATTTGTGGAGATACTGGCACCCATAAAGGGCAGATTTCCCCTTGTTTACGGATTTCTTTCCAACAGGTGGACGGCCAGCGCAATCCCAGCGGCAACAGGCATTGCACTGGCATGGACAGGTGCATGGACCGTCATATGGCCGGCCTTTGGCGGTGCAAACCAGATGCTCGCATCCATAGCCATGATGACAGTGGCTGCCTGGGCGATCAGGGAGCAGAAGGTCCGGGGCTGGAACATACTCGCACCCGCCCTCTTTCTCTGGCTGACCGTTACGCTTGCCACTGTATGGTTTATTGTCATGGTTGTGCCCGGGTTTATGGCCGAAAGCCCGGTTCAGGCATACATCCTTGGCACAATTACCCTTATAATGCTTTTTTTAAACTTTATCCTCATCTATGATTTTTTCCGGCCTGAGAAGGCCTGAGGGGGGACAATGGACTCATTGTATGACAGGCTGAAGGACGTTTTCTCCCTGTTTTCAGCGGGGGTTAAGCAGGGCAGTGTCAGTGCAATAGAGGCGGAGCTGAAGGAGATGGAGAACGCCTTTGCCCTTGTGTTGATGGGTGCTTTTTCCGGAATGCCCGCACCTCCGGGACATATCAGCATAGCCCTTCTGCCCTGGCTGGAGAGGGAGTTGAGCGTCATGATCAGCCGCTCCCTCAGACACGACGACAGGCTGTCCGAATGGGCAGACCTTGTAGACCTGTGAGGACCATTTTTTTCATTGGAAAGGGAGGGGTCGGCAAGACGACCTCGTCGGCATCCCTTGCCTGCCATCTTGCCGGAAAGGGGAAGAAGGTCTACTGGGTCTCGATTGACCCTGCCCACAACCTCTGCGATATAGCCGGGTGCAGGCCGTTTAAGGGTCCAAAAGAGATCGCAAAAAACCTCCTTGCAGAGGAGATTGATACAGACAGGTGCACAGAGGCCTACATAAAGACAAACATCAACAGGATGAAAGAGACTTACCGCTACCTGGGGATTATAAACCTTGAAAATGCCTTTGATATACTGAGATACTCACCGGGCATGGAAGAGGCAGCCATAATGTATGCACTTATAGAGGGGATAAGGAAGTACCAGGACCGGGTGGATTATATAATTGTGGATACCCCTCCAACAGGGCTTATGCTCAGGATATTCGCACTGCCCTTTACCTCCACTCTCTGGATTGAGAAATTGAGTGACTGGAGGGAGGCGATACTCGGCAGGAGAAAGACCGTTAATTCAATCAGGGGGGAAGATTCTCCGTACAGGGATTTGGAGATGGAAAAGGAGGATGACCCTGTGTTAAAGGAACTCGGCATCCAGATGGAGAGGGTCTCTTTCCTGAAATCCATCTTTACGGAGAGCTCAAAATCCTCTGTAATACTGGTGATGAACCAGGACAGGCTTGCTTTTAAGGAGAGCGTAAGGATCAGGGACGCACTTTCCCGTCTCGGTATCAGTATCAGTCTTGTACTGCTGAACAAATTTAAGATGATGGATGAAACAGGAGGGCATATCATGGAGGCATTCAAGGGGTCGGTTGTCGTAAAACAGCCCTTTATAGAGGGCCATATTTCAAGGGAATTGCTCGTTGGCATGGCTGCACAATGGGCAGAGCGGGTGATGCAGGCGGAATGACGGAGATGCTTGACTACAAATACTTTGCCGGGGTTGTCCTCTTCACCCTGCTCCTTATCTATACCTACTACAACGGGCAGAGGATAAACCTGAAAAAGATCAGGGGCACGGCTGCCTCCCTTGAAAGGGCGCTCAAACCGGTTGAGAAGAGATACACTTGGCTTGGCGGGGTGGTTGGATTCAGTGCTGATTTCAAGGTTCAGGGGTTTGAGGAGGTTCAGGCGGTCCTGACACTCATGCCAAGACAGAGCCTCCTCTATATGCCCTTTGTGTTGCTGCGCGGGGCTGAGGACAGACTCCAGTTGCTCTTTTTTCTGAAGGAAAAACCATTTGAAGAGCTACACACCATCCCCGTTGGAAAAAGACGCCCTCATATCCACAACATGGAGAGATTGAAGAGAGCTGTGGAGAGGCACGGGGGGCTGGATGTCGAGATACTGTATGAAAGGGATCCTTCAGTGGCGTCAGGGATTGCAGGAGCCCTTTCATACAGGCTTTCCAATGTAAAACAGATCTCCCTCACTCCTGAAAGGGGCGTCTTTTACGTTGAATTGTTCGTGAAATCCCTCACCCCCGAAGAATTAGAGGAATTCCTTGGCAGGGTCTGTGATCTTCTGAGTACATATAAGTTCAAATAATGGATAGAGATATGAAACGGACAAGGGCATGGAGTTTTCACTCATTCTCGTCCCGACATCCGGTCGGGACTCCGAGGTAAGCAATCGGATTCACCCTCCCGGTGAATCCCGCTGATTGCCTAAAACCGTTCAAACTCCATACCCTTGTCCGTTTTTTGTACCTGACGGATCTCCTATCAGTAATTCCGATGCGCCCTGTGCTGTTGACAAGACGTTCAATCTGTGCTAAAAAGAGAGTATGTGGGAATATTCTGAAAAGGTAAAAGAGCTCTTCCTTCATCCAAAGAATGTCGGAGAGATAGAGAATCCCGACGCTGTTGGTGAGGTCGGCAGTTTGATTTGCGGTGATGCCCTCAAGCTTACACTCCGGATTGATAAAGAGACCGACAGGATCATTGATGCAAAGTTCCAGACCTTTGGCTGTGCCTCTGCCATTGCCAGCTCTTCCGTGCTTACGGAGCTCATAAAAGGCAAGACCCTTGACGAGGCCCTCAAACTGACCAACAAGGATATAGCAGAGGCACTCGGCGGTCTGCCAAAGGAGAAGATGCACTGCTCTGTTATGGGCAGGGAGGCCCTTGAGGCTGCAATTGCCAACTACAGGGGTGAGAAGAAACCCGCGGAGACAAAAGAGAGGATTGTTTGCAACTGCTTTCAGGTCTCTGAGGAGAAGATACGGAGGGTTGCCATCGAAAACCATCTCACCACTGTGGAAGAGATAACCAACTACACAAAGGCAGGCGGTGATTGCGGCTCCTGTATTCCCGAGATAGAGGCGATCCTCAAGGATATATGGTCGGTAAAGGCGACTGAGAGGCCGAAGAAGCCGAAGAAACTGACCAATCTCCAGAAGATAGCGCTCATACAGGATGTTATCGAAAAGGAGATAAGGCCGCGACTTCAGGCAGACGGTGGAGATATCGAACTGATAGATGTCGATGGCAACCGGGTCATTGTGGGCCTGAGGGCGATGTGTACCGAATGCCCCATGGGCGGAGTTACAATACAGGGTATTCAGGATAAATTAAGAGAACTCGTCAGCGAGGAGATAGTAGTGGAGGCACAATGAGCGTAATCTATCTTGACAACAATGCAACTACCGCCATAGCCCCCGAGGTCCTGGATGAGATGTCCCCGTACCTCAGGGACCTCTATGGAAATCCCTCAAGCATGCACACATTCGGGGGGCAGGTCCGCAGGAAGATAGAGGAGGCAAGGGCAAGGGTGGCGGCCCTTATCGGTGCATGAGATCGTCTTTACAAGCTGCGGCACGGAGAGCGACAACACCGCTATAATGAGCGCCATCGAGACATATCCCTACAGAAGACACGTAATCACAACAAGGGTGGAGCACCCGGCAGT
>JAADGU010000037.1 GCA_013152195.1 Nitrospirota bacterium
ACAAGGGGTTCAAAGCCTTTATGGAACTTTTCCTGACCGGTTGCCGTAAGGGTTGCAAGGGTTCGTCCGTGGAAGGAGTTAAGGGCAGTGATTATTTCAAACCGCTCCTCACCATGATGTTTCTTTGCATATTTCCTGGCGAGTTTAATTGCCCCCTCGTTGGCCTCTGCGCCGGAGTTGCAGAAAAAGACCTTGTCGGCAAAGGAGTTTTCCACGAGTAATCTGGCCAGTTTTGTCTGTGGTTCTATGTGATAGAGATTGGAGACGTGAAGGAGCCTCTGGGCCTGCTTCTGTATGCTTCTGTATTGCCACCACCACACGGGGATGGCAGTGCCCGAGGATATTAACCGCAATACCTCCCACAAAGTCGAGATATTCCTTTCCGTCTACGCTGTACACCTTGGTTCCACGGCCCTTTCTCAGGATAAGGGGGTATCTGTTGTATGTATTCATCAGATACTTTGAGGATTCTTCAAGGAGTCTCTTTATGTCCATACGGTTCTCTTGAGTTTAATTGTTTAGTTGTTTATGTTTCGATAATGCTTCTTTTACCGCTCCTGCAAGAAGCGGAAACATGATCTCGTGATGTCCCGTGATATAATAACCCCGGCCCCCTGATGCAGCAGGCCGGCGCACAACATTCTCCATGGGCCTGTAATGCCTGTTGAAATCCATTGTAACAGTAGTATCCTTCACCCTGTGACCAAGGTTTCTCGCCACTGTGAGGGCCTTTAAAAAGACCTCGGGCATTACGACTGCAGAGCCGAGATTAATAAAGACCCCTCCTTCGAGGTCGGATATCACGGATGTCAGGGTCCTGAAATCGAGAAGACTCGTCTTGCCAATGGCTTCTCCGCTTGCCTCGGGGTGCATGTGTATAATATCCGTGCCTATGGCTACATGGACTGTAGCTGGGATTGAGAGCCTGTATGCCTCGGAAAAAATGCTCATCCTTCTGTTATGAAATCCCCTTCCCTTCAGTATGAGTCTGCCTATTGCACTTCCAAGGCCGATATCCTTCTCAGCACCGCTTTTTATTGCCCTGTTTATCATAACCGCCGTCTCTTTTGCCATTCCGAATGTCCCGTCTTCAAGCTCTGATGCCACATCCTCGGAGGTCTCTCCCGTATAGGAGAGTTCGAAGTCATGGATTACAGTGGCACCATTTGCAGCTATGGCAGTAATTATCCCCTTTTGCATAAGGTCTATGATAAGGGGTGAGATGCCTACCTTTACCGGATGAGCCCCCATTGCAAGCACAACCGGCCTGTCATTCAACCGGGCCCTGACTATGGCATCAATCACTTCCCTGAAGTCTCTGCCCGCAAGAATATCAGGCAGGGAGTCCATGAATTCCTTAAAGGTGCCACCTTCAGGAAAAGTCCCGGCCGCCTTTGATGCCTCTACCTTGCTCTTTCTATCCTTTAAAGAGTATCTCCTGATAAGTTTTAAAGAGAGCGGTTTATATGTTTTCATGGAACAATTGAGAGTAAAAATATAAAATTTGCCGTATAAAGCATGATTTTCATTTTAGCACAAACATATCCTGTTCTGGTAGTTTTCTTGTATTCGGGAGTCTTTTACCTCTATAATAAAACTAACAAATGAATACGGCGCTAAAATTATTCGTCAGTCGTCTGACTGTCAAGACCCTTCCCCAGGCCAAAAGGGTTACAAAGATTGTTATCGGGTTTACATTGCTGTTAGTGGGTATTGTGCTTATCGTGCTTCCGGGGCCTGCAACAGTGGTAATTCCCCTTTCCCTTGCTATCCTGGCAGGTGAGTTTGTATGGGCAAAGAAACTCCTCGAAAGGTTTAATTCAGGAATAAGACACATAAGGAACTGGAGAAAATGAGAGTTGCAAACTGCAAAAAATTATCCCGCAACCTGATATTTATAATCTGCATTCTCCAATACTCTTTTTTGCTCTCCTGCGGCTATGCAGTCCATAAAACATCCGGGCTGCCGGTTAAATCCGTAAGGATCAGTGGTGTTGAAAACCATACTTTTGAGCCAGGGCTTCAGGATTTATTTATCAATGTCTTTACAGAGGAGCTGCTGAGAAGCGGAATTTCTTCCTCTGAGACCGCTAAATATGTGGTATCGGCAGTCCTGACGGATTACAAGCTTGATACGCTGAGTATAAAGGATGACCTCTCTGTTGAATACAGCATACAGATTGTCGCTGATATAACACTCCGGTTACCTGACGGCACCACGAGGGAGATTAAGGGGATAAGCTCCGAATTTATGGAGACGTTTGTTTCTGCAGACAATATTCAGGCCATTCAGTCTCAGAGAGAAGTCGCCACAGAGAAGGCTGTCAGGGATCTGAGCCAGAGGATTATTGCCGAGATGATTTACAATACTGATCTCAAATGAGGGCAAATGCCTGTTTCACCACAGAGGACACAGAGAAAAAGGAGAGCAGGTGAGTCAGAAACAGTTTTTAAAAGAGATTGAAAACAACCTTCCTTCCCCTGTCTATTATCTGTATGCAAAAGATTCCTTTCTCCTGAAGAATGCCGTTGACAGGATCAGGGTGCTGGTCCCTGAGGAGAGGAGGGAGTTCAATGTCATGATTTATGATATTGATTCGGCACCACCTGTGCATACGATTCTGGATGTCCTGAACACCCCGGGTTTTTTCGGTGAGAAGAAGATGGTTATACTGAGGAACATGCAGACGATGAAGAAGAAGGAATCAAAAGTTCTTTTCAGTTATCTCGACAACCCCTCTTCGGGCTCTGTTTTTGTGATGCTTTCGCTCAAGCCCCCGGACAAGGGAATGAAAGAGAAGTTTAAAGGCGGGGTCAAGGTCCTCTCGCTTGATATGAAGGCTCAGGAGATAAAGACGTGGCTTACAGAACTTGCACGGCAGAGGGGGGTGGTGATAACATCTGATGCCATTGCCCTTCTCATGGCTACTGCCGGCACTGATATGGGGGTCCTGTACGAGGAGACGGAAAAGGCTGCCCTTCTTGGCAAGTCAAAGGTTGAGATAAATGACATCAGTGAGCTTATACATGGCTCAGCCACTTACACTGTCTTTAGCCTCGCTGATGCACTGGTAACAAAAGACAGGGTAAAGGTCTTCAGGATTTACAGTGCAATGCGTGACAGTCTTGACCCGTTTGCCGTTATTGGAGCGATAAACTGGAAGTATGCAGAGTTGTCAAAGAGGAGCAGCCGCAGGAAGGGATATTTCTCTGAAGTCTTCAGGTGTCTGTCAGAAGCTGACAGGAGATTAAAGACATCCGGAGGTGAATATCCCGTTGAGGATCTCTTTATCAGGCTGCTTCAGATTTAACAACAGAGTTGACTTTTTTCGTCAGGCGTGAAATCTTTCTTGAAGCAGTATTGCGATGGATAATACCCTTGGATGATCCCTTGGAGATAACCGTGATTGCCTCACGCAGGAAATTCAGGGCTGCATCCGCATCCTTTGAAGCCACTGCTGATTCAACCTTTTTCACGCACGTCTTTATCCTGGTCTTATAGTCCTGGTTTCTGAGCCTTCTTTTTTCTGCCTGTCTTACACGCTTCAGGGCAGATAGATTCTTGTTCGCCATTGTGCCTCCATGTGATTCCTGTAATTATTGGTGTTAAATAATTTAATATATAAAGGCATATAAAAGCAAGTCCCCTTTCAGGATTTCGATATCATGAACTCCGCAACACGGATTTTAAACAGATTGAAGAGGTGAGGCCATGGAGGATAAAAAAGAGATTGAGATATTAAAAAGAGTCGGATGCCCGGATAGAGTCATAGAGCATATTCTTGCCGTAAAGGGGGTTGCCCTCAGGATTGCCGATGAGGTCAGGATCCCTGTGGACAGGGAATTAATCAGGATGGGCGCACTCCTGCATGATATCGGGAGGGCAAGGACTCACGGGATTGAACATGCAGTGATTGGTGCCGAAATGGCAAGGGATATGGGAGTGGATGAACGCATTGTCAGAATTATTGAAAGGCATATAGGGGCGGGGATTACTGCAGATGAGGCCCGTGCCCTCGGTCTTCCTGACAAGGATTACGTTCCACAGACACCTGAGGAGAAGATTGTGGCATATGCTGACAATCTGATCAAGGGAAACAGGGAAACCGGTTTTGATGAGGCCCTGGAGGAATTCAGAAGTATTCCGGGGATTGGAAAGCCTGCAATTGAACGGTTTATAAGGCTTCATGAGGAGATAGAGAAATGGAAAAAGTAGTTCGCTATACAGGGAGAGCAGGATTCCCGGGAATGTTATCTGTCCTGCTCTTTATTATCGGTATTTTGCTCCTCATGCCCTTCACAGTCTCTGCCTCCGAGAGTTTTCGCTATGACCTTATCTGGATGGGTATAAAGGCAGGAGAGGCACGGCTTGATTTTATAGAGGATGGGGATTCCTTAAAAATAGTTTCGAGGGCCGAATCTGCAAAATGGCTTTCTGTCTTCTACAAGGTGGATGATCGTGTGGAGAGTGTGGTTCTGAAGAAGAACAATCCTGCAAAAGGGGATATCCACTGGGTTGCCGGCAGATACAGACTGAAGATAAGGGAAGGGCGGCACAGGAGGGACAAGGAGGTGATATTTGACCCTGCAAACAATACAGCCCTGTATATAAACCATCTTGATAATAAAAGAGAGACATATGCTGTTCCGGAGAATACATTTGATCCCCTCTCGGGTTTTTTTCTCCTGAGAAAGAGGCCCCTTGAGGTTAATCGGCCTGTCCATGTAACGATTTTTGACAGCACTAAGGTCTGGGATGTGAAGGTGGAGATACTGAAGAAAGAAGAAGTGCAAACCCCCTCCGGGAAATTCAGGACAATAGTGGTTAAACCCAATATGAAGTCAGAGGGCATATTTGACAGTAAAGGTGATATTTATATATATCTCACGGATGACAAAAGGCACATTCCTGTGCTTATCAGGACAAAGGTTGCCGTAGGTTATGTAGAGGCACAGCTTGTTGGCGGAGAGTTCTGAACCCTGTAAATGCAGGCCTGGGATGGACTTCGAGGGTTGATATTGGTTATTCTTATAGTATAACTTATAGTTTTCCGAGACTAAACCTGAGTTGCTGGAAATAAGCTAAATTATTGGAGGACGAATGCACATAGGCATTATTGGGACAGGGTATGTAGGGCTTGTAACAGGCGCATGTTTTTCCGAGTTCGGGGTTTCTGTCACCTGTGTGGACAGGGATGAAAAAAAGGTCAAGGCACTGAAAAAGGGTGATATCCCATTTTATGAGCCGGGACTTGAGGAACTGGTCAAGAGAAATGTTGCAGAGGGCAGGCTCAACTTCAGCACAAAGGTGAAGGATGCAATAGAGTCATCCCTTGCTATCTTTATAGCGGTTGGCACTCCCCCAAGGGGTGACGGGACCGCTGACCTCAGTTATGTCAAGGAGGTTTCAGAGGAGATAGCCCGTTACATGGACGACTACAAGATTATTGTGACAAAGAGCACTGTACCTGTGGGCACGGGCAAGAAGATCCGGAAGTGGATAAAGGAAAAACTGAAAGATGATATTGACTTTGACATTGCCTCCAACCCGGAGTTTCTCCGTGAAGGCTCTGCTATCGGTGATTTTATGAGGCCGGACAGGGTGGTGATTGGTGCAGAGAGCCCCCAGGCTATTGCCATTATGAGGGACCTTTACAGGCCCCTTTATCTGATAGAGACGCCTTTTGTGATTACCAATATTGAGACAGCAGAGCTCATTAAATACTCCTCCAACTCTTTTCTTGCAGTCAAGATATCCTTTATTAACGAGATAGCAAACCTGTGTGACATCGTGGGCGCGGATGTCCACGTTGTAGCGAGGGCAATGGGACTTGACAAGCGGATCGGCCCCAAATTTCTGCATCCCGGCCCCGGGTTTGGTGGTTCCTGTTTTCCAAAGGATACAGTGGCGCTGCTTCATCTTGCCGGCGAGAGGGATGCCGAGCTTGGTGTTGTAGAGGCTGCAGTAAAGGCCAATGAAAAGCAGAGGGCACTGATGTTCAGCAGGCTGAAGGAAGCGCTTGGTGATGTCAATGGCAAGA